>JAKAPQ010000223.1 GCA_021806945.1 bacterium | reverse complement strand
GGTCCGATTGAACCGCTCGCTTTCGTGGGGCTCGCCGAACAGACCGGGATGGCGCCGGCCATCGGCCGCTTCGTCGTGCGAACGGCGTGCGAACAGCTGGCGCGTTGGAGGCAGGGCAGCGGCGAGGTGCGCGGGTTTGCAATGCACGTGAATGCGTCGGCGGGCCAGATCGTCGATCCGGATTTTGAGGCGACACTCGTGCAGGCGGCGCACGATTTCCGGATCGATCCTCGCGACCTGACGATCGAGATTACCGAAAACGTGATCCTCGACTCGCGCATGCGGCCGAGCGCGATCCTCGAACGGGTTCGCGCTCGTGGTTTCAAGGTGTGCATCGACGATTTCGGTACCGGCTACTCCTCGCTGCGGTATCTGCAGCAGTTTAGAGTGGACTCGATCAAGATCGACCGCTCGTTCGTTGCGGGCTCAGACGGCGAACTGGCAAGCGAGCCGATCGTCAAGACCCTCATGAGCCTGGCCGACGCCTTCGAGGTCTATGTGGTCGCCGAAGGCGTAGAGACGCCGCGGCAACGCGATGCGCTGCGTAACCTCGGATGCGCGTACGCGCAGGGCTACTTGTACGCACGGCCGCTGACGGCTGCCGATCTGACCAACATGTACCCGGGAGCCTTTGGCCGATCCGCCCGCGCCACGCGCGCTTGAGCAGGACGGTCGCCCGCTGCGGGCGTAAGAGATGAATCGCTGCGCAGGCCGCTTGTCAAACGGCTGAAACATCGCTAAACTACAGGCGGTTGCGCCTTTAGCTCAGTCGGTAGAGCAGCGGACTTTTAATCCGTTGGTCCTGGGTTCGAGTCCCAGAGGGCGCACAAGCAAGCACCGCTAGCTCAATGGTAGAGCAGTTGACTCTTAATCAATTGGTTGAAGGTTCGAGTCCTTCGCGGTGCACCAGAGTAAAGGCCCGTGAACGCGCGACGTTCCCGGGCCTTTTGCGCGCTCGCGCACGAGCAAAGATTTGGCGGCGCGAACAGGAATCGAGCGGGAGGCGTTATATTTAACGGGGTCGCCGAACCGCGTCGGCCGGCCGATGGGCAAGTGGCGGAACTGGCAGACGCGCTGGATTTAGGTTCCAGTGGGGCAACCCTTCAGAGTTCGAGTCTCTGCTTGCCCAGAGCCCCGGCACCGCGCAGATGCGGAAGTAGCTCAGTGGTAGAGCATCGCCTTGCCAAGGCGAGGGTCGCGAGTTCGAATCTCGTCTTCCGCTAACCCCCACCGTGGTGCGGCAGGCTGCCGAGACCCCGCCGCTCGAGGAGAATGCCGCCATTACGACGTCGACCCTTACCAAACTCGCGCCTACCAAAGTCGAACTTGAGATCAGCATCCCGCTGGAGGAGATCGAAGCCGCGCGAGAGCGTGCCTTCCGCAAGCTCGTGAAGAAGGCGAAGCTGCCCGGCTTTCGGCCCGGCAAAGTGCCGCGCGCAATATTCGAACAGGCCTACGGGAGCGAGGCCATCGCGAGCCAAGCGATGGACGACGTCGTCCCCGAGGCCTACGCTCGCGCCGTCTTGGAGCACGGTCTCGAGCCGGTGGACCGGCCGGCGCTGGAACTCTTGCCGGTGGAGCCGGATCGGCCGGCGCGGGTCAAGGCCGTTGTGGACGTTCGGCCCGAGATCGATCTCGGGCAGTACAAAGGCCTAGCGCTGCGGAGCGAGCCTCACGTTGTCGAGGACGGGGATGTCGAGCGAAGCCTTCATACCCTGGCGCGCGAGCGCGCGACGCTCGTCCCGGTCGATCGTGCCGCGGCCATCGGCGACGTGGTCACGATGGACTACGAAGGGACGATCGATGGCGTTGCGTTCGAGGGGGGTGCGGCCAACGGGCAGATGGCCGAGCTCCGCGAGGACCGGTTCGTTCCGGGCTTCGTCGCGGGCATCGTGGGGATGCAGGCCGGCGAGCACCGGGATGTCGAGGCCACCTTCCCGGCGGGATACCCGCAGGCGGAGCTGGCTGGCAAGACGGCGATCTTCAGCGTTCGGGTCCACGAGATCAAGGAGTTCGAACTCCCCGTCATCGGCGACGAGTTTGCCAAGGCCGTTTCAGGAAATCAGACCCTAGACGCTTTGAAAGCCGACGTACGCACGCGGTTGGAAGCGATAGCGCAGTCGCGGTCGCGCCGGGAGCTCGCCGATCAAGCGATCGGGCAGCTGCTGGAATCTCACGATTTCCCGCTGCCGGAGACTCTCGTCCTGCGTGAGGTGGAGAGCATGCTGAGCGATCTCCGGAGCCGCGCGTCGCGCGCAGCGGTGCCGTTCGAAGAGTATCTCGCGGGCATCGGTAAGAGCGAGGACGATCTGCGCGCGGAGTACCGGCCGGACGCCGAGCGCAATGTCAAGAGCATGCTGTTGCTCGAGAAGATCGCGAAGACCGAACGAATCGAGGCGACGCCCGCCGAGATTGCGGCCGAGTTACAGGCGCTTGCGGAGCAGTACGGGCAACCGGTAGAGCGCGTCCGCGCCGCCCTCGGCAACAGCCTGCCCTCGCTGCGGGACGGCATCGTTCGGAACAAGACGGTGGAGTATCTGGTGGAAAACGCCCGCATGGAGGAAGCAACCACCGCGACTGCGTCGTAGTTAATAGCCATGGCCCCAAGGGGCCACACAGCGTCTGCTTCCGTAGCGTGCGTGCGAGCACTTCAAGGGGGAAGAGATATGGGTCACCTGGTCCCGATGGTCGTGGAGCAGAGCGCGCGGGGTGAGCGAGCGTTCGATATTTACTCTCGTCTGCTCAAGGATCGGCTCGTCTTCGTCGGGGGACCGATCGACGACCAGCTGGCCAATCTCGTGATTGCGCAGCTGCTCTTTCTGGAGAAAGAGGACCCCGAAA
>JAKAPQ010000053.1:3366-13620 GCA_021806945.1 bacterium | reverse complement strand
AGAAGACGTCGGTGATGCGCATGATCGCGTAGTCGATCCAGCCCCCGTAATATCCCGCGATCGCGCCCAGGAACGTCCCAATGATAATCTCCATCAGGACGGCAAAGACGCCGACGGTCAGCGAGATGCGCGCTCCGAACATCAGGCGCGAGAGCAGATCGCGCCCCACTTCGTCCGTGCCCAAGAGGTGGCCCGCGCATTGCGCTGCGTTCAGGAAGCACGGCGGAAGCGGGTTGCCCTGCCAGTGGACCTGGTCGATGGCGTCGGGGTTATACGGAGCGAGCTGCTTGGCGAAGACCGCGACGAGCACCATGACGGCCAGCACCAGCACGCCGACCATTGCGAGGCGATGGCGGCGAAAGCGTTTCCAGACGCTGCTCTTGGCAAACTGGAAGTCGTCTTCTTCTACGCCGGACGGCGGATACTCGGGAGCGAAACCAACGGCCATAGTTACGATGCCCTCAATCGTACTTGACGCGCGGGTCGAGCCAGGCGTAGGCAACGTCGGCAACGAGGTTGAAAAATACGACGAGGAACGCGATCAAGCATAGATACCCCATGAGCAGGGCGATGTCGCTCTGGCCGAGCGCATTGAAGAACAGGCGCCCCATCCCGGGCCAGGCGAAGATCGTCTCCGTGACGATGGCGCCGCCCACCAGGCTCGGCAGATTCAGCGCGGTGACCGTCACGATGGGGATGAGCGCGTTTTTCAAGCCGTGCTTGAAGATGACCGTCTTGAAATCGAGGCCCTTTGCGGATGCCGTCCGCATATAGTCGGTCTTCATCACCTCGAGCATCGAGCTGCGCATGAACCGGCTGTAGAGCGCGAGTTGCAAGAGCGCCAAGACGACCGTGGGCAGGATCAGGTGTTCGAGCCTGTCACCCAGGAAGAAGCGGTCGTGGGTCGAGATGCCGGCCGACGGAAGTTGGATCTGGTAGCCGAACGGGAGTGGAATACCGTGCACCGCAAACGCGAGCTGCATCATCAGCGCAAACCAAAAGACGGGCATCGAGTAGCCGAAGAACGCGAACGTCGTGATGAAGTAATCGGCAAACGAGTAGGGGCGGATCGCCGAGAATATCCCGGCCGCCGACCCTACGACGATGGAGAGCACGAAGGATGCGCCCATCAGTTCGAGCGTCGCCGGAAGCCGCTGCAGAATCGCTTGGAGTACCGGCTCCGAGTTGCTGGTCGAGTAGCCCATGTCGCCGCGGAGCACGTGGCCGATCCAAACGAGGTAGCGGTACCAGATCGGCTTGTCGAGCCCGAGGTTATGTTTGAGCCGCGCGATGTCCGCGGGCGTGATGTGCGGATTCTGGAGGTACGGAGCCAGCGGCCCGCCGGGCGCGTTGTTGAGAATGATGAAGAGGATCAGCGAGATCAAGGCCAGCAGCGGTATCGCCTGCAGCGTTCGCCGGACGACGTAATTAAACAGGCTCGAATCCTCCGAATCCGGGGCACGTTCGCCGTGACGGACCCGCGCTAGTTAGGGTCCTTGAGTAGCATCTCCTGTGCGCAGGGATATCCTGCGAGCCCGGCCCTCGGCGGCTTGGAGGCTAGATTCCCAGGATCTCGCGGGCACGGTCGGGCGTCGCCACCGGCCGGCCGAGCTCGGCCGCAATGCGGACTATGCGGGCTACGAGCTCGTCGTTCCGGGCCAAACGCCCTTTCGAGTAATAAATGTTGTCCTCGAGGCCGACGCGCACGTGTCCCCCCATGGCGATCGCCATCGTGGCCATCGGCAGCTGCATGCGGCCGATGCCCGCGACCGACCACGTGCAGCCGGCCGGCAGATACCCTACCAAATCGCAGAGATTGCGCGCGTCGGCTTCCAGCCCGCCCGGAACCCCGAGCACGAAGTCGACGTGCTGCGGGAACGAGAGCAGGCCCTCTCGCTCCAGTACGCGCGCGTTCGAGAGGTGCCCCTTGTCGAAGATCTCGAGCTCCGGCCGTACGCCGTACTCGTTCATCGCGGCGAGTATCCCGCGCATGATGGGAAAACTGTTTTCGAAGACCTCGTCACCGAAGTTCACCGTGCCGCACGTGAGCGTCGCCATCTCGGGGCGAAGTTGCAATACCGCCGCACGTTCCTGTGGCGTCATGCCGATCGCGCCGCCGGTCGAGAACTGCACGATCAGGTCGCTGCGCGCGCGGATCGCATCGTAGGCCTGCTTGAAGCGCGCGACTTCATGCGTGTTGGTGCCGTCGTCGTTACGGCAGTGCACGTGGATGAGCGCGGCTCCGGCCTCCCGGCAGGCGTGGGCGACCTCGCCCAACTGCTCCGGAGTTACGGCCAAGTGCGGCGTCTGCCGGGGAGTCAGTTCGGCGCCGACGGGCGCCACCGTAACGATCAGCGGATCCATGCGGGCGTCTTTCGACAAGCCCTCGGCGACCCCTTAATTGCGGAAAAACCCGCGGTGTCCGGATCGGGCCCGAATGTTTCGTCGAAACGAGGAGCGATGAGGAAGCAACGCCGTAGCGTTGTGACCGAAGAGCGACGAAGCTTTCAGCGGAACAGGCGAGTTCGAGACGGCGGCGGGGGTTTTCCCGCAGCCTGTTAAGCAGGTTAACGCTCGAGAGCGGAGCGCGCGGCGGCGATGAGGTCGTCGTCGAGGCCGAGCAGACGTGCGAGCGCGATCGCGTCGGCCGGCCGCTCGCCGCCTTCCGCGAGCTCCTCGATCGAGTAATCCATCGACGCGGCCAAGAGTGCGAGCGCCGCCTGCAAGTCTCCGCGAGGCGGTGCCGCGGGCACGCCGCGCATGCCGCGCACGGCGAAATGACGCGCGCCCGTCGCCTCCGCGATGCCGGCAAGGTGCGTGGCCAAGAGCGCGGTACGGCGGCGCGCGCGCAGGGCACCGACCAGCGCGATCACCAGAGCCTTGCCCTCGTGCGGGGTGGTCGTGCGCGCGAACTCGTCGGCCAGCACCAGCATCCGCGGCGCGCTCCGCGCCAGTATGTCGCGCAGGCGCACGACTTCCTCCGCGAACGAAGAGAGCAAACCGCCCGCCTCACGTTCGCCTCCGATACCGAGCCACGCGATCTCCTCGAACAGGCCGACGCGCGCGCGCGCCGCGGGTACGGGGATGCCGAAGGCCGCCAGCGTTGCGATGAATCCGCAGGTTCGAAGGGCGATGCTCTTCCCGCCCATGTTCGGGCCGGTGAGGACGGCGACGTCGTGCAAATCCACCGAGATCGGTTCGTAGCTGCGGCCTTCGCGTTCGAGCTCCGCAGCCAGCGGAAGGAACCGCGCTTCCTGAAAGGCGACGACCGGCTCCTCTGCAATCTCCGCTGCGACGCAGGCGTAGCGCTGCGCGAAGCGTACCTGCGCGACGACGACATCGATCGCACCGATCGACCCCGCGAGAACCTCGAGCTCGCGCGCCCGCGCGCGCACCAACTCCGAAAGCCGGGCGCGCACGGCCTCCTCGGCCGATGCAACATCCTCGGCCGCCGCGTCGCGGGCACACAGCGCCTCGACCGTCGCGGCGTCGAGTTCGAGCTCGCACAAAAAGTAGGTCGGTGCCTCCCGGACGACGCGAATCTGAGCGGAGAGCGGGCCGCGTAGATCGTCGCGCATCACGACGAACTCGTCGCCGGGAAGATCCTCGCGCCCCAAGGTCGCGGCTACGCGCAGCACGAGCCGCTCGCGCACCGCGTCGTACTCTCTCTGCGCCTCCGCCGCCCGGGCGCGTGCCGCCGAAAGGCCGCGATCGAAATCGTCGGCGAGATAGAAGCCGCCGGTACGCGTTCGACCACATTCGAGCGCGCCGCCGAGGCTCCGCAGGCCGTCGTCGAGCGCGGGAAGCAGATCGCCGGCGTCGCCGAGCAGGCTCTCCATGCGAGAGGCGCCGTCGAGCAAGCGCTGGATTTCGACGAACTCGGCGTCGGTCAGCACGCCGCCGATAGCCGCGCCGGCGATTGCCTGCAGCGCGTCCGGCATTCCACGCAGGGTCGCGCGCAGCCCCTCGACTCGCGAGCCGTCTAAGCGGCGCGCGAGCTCGGCCACGCGCGAAGAGCGCGCGGCGGCGGCGCCTTCCTCGCCGCGGCGCAGGGGTGACAGTTCCGCGAACGCGCGGCGCCCGTACTCGCTCGCGGGCTCGAGCGCGCGCTGCAGCCATTCGAGTTGCAACGCCCGCGCGGTCGGCGCGTCGGCCAAACGCGAGAATCTCATGCCGCGACCATCGCAGCCGCAAAGACGTCGAACGTCGGCAAGCCGGTCGCCTCCGCAACCGCGCGAGCGAACCCCCGGGGTTCGAAGTAGCCCTCGCGGCCGATCGGCGCGACCGTCGCCGCCACGACGCGCAACGGCCGCTCGCAGCGTAACGCAAGCCGGTCGGCGACGCGGTCGAAGGCCTTCCCGGCGATCGCAATCTGCGTCGGGTCCCCGACGACGATTTGGTGCCGCTCCGCGGACTCCGTGAAACGCGCCGCGAGCGCCGCCGTCAGCGCGCCTTCGACCCGCACGAATGGCTGCGATGGATCGTATCGCGGAAGGCTCAAGCGGCGCACCAACGCGGCGACAGTTTCGACGGCTTCGGCCTGCGACGCCGCACCGCTCGCTCCGGTCGCCACCACGATCGCATCTTCGCCGCCGGCGAGCGCCGCTACGCGATCGATCGCACCGTCGACGATCGTCTGTTCGCAGCCGAATTCGAAGAGACGCGCGACCGCGCTGCGGATGCCCGAGGCGGTTGGGGGCCCGACCAGTTCGTAGTCCGCCGGCCGCCTTACGCGCGCGTAGAGGAGCGTGCCGGCTGCCGTCTGCAGATCCGAGAGATCCAGAATCTCGCTCGCGGGATGCCGCGGAAGCACGTTGCGCGCGGTAGCCACGAGCGTCCCCGGCGCAAGGCGCAGGCGCGGCTTCGCCTGCGCGTCGAGGGCATCGGCAGATTCTCCGTCGTGGCCGAGCGACGTGATCCCCAGCGCCAGCCCGCGCGCGACCGCACGCTCGGCGACGGCCCGGACGACCACGGTTTTCCCGACGTTTTTCCCGGTGCCGACGACGAAGAGCGAACGCGCACCCCCCGCGCGCGCAAGATCGAGCAGCGCATCACCGACTCTCACGCCGCCCGCTTTCGTGCCCCGGTTCGCCGACCTCTCTAGCCGATATGAAGCGCTCTGAGAAGCACGAAGGCAACGCCGGTTGCGGCGAGCAGAATTCCGGACCACAACTCGGCCCGCTCCTCGGCGCGCCGGCCCAGCGCGCGCCCGAGAAGCAGCCCGAGGCTCGTGGCACAGACCGAAACGAAGGCGATGGTCACGAGCGCCTCGATCAGCGGCACGCCGACGTACAGGATCGAAAACCCGATGCCGAGGGAATCCAGGCTGATCGAAAGGGAGGCGAGGAGCAAGCCCCAGCCGCGCGAGAAGTCGACCGGTACCGCGAGCTCGGCCTCGCGCCGGCTCTCCACGATCATGTAGACGCCCAAGCCTACCAGCGCCACGAAGCCGAAGTAGCCGGCGACACCGCCGAGAAGACGGTCCGCCGCCATGCCCAAGGCCGCGCCGATTACGACCATCGCGACCTCCGCCGAGGCAAATGCGATACCGATGCGGATCTTCAGGTGGCGCGGTATCGTTCGAATCCCCACGCCCACGCTCACCGCAAACACGTCGAGTGCCAGCGCGAACGCGACCGCCAGGATCTTTAGGAACGACAAGTGCTAACGCGAAGCGGCGGGCGCGTTCGCGAAGGGATCTACCTTCGGTTGCGCAAGCAGGCTGTTGACTGCGGTACGCAGTTGCGAGATGGTGAAAGGCTTGTTGAGAAAGAGATTGGCACCCGCCGCCATAGCCCGTTTTTCCATGGCGTAGTTGTTATGACCGCTGATCATCAGAATCGGTACGCGGCGCGTTCGGCCGTCGCTGCGAAGGCGCTCGATGAGATCGATGCCCGAGATGCCCGGAAGCATGAAATCGCAAACGACGACGTCGAAGGGACCGTCGCGGTCGAGCGCGACGAGCGCGGTCTCCGCATCGTTTCGAAGGACGATCTGGTACGGCCCCTTGCGCAGAACCGTTTCGATCAGCGTGCAAATCGCGGGATCGTCGTCGGCGACGAGTACGCGCCAAGCCTGCACAGTCATGGGCGTGCATTTCCGCCCGCCCCTTCGAACGGCCTCGCTTGCAAATCATGATTTGGTAAAGTTTCATCTATGGACCGATCGCACACGAGCCCCATCTTCGCGCTCGCAGCGCTCCTGCTGCTGCTCGTCATGCTCGGGCCCGTCGTGGGGATGCTGGCGGCCATTCCCCCGGCCGCGCTCGTCACCGCCTTTTCGGCTCCCGGCGCGCAGCACGCGCTGCGCGTCTCCCTCATCGCTTCGTGCATCGCGGCGGGCGTCGCGACGCTGCTCGGCGTGCCGGCGGGCTACGCCCTCGCCCACGCCGACGCGCGCCGGCGCGGCGGGGCGCTCTTCGCGCTTGCGTTGCCGCTCGCATTCCCGCCGGTCGCATCCGGCATTATTCTGCTGGAGAGCTTCGGGGCACGCGCTCCGCTCGGAGCATGGTTGGCCGCTCACGGTATCGTTCTCGTCGATTCGCTGTGGGGCGTCGCACTTGCGGAGTTCTTCGTCGCAGGATCCTTTGTCGCGATCACGGCTTGCGCCGCGTTCGCCTCGCTCGACCCGATCTACGAAGCATCGGCACGCACGCTCGGCGCGTCGCCGGGGCGCGTCTTCTTCCGCATAGCGCTGCCGCTGGCCGCACCCAACGTCCTAGCGGGGATTCTGCTCGCGTGGATGCGCGCGATCGGCGAGTACGGCGCCACCTCGATCGTGGCTTTCCACCCAACCGCGCTTCCCGTCTACCTTTACGTCACGCTCTCGGCCGAGGGCGTCGGCCCCGCCCTCGCGCTGTGCTATGGGTTTGCCGTCCTGGCGGCCATCGTGGTCGGCATGCAATGGGCCATACGCCGCCGCGTAGTATAAAGAGCGCATGACCGTGATCGACCGGCTCCTGGCTGCGGACTCCACCTTCCAGCGGCGCTTCTTCTTCCTGGCAAAGCGCTTCGTCGCGGGCGAAAACATCGCATCGGCGATCGAGGCGGTGCGCGGGCTCAACGCACTGGGCATGACGGCAACGCTCGATTTCTTGGGCGAAGACGTGCTCGAGCGCGAGGCTGCCGTCAAGACGCGCGACGCGTACCTTTCCATGCTCGACGCGATTGCCGATGCCGGCGTTCGGACGAACGTTTCGGTTAAGCTCACGGCGATGGGGCTGCTCCTCGGCGGCGATTTCGCACTGGATAACCTCTGCACGGTTCTCGAGCGCGCGCGAGCAAACGCCGACCCGTTCGTGCGCATCGATATGGAAGGCTCCGCCGTGGTGCAGCAGACGCTCGACCTCTTCGAAGCCGCGTTCGCGCGTTACGACAACGTCGGGCTCGTGCTGCAGGCCTACCTGCGGCGCACGCCGCGCGACGTGGAACGCGCCATCGAACTCCGCGCGCGCGTCCGTCTCTGTAAGGGCGCCTACAGCGAACCCTCGGAGATCGCGTTCAAGGAGATGCCCGCGATTCGCCGCGAGTATCTGCGCCTGGCCGAGAAACTCCTAACGCGCGGTACGTACCCGGGTATCGCCACGCACGACGTGCGGCTGGTCGATGCGGTCAAGGCGTTCGTAGTCAAGCACGGCATCGGCAGCGATGCCTTTGAGTTTCAGATGCTTTACGGCTGCCGGCCCGAACTGCAAAAGCAACTCGTCGCGCAGGGATACCGCGTACGCGTCTACGTTCCGTTCGGCACGCACTGGGCCAGTTATTTCTATCGACGCGTCTTGGAGCGCCGGGAGAACGCCTGGTTCGCGTTATCGTCGGTCTTTGCAAAGTGAACGGGTTTTTTGACCCGCACCGCGGTATATAGCAGCACGGTTCGCCCCGACGAGAGGGTGGCCGGGCGGCAACACATCGGAGGAATGATGCGTATTGGAATCGGCGGTCCCATCGTAGCGGCGGCCCTTGGACTTCTCATCTTTCCGGCATGCTCGAAACACACGGCCGGCGTAGCGCCGACCGCTACGCCGGCCGCGGCGAGCGTTACGCCGGGGACCGCAGCCAAGCCCACTTCCCGGCGCGTTGCCGCTGCGCTCGCCCGAAGCACGGCGGCCGCGGCGCACCCTAAAGCGAGCGTAGCGCCCACGCGGCGCGCCGCCGCTACGCCGGCCGGGCGCGCGGCGCCCTCGACCCTGCATCTTGCGGCCGTGCCGGCTCGCCGGAGCCCGACGGCTGCACCGATCGCAACACCGCGTCAGCCCACCGAAGCGCTCCGTCAGCCCACCGCAACACCGAGCACGCCCGTAGCGGCGACGAAGGCGTCTGCGAGCACCCCTGCGAGCACCGTTGCCGTTACGGGCGAGGCGACCGAAGGCAAGCGACTCTATATGCAGGATTGTTCAACCTGCCACGGAGCCGACGGGCAGGGCAGCATCGGCCCGTCTCTGCAAAACGAAGCCTCGCGCAAGAACCTCTCGCAGACGGTGGCGTGGATAAAGAATCCGAAACCGCCGATGCCCAAGTTGTATCCGGGCAGTCTGAACGATGAGGAGGTCTTGGACATCGCCACCTACGTCGAGTCGATAAAATAGCGCCGGCGTAGCTGGGCCAGCGTACTAAGAGCCGCTGTCCGGGATGCGTTCGACGCGGACGATCTTATCGGATTCGATCAACCGGCCCAGTACGCCGAATCCGCCGACGACCTTGCCGAAGACCGTGAAATTTCGATCCAGATGCAGCTGCGGCGAAAGCGTGATGTAGAACTGCGTGCCCGCGGAATCCCGAATCGCATGGGCGCCGGGCGGGTCGGTGTAGTTCAAACCCATCGAGATGACGTAACTGCCCTGCTCTAACGGATTCTCCTCGGATACCAGCGTGTAACCCGCATCCCCGTTGCCGGTGCCTGTCGGATCGCCGGTCTGCACGACGAAATCCGGAACGATGCGAAACCACGCATTCCCGTCGAAGTATCCTTCGCCGGAGAGGTTGAGGAAGTTCTCGACCGTAAGCGGCGCCCACTCGGGGTAGAGTTCGACGTAGACGTCGCCCTTCGTGGTAACGATCCGCACGCGCGGATGCGGCCCCGGCGCGGGCCCGTTCATCAGCGCCGAGGTGGTCGGATCGATTCGCGGCAGGTAGATCGCAGCCGCCGCGGTGGGAGCGGCGGGTTTGGCGTTCGCTGCCGCGCGCGGCAGCGCCGGAAGATCGGCGAACGGGTCGGGCCGCGGCGGTGGGATGTGGACGCCGGCCGGAATCGCCTTCAGGTGCGCGGTAAGCGGTTCCCCGCGCAGCTCGCGGATCGATTCGAGCGCCTGTTCTTGTACGCGCCACGATGGATCGTGGGTCATCGGCTCGAGCGCCGCGATCGCGTCGCGGTTCTCGACGCGGCCGAGCGCGTGGACCGCTTCGATCCGCACGAGCACGCTCGGGTCGTGAAGCGCGTGCGTGAGAAACGCTCTCGGCACGCGCAGGGAATACGCGCGGAAGACCGCCCACATGATATGCCAGCGCACGTACGCGTCGCGCTCGGACGCGAACGCCGCGACCAGCGTTCGCTCGGCGAAGAAACCCATCGCGCCGGTCCCGAATGCTTCGAGCGCGGTTGCCGCCCGCGCCCGGAGAATAGGATCGCGCCGCTGCCGCAGCGTGCGGGCGAGCGCGCGTGCCGCCGCCCGTTCGCGACGAGGCGAGAAGAGCGTCGGAGGCGCCTCGTAACGGTCGACCGCGTCCAGCGCGGCGACGGCTACGGCCCCGTTGCGAGCGCCGACCGCAGCGATCACAGCCGCAGCGTACCGGGGGTCACGAATCAAACCGAGCCCGTAGACCGCCATGGCCCGCACGCCCGATCGAGGATCGTGCAGGTGCGCGGCCAACAGCGGCGCGCCGGCGAGCAGCTCGGTCCGGCCGACCGCGAGAGCCGCGCGCGCCGCGATCCGAGGGTCGCGGGAAGAAAGGTAGCGCGCCAGTCGGTCCCCACCTAGGGATCGCGCACGTTCCAAGCGCTCGATCTGCACGTATGGGCTCGGGGGCGCCTGCCCGGCGGCGGTCAGAGCGAGCAAGCCTAGGGCCGCGTATATTATCGAGCCGAGGATTCGCTTGGCCAAAACGATACCAACTTTCTGCAGCGGTCGTGCGTTGTAGTATATGAAGCATGAGATTGCCGTCCTTCTCGGGCGGTGCAAAGAACCGAGGTTTGGATATCCATGAGTACCCCCAAGGTCCCGCAACCCAAGAAACCGGGCGGCATGACGGTCCGCGAGGC
>JAKAPQ010000053.1:0-3266 GCA_021806945.1 bacterium | reverse complement strand
CGCCGCCCGCGACCGGCGCCATACTGCCTCTCAACTCGAGCCTCTTTTTCGTACTCGATCAAACCATCGATTCGCACTCGACCAAACCCGGAACGGTGGTGCGCGCTCATCTGCGCGATCCGCTGATCGTGGGCGGAGTAACGGTCGCTCCCGCAGGAACGCCGGTCGATATCGAGGTCGTGCAAACGTCACCCGCGCAGATGGCGAACGTCAACGGATCGGTAACGATCAACTTCGAACCGCTGACGCTGCCCGGCGGCCAAGTGTTGCCGCTCTACACGCCCACCTCGCACATCGACCCGCACATGACCGCGGGGCAAGCCTCGACCAAATCGATCGCCGATACCGCGGCCGACATCGTGGTTCCCTACTACTATATTTACAGCGTGGTCCGCAAAGGCGCGGATGTCGATCTGCGCCCGGGCACGGCTATTCGCGCGCGCACTGCGGCAACGCTGAAAACGAGCCCCGGCGGCGCTATCGCGATCGCCACGCCGCCGCCGTTCACGTTCACGCTCGTCCGGCCGCACGCGCTGTTCTCACCCGAGCCGTTCGCAACCGCTCGGGGATTCCATCCGCCTACGCCGAAGCCGTCGCCCGTACCGACCGCATCGGCGTCGCCGTCGCCATCGCCATCGCCATCGCCGTCGCCGTCGCCAAGCCCATAACGAGGGACCAGACCGTGTTCAAACGCCTGCTTTTCGCTTCGATCGCCTTCGCCGTCGGCCTAGCAACGCTCCCGGCCGGCGCCGCCACCAAACTCTCCGACAAACCGTCCGCAGCGGAGATGCCGTTCGTGCGGTCCGTTCAGCAAACGCTTTCGGCGCTCTATCCGACGCCTGCCGCCGCTGAGAGAGCCGGGTACTTCCGGTTCACGAACGAAGACCGTACCGGCTCGATCAGTTACGTAGACCCCTCGCACTGGACGAGCGATCTCAAACATCCGAGTCAACTCTGGTACGACGTGCATGGGCGGTTGCTCGGCGCCGATTACACCGTTCCGATGGCTCGGCACGCACGTAAACCTGCAAGGTGGGGGATCGATCCGCAGCGCTGGCACAGATTCCCCGCACACGTGCACTGGGTCCTGAGGCTTCCGAACGGAAAGTACCAGTACGAGCTGATGACGAGCGTCGAGAAGTACGAGGCCGCCGGAGGAAACGTCGAACACCCGACCGCCGCACCCATCGTCAAACTCGGCAAGGCGAGCAGCGCCGGCGAAGTGGCTCACGTCTTTGCGTTCCCGAATCTTTGGGATCTGGAACTCTGGGTGCTGCGCAATCCGAACGGCGCCTTCGCGTACATGAATCCGCGCGTGCACCCGAGCAAGAGTGCCGGCATGGGCGGGATGTGACGGCCCGCTACTCGTTCGACCAGTAGTCCTTCAAGGCTTTGCCGCGAGAAGGGTGCCGCAACTTGCGCAGCGCCTTGGCTTCGATCTGGCGAATGCGCTCGCGGGTGACGCCGAACTCCTGCCCGACCTCTTCGAGCGTACGCTGATGGCCGTCTTCCAACCCAAAACGTAAGACGAGAACCTTGCGTTCGCGCTCGGTGAGGTTTTGAAGCACGTCCTGCATCTTTTCCTTGAGCAGCATCACCGAAGCTGCTTCCGCAGGCGCAACCGCCTCCTGGTCTTCGATGAAATCGCCCAGATGTGAATCTTCCTCTTCGCCGATCGGCGTTTCGAGCGAGATCGGTTCCTGGCTGATCTTGATGACCTCGCGGACCTTCTCGGGAGTCAGCCCCATCTCGGCGGCGATCTCTTCGACCGACGGGTCGCGGCCGAGCTCTTGCAAAAGCTGGCGTGAGATCTTGATCAAGCGGTTAATCGTCTCGACCATGTGCACCGGGATGCGAATGGTGCGCGCCTGGTCGGCGAGCGCTCGCGTGATCGCCTGACGAATCCACCAGGTGGCGTACGTCGAAAACTTATAACCTTTGCGATAATCGAACTTCTCGACCGCGCGGATCAAGCCGAGATTGCCCTCTTGGATCAAGTCCAAAAACAGCATCCCGCGCCCGACGTACTTCTTGGCGATCGATACGACCAATCGCAAGTTGGCTTCCGTGAGCTGCCGCTTGGATTCGCCGCCGGCCGCCACGATGGAGGAATCCGCCGCGCCGTTGCCCAGCAGCGCCTGTTCTCCGGCTTCGATGCTCATGGCCAGCCGTTTTTCGTCTTCCATCGAGAGCAACGGCACCCGGCCGATCTCTTTGAGGTACATGCGGACGGGATCGTCGAGCGCGAGTCCGGCGGGGATCGTCTCCTCTTCGCGCTCTTCCTCGACCTCCGGTTTCTCGTCTTTTTGTTCGTCGATAATCTCGATGCCGAGCGTGGAGATCTCTTCAAAGAGATCGTCGATCGCCTCGGGGCTTACGTCCTCGAGATTGTCGAAGGCCGTGTTGATCTCTTCGTAGGTCAGCGACCGGAGCTTGCGCCCGCGGTCGAGGAGTTTCTTCTTGATCTCCTCGAGCGTCGCCGGTACCTGCTCCACCGCCGCAGCGGCCGTGCCGCCTGCCGCGGCCATTTTTTTTCGAGTCATCTTTGCTCCGATCACCTCCTCTCCCGTTGCAGCGCGATTACCTCCGCGCACCTATCCCTTGAGTTTCGTTACGAGCGCCTCGAACTCGCCGCGCAGGTCCGCACCTACGGCCTGACCCGCCGTCAGGAGTTCGTCGATCCGCCGGGACAACTCCTGATAACGCCGGCGTTCGTCTTCGAGTTGCAAGCGTTCGGCCACTCGCTCGAGATGAGCCCGGCGCTGCCCGGAGTCCGCGTAACGCACGGTCGAACTGCGATCCCGTTGCCCCAGTGCCGAAAGGACCTCCACACACGAAGTATCTTCGGCAAACAGGGCAAAAACATCAGCCGTCGCATTCAGCCGCTCGGCGTTCTCCAGCAACCGCTCGTAGATGCTGCGATACACCTCGTTCCCGAAACGCCGCGGCTCGATGCGGCGACCGGACTCGGCTGCGAGCGCCGGCTCTTCGATGAGGATTGCCAAGACCTCGCGTTCGAACGAAAACGACTGGACGTCGAGCGAGAGGTGACGGCCGGCAGCTGCACCCGGACTCCCAAAGCGCGGCGAGAAGTTCGCGCCGTTTGCAAGGAAGCGGCTATTCCGGAGGTCGTCTACGTTGACCTTCAGGCGCCCGGCGACGTAGACGCGCCACTTATCCCACTCGGCGCGCGGGGTCATCCGCGCAATCAGCGTCTCGGCCTTTCGCGCGATGGCGGCCGGCGAATCGAAGCCGCTTTTCAAGCG
>JAKAPQ010000052.1 GCA_021806945.1 bacterium | reverse complement strand
CTCCTCGGCATCGCGGCACTTCTCGCCGCTTGGGTTCCCACGGCGTTCGCGTTTGGATATACCGTCGAGGCGGATCGGGATCGCTACTACCTGACGTCGTTCGCGATCGTTGCCGTCGCTGCCGGATACGCCGTGGCCGAGTCGTTGCGTCGCCGGCCCGCGTGGCGGGGCGCCGCGGCCGTCGCCCTGGCCGCCATGGCGCTAGGGCAGCTCTTCGTCCACCGCGATATCTTCGCCCAGTGGAACTCGAGCGGCGCCGAGTCGGTGATACGGACGGTGCGGCAACGCACGCCGCCCAATGCCATTCTCATCGCCCCGTGGATCTACGCCACGCCGCTAGCTTATGCGGCCTACGTCGACCGCAGCTTAGGCAATCGCATCGTCGAAACCGCATGGCTGGAAGACGACGCAAGCCGCGTGCCGGCGTGGGCCAAGACCCGCCCGGTCTACGTGGTCGGGATTCTCTTCGGCTCCGTTCGGGGGTACTACCCTCAGCCCGTCGGCGGTGACCCGACGCTCTACCGGATGGTGAAAGATTGAAGGTACACCGTTCGCTTTACGCCGGTCTCGTTGCGTTTGCAGTAGCGCTGCTGTTCTCGCATGCGCGTTCGACGCCGTACGACAATTACGTGCTCTTCGCCAACGCCGTTCTGCACGGCCGCTTCTGGATCGACTGGCCCGGCCCGTATATCGACGCCGTGTTGTGGCACGGCCACCGCTATATCGTGAACGATCCCTTGCCGGGATTTCTCATGATCCCCTTCGTCGCGCTGTTTGGCACGGCGGCAAACCAAACGCTGCTCGCGGTCGGCCTCTGCGGCATCACGATCGGCGCCGCTTGGGAGTTGTGCGAGCGTTTAGGAGTCTCCGGGAGAACGACGTTTTGGCTGTGTGCCTTCTACCTTACCGGCACCGATCTGCTCTGGGCTTCTATGCTCGGCGACGTGTGGTTCGTCGCGCAGACGTCGGCCGTCTGCTTCATGACGCTGGCGCTAACGGAACTCGCCGGGAAAAACCGGCCGTGGCTAGTCGTGCTGCTGTACGCCGGTGCGATCGCTTCGCGCTTTACGGCCGTGATGGCTTTGCCGGCGATCGTGTATTTGATTGCCAACGGCGGTCTCGGCGCGCAATCGCGGGCGCAGTTCGTGCGCGGAACGCAGCTGCGCCGCGTTCTGCTGCAGACGGCAGCGATCTTGATTCCGGCAGCTCTGCTGTGGGTGGGGTACAACTTCGCGCGCTGGGGCGTTCCCTGGGACCGCGGGCACACGATCTTCTTCCACGAGGATGCGATCGGCGCGCGCATCGGCGAACCGTTCTCGTTCGCGAATCTGCCGTATCAGCTATGGTCGTTCTTCGTGCAGGCGCCGGACTTCTCGTCTCGGTGGCCGTGGATTCGGCCGACGTTCTCCGGCGTGGCGCTTACGTGGACGAGCCCCGCACTCGTGCTGGCCTTCTTCGCTCGCAGACCGCGTTATCAGGTCGTGACGATGTGGGTTGCAGCGTTCCTGACCGCGGGGCCGTCGTTCCTGTACTACGTCAACGGTTACGCGCAGTACGGCATGCGGCACACGCTCGACTTCATCGCGTTTCTCTTCGTTCTGATGATCCTCGCGGCGCGCGAGCGCTTCGCTCTCTGGGCAGAGGCGCTCGTTACCTACTCGTGCATTGCGGGGCTCTACGGCGTGTGGTACTGGAACGTCTTCGTGCGCCCCGGCAACTAGTACCGGCTAGCAGGCTGTCATCGGCAAGCCGCCGATCGGGGGGCGGCTCGGGTCCGCCGCCGGCGCGCCGTGGACCATTTGATAGAGCAACCAGTACTCGATCTCGTCGTTCACGTCGGCACATTCGCGCCAGACGGTAAACCAGTTGACGATCTTCCACGGGATGCTGACGATGAGCCCGACGACCGAGAGCGTGCACACCAGCATGATGATCCCGGGGCGAGTCCGGCCCAGATAGAAGTGATGGATGCCGAAGATGCCGAGAAAAAACGCCAGCAGGAACGCCACGACGGGTTCCTTGCGATAGCAGTGCATCTGCGCTTCCAGCGCGAGAAGTTGCTGCGGCGCGAGTTGCTGCTTGAGCATCATGTTGTGTGCGTTCATCCGGTCCTCCACGGAGCGGTCCCCTGCCGGTTCGATCTACCGCGGCGCGAGCCGCGATGTTTCGCCTACTCGTCCTCGCCGGTGGCTCCCCGAACGAACGACGAGGCGTACAGGATGGCGACCACCGCGAAGACGCCCAGTGCGGGCACCGCGGGGAGCGCCGGCCGGAGCGCCGAGGCGATGAAGTAGAGTGCGAAAATGGCACTTGCGTAGGCATAACGCCGATGGCTTCGCGGCGTCATGCCGTAGACGTCGCGTTCGTAGAAGGTACCGTTCGCCGTGCGGCTTCGCAACCAGGCGACGACGCCCGTTCCAAGCGCGCACAGCAGCCCGGCATAGCTCCACATCCCTTCCCCTTCGACCCGGATGTGGGCCGCGCTTGCCGCCCAGCGCCGCCCGGGCGTGTTACAATGTTGCCATGACCCGCGCCTCACTCCACCGGCTCCTTGACGAACTCCCCGAGGCCCAGATCAATCGCATCGCCGAACTGCTCGACGCGGTACGACGCAACGATCGCGTGGCGATCTAACTCGCGCTCGCGCCGGAAGAGCTGGCCGAGGACGATGAGCGCAAAGCGTTGGACGGGCCGGCCGATGCGTCGGAGCGCGGGCAGACGCACACCTTCGAGGATGTCCTCGCGCACTTTCACTTGACCCCGGACCAGCTGCGCTAGGTGTCCATCCGGTTTGAGCCCCGCGCCCTCAAAGACGCCGAGCGTGCCGATGCCGTCGTTGTCGTACAGCGCATCCTTGATCGCAAAGACGCCTATCGCTAAACTCGGAGCGCGCGGACGTGTTCAGCGCTTGCCCGCTACGGCTCCGGCGTCGTCGAGAGCGGCCGGCGCGCCGCCTCGAATCGCGCGGCCGCAAGCCCCAGCGCGAGCGCGATCGCCGCAAAGAAGAGCGAGGTCACACCAGCGAATGGCGCACCTAACCGCCCGAGCAGCCCGGTTGAGATCGGCGGCGAGACCATGCCGGAGAGCGAGTCGAGGGAGGAGCTGACGCCGAGGACCGTTCCCTGCCGTTCGTTCGCGGCGGCATTGCTGATGAGTGCCGTGATGCCGGTGTTCGCAAGCGCCATACCGATGCTGAAGAGCAGGAGCACGCCGAAGAGCGTCGGGACGCCGTGCACGAACGGAACGAGTGCGAACGAAAAGACCAACGATCCGAGACCAAGGCTCGACATGGAGCGGTCGCCGAGCCGGTTCGACAATCGGCCGACCAGCACGCCGTTGATGATCACGTTCGAGATCGCAAAGAGCGAAAAATAGTAGTCCGCCTCGACGAGCGTAAAGTGAAGCTGGGCTTTCAGATAGAGCGCGATGACGCCGAACCAGCCGTAAAGCGCGAGCGAGAGCGCGAGCTTTTGCCATAGGAAGCGCGAGACGTTCGGATCCCGAAACGTCTTAGCGATCTCGCCGAAGCCGACGCTCTTTCCGGCCTCGCCTCGCTTGCCGCGCGTCTCCGGCAGGAGCGCGAGCGTCGCGAGTAGCGTGACGAACTGCAGGACCGACGCCGCCAAGAACGGCGCTACGAATCCATAGCGCGAAAACAAGATGCCGGCGCCGACCGGTCCGAAGACCATTCCCGCGCCGAAGGTCGCGCCGATGTATCCGAATGCGCGCGCGCGCTCGCGCGGTTCGACCACATCTGCAACGTAGGCTTGCGTGATGCCGATGTTCCCGCCGGAGACCCCCTCGACGATGCGCGCGACGAAAACCCACGCGATGTTGGGCGCAAAGGCGAGCATGCCCCAGCCGATCGTCGCACCGATTTGGCTTACGATCAGTACGCCCTTTCGGCCGATGCGGTCGGAGACGTTGCCCCAGATCGGTCCGGCGATGAGTTGGCAGAACGAGAAGACCGAGAAGATGAAACCGACGACGAGCGGCGATGCGCCGAAATGCGTGACGAAGTACGGCAGCATCGGTATCAGCATGCTGAAACCGAGGATGTCTATAAACGTGATCCCGAGGATGGGAAGCAGGCGTCTTAGCAAGACTCACCGCCCACCGGGGCGATGGCGCCGGCCGACCCGGAACCGCCATCCAAGCGACGTCGACGTAGTACGGGCATACGTGGCCTCCAGAAAACCGGCCGCGCGCTCCGGGTTGCAGAGCGAGGCAGGGTCGCGCGCGCGGGGCGCGAATCGTCGTCGGTCGCGCCCAGATGGCGGAATTGGTAGACGCGCTGGTTTCAGGTATCAGTGGCCGCAAGGCCGTGGGGGTTCGAGTCCCTTTCTGGGCAGTATGGTTTTGCTCGATCACAATAATTCCGAATTATTGGTATTTACGTGTCGCCCTGAGGTTTTTAGCGAGCCCTGCCGTGGATAGAACGACTGTCGGTTCGCGGTGCCGGGCGCACGGCAAATTCGATCTCGAGCCTGACGCAAGCGCTCGCAGCTGGGCTATCGTTGGCCTGCGAACATCTTGCCTTGGCAGCTTTGCGCTTGTTTCCAATCGTCGGTCGAGATCGAGCTAGCGTACCAGCGGCGCAGCATCGCTTCCAGCACCGTGGTCTTGAAGCGGCAGGTGCCGTCGAGGCCGACGCTCGTTTGCGCGGAGTCGTTCGCCTTTTTCTGAGTCTGGGCGATTTGCGCGGCGGAGGCGTGCTTGGCTTTCATCTGCGCGATCATGCTGGGGTCGAGCACGACGGTGTTCTTGACGGTGTCGATGTAGAACGTCGCGTCGTCGCCGCTGAAGGCGCTGGTGCGCAACAGGCTGACGGTGGTGATATCGAGCCCGAAGAGCGGTAGAAAGGTCACGTTCCACTCTACCGCAGGCCGATGGCGATCCAGCGCTCGCACCATGCATCCCATCGAGAAGCCGCAGTCTTGGAATCCATCGGGTACGGCGCGCTGCTGCGCGGAAAGATTCGTCGCAACCTTCATCGACGCGAATCCCGGCAGCAGCTGCCCCACGCACGTATCGGCCGCGATGAAAGCCATCGGCGAGATGGCATTCATCGTATCGATTTCTTCGAGAAGCGTGTCGAGCGCATCTACGTGAAACGTGCATGTTTCCTGCATGCCGATGATCTGCGCTTCCTTCGTGCCTTCGATACGTACGGCGAGCACCGCGAGCGGTGGCGAAACGCTGGTCAGGTGCAGCGAGAAGGTCGTGGTCTCGGGATGCCCGCCGTCCTGCGAGGTGACGGATCGCGTCACCGACGCCGGCGTGGCGTTCGAAAGCGCGCCCTCGAAGCAACTCCAATTCGAGCCGCAGCGGAGAACGCCGGCTAGAGCTGCTGCGAGAACCATTTCGTTCCTCCTGCGTTAGTTACTTGGTGCCGCGTTCGTTCCGGCGTTCGCGAGGCGCTTGCGTTCGTCAGACGCACGTAGTCTATTTTACGACCGATACTTGGACGCGACGGTTGAGCGCACGACCGCTTGCGGTTGCGTTGTCGGCTACCGGACGCGTTAAACCGTAGCCTTTCGCCGTCAATCGGCTGGCGGCGATGCCGTGTTCGGTCAGCCACTTAACGACGGAGTTGGCCCGGGCAACTGAGAGCGCGAGGTTGTATGCCGCACCACCCCGATTGTCCGTATTCCCGGCGATGATCCAATGCGAGGACGGGCTGCTCTTGACGAGCTGCACGATCGTCTCGAGCGATGGAAGGCTATCGGCGCGCAGCTTTGCCGAGGCCGTGTCGAAGTGGATGTCGTAGATGGCGACCGATCCGTTTTGCTGGATCTCTCGTTTCAAGTCGGCGATGGTTTCCGTGTGGCGGCGCAGAGCGAAGTTTGCAACGCCATGGTTTCCCGCGGGCAGATCGAGGAGTTGGACCTGGCTATCGTATCCCAGGGCGCTTGCTCCGACGGATACCAAGCCAGCCGGCACGCCGCGCAACGCGCAGCGCCCGTCGGCGCCGCTCGACGTTGTTACCTGTGCGGCGGAAACGGCAGCGCCGGCGATCGGTTTTTGCGTTGAAGCATCCACGACCGTACACGATATCGTGACGGTATAGCGGAAGCCGTGCGGATTGACCAAGATACGCACGAAATTGATTGCATAGCCATCCGGCTCGCCCGTCGTAGGATCGTCGATGTAGAGATTGACGGTGCCCGCGCGCAAGATCGGCCAATATTCAGGCAAAAGACGCAGCGTCACAAGCTTACCGATCGGCCCCGTCTGATCGAGCTGGTTAATCGGCTGTTCGAACGACGGAATGCGCGTTCCGTTGAGCGTGACTTGAAAATGCGAATGAAAGACCATCGGCTGAAAGTCATCGAGAAACATCTGAAAGAACACCTGGTGAATCTTGCTCGGCAACGCGCCGACGGCGAGCGGGATCGCTTGCGGCAGATTGTCGGGGCGACTGCTGCACTGTGAGTAACCGTCCCCGGAGCGGCTCCGCAGGTCCGCCTGCGTCACGCCCGTGCCCAACATGCTGCGATCCGTTCCGGGCGCGGCGCCGGGCCGCGGCGTGCAAACCCATGGGTGCTCCGGCGTCGAGGCGCCGGAGAAGGGCGTGAAGTGCGCCGGCCATCCAAATCCGAAATTGTCGATGGCACCGGTGCGTACGACGAGGTCGGCCTCGGGACCACCGACGGTTCGTTCCGTTTCGTCCGCCCAACCCGCCGGAAGACCGGGCGGCGGCGTCGGTATCGTCGGCTCCGCCGTCGGTACCGGCGACGCGCTCGCTGACGGCATCGGCGAACCCGTTGGCGAGCTCTGCGCGAGCGTCGGCGATGCGCTCGCCGTTGCATGATTCGATGCCCACAGTCGCATGCCGACCACCGCGAGCGCCAAGGCGACGATGATGACCGTGCCGGCAATCAAACGCGTACGCACTATCCGCACAACTTGGCGTAGAGGCCAGTAAGGCCTGCGAGGATCGATGCGAGCTTGTCGCCGCCCTCACCATAGAGCCAGTTTGCCCACCCGCCCGTCGCCGCCGACATGGTGGCGTTGCAGAGCGCCTGCGCCTCGCACTTCGCGGGCGCGCCTGCCATCGAGCCGCCTTTCGTGAGCACGCCCACGGACTCGCCGAGCAAGCACAGATCGAAGTCGGAGACGAGCGTTGCATGGTCGACGGCCGCGGCGGCGACGTCCGAGGTGCGGACGTACTCTACTTCCGCCTGTCCGGCGCCCGCTTCCATCCGGCCGATCGTCGAGCCGGATTGCGGATCGATCTCCCACCACGCGACGTGCGAAGCATCGCCCACGCGCACCGGCTGCATCACTGCGACCACGGCACCACGCGCGAGCGAGTCTCCGATTGCGGCGGCGGCGAATGCGGGAACGGGCGGCGGCGCCGCCGAGGGTGCGACGGCAACCACCGGCGCCGTCGAACCGGCCTGTGCAAAGACGACGCGCGTGGTCACCGGCTGCGCTCCGACGGCCATCGCGAGTTCCGCCTCGTCGGCGTTCTCGATGATCCCGCGCGCGAGATTATCGGCAACGGCAGCCGACTCGTTCGAGCCGTCCACGTCCATGGCGGATTCCGCGATGTCGAAATCGTTGCGCGCGATCAGATGCGAGCCGTCCCAGTCGAGCACGCGATGGACGAACGCAATCGTCGGGCGATTGAAGAAAAACTCGGTTCCGCTCCTCGCGTTGATGAGCGCGCGCAGAAGCTCGTCGCTTTCGAAGAAGCGCATCACCGGGAGCGGATACGCTTCTTGCGCGTCGGCGGGCGGCGCGCCGCGCTGACCGTTGACCACGTAGCCGAGCACCGATTGCAGTTCGTCGGCCCCCTGCACTTCGCGCATCGCCAGGAACTGTGGATCGAGATCCCCGGCGGCCGCAATGCCGTAGTAGTTCGTCGTCAGCGCGTAGGCGGTTCGCTGCGCCGTCCAGCTCGGATCGACTGCCGTACCGCTCGCGTCGGAGCGGTCGACGATCGTCTGGCTCTGCACGAGCGGCGCATAGCCGGGGCGGTCGGTTTCGATTTCGAGGCGCAGGCGCAGCAGCCGCGGACCGTTCGGTGGATCGGCTTGGAATGCAGCGCTCGTCGACGAGTGCCCACCCACGGCGATATACGCGGCGAACGATGTCGAGTTGGCGAGCGTGCCCAGCGTCGCATTGGGGTCGCCGATGCGAATGGTGATCGGCTGCGCGTAGGCATCGGCCGTGCGCGCGCTCGTTGCCAGAAGGGTTTGCGTGGTGAGCGTACCGGCGCTCGTATAGTCGGCGATCACGCGGAAGGCGAGCGCGGGATACAGCGCGCCGGGAAGCGCGATTGCGGGCGCATCGGTGGGCGCGGCGCCCAGGTGCGTGCCGGGCTGCGCGCTCGGCATCGTCGGGTCGAGGTCGATCCAATGGGCGCCCTCTTGCGCTTGCACCCACCAGTGGTCGCGCAGGTTGGCCGCCCACCGTGCGCGTAGTGCCGCATCGCTGCTCGCCAGCGTGACGTTCGATTTTGCGAGCGCCTGCGTCACCTGAGCGATGAACGGCTGCGCAGCGGCAAGCGCGCTCCGATAGTTCTGCGCGACCGGCGCGGGCGGGTTCGGGGGCGACTGCGATTGCGCGAGCATCGCCGAGATAACAGCGGCGATCTCGCTGTCGGAAAGTTTCGCGTGCACGAAGCGCACCGCGATGCCCTTGGTGCCCAGCAGTTGGGCCAGCAGCAGCGCCTTGTCGTCGGGGCTTCCGCCGCGACTCATCAGCGCACCGAGGCCGCCGCGCATCGCGCCCGCGTAGGCTTGCGTGCGAATCCGATCGCGCACGTAGGCAAACACGGCGTTGGCATCGGCCAGTTCGCCGCCGCGCGCGGTTTCATCGTAGCCGTCGCTGCCGAGCTGCTTGCCGGCCTCGTCGAGCGCCGCGAACTGTGACACGATCGCCGGCGCGAGCGTACGGCAGGCCAGGTGCGCCGAGGGTACCGGGCTGGGCGTAGCGCCGGCGGCGCCGCTGGCCAGGTCGCCGAAGGTTCCGAGATTGCTTCCGCCGATCTGCTGCGCGCCCCCGGCGCCCGGCGCAACCTGATCGAGCGCGTTCGCCGCCTCGGAGGCCGGACAGGCGGCCGCGACCGTCGCGAAGATGCTCGCCGCGGCCGGCCGCCCCGCCAGGCGTTGCCTCACGAACAGCACCCCCGCCACGACGCCGATGCCCACGACGCAGACCGCCAGGACGATTACGAGGTTTCTCAATCTCCGCATGTCCGTCTCCAGCCGCTAGCCTTCTGAGGCCGCCAAATAACTGCTTTTTGGACTTTGGATCGCCTGCACTTGCAACTTTCGTTAATACATGTTGGCCGGCCTACCACGGAAGGCGTCGGGAGGGCGCGCGAATCTTCTTCATGACGTAGTCTCCTTTGAAGTGAAGTCTTGTGACCTGTTAGAAGGCTGCGCCGCTTCTTCAAGCCGTCACCGAATAGCTGCTTCCGGCGGGCAACGCAACTCCGGTCGACATCGCGGCGGGCCCTGACGGGAGCGACGGTTCCGCACCCTACCTACGGTTTGGAGATAGGAGCACGGTACCGCGACGAATACGGCCGTGTGCGGCAGAATCCACTGAGCGACATGGAGACGAAGCCGGCGCCGGACCCGTAGCGACCCTTCGGGGAGATCGCGCTCTTTCGAGTACGAAGTTGGCGACGTGCTTCCGTGAGACGGTTACGTCGTCCCGTGGCTCGTCGTGACGGCGTATCCGCCGATCTCTACGCCGGTCGTCACGTGCGGCGTACCGAGCACGTGGGCGTACACGATCCCCGGGCGATGCACGTGCGTTCCCTGCAGAACCGTGAATACCGGCCGGTCGACGAGGCCGTACCGATACGCGTAGGCCGCCATCGCGCCGCACGCCGAGCCGGTTACCGGATCCTCGGGCACGTCACCCGGCGGCGAAAAGTGGCGTGCCAAGAACGCGTGCGGTTCGTTCGTGCGGGTGAAGAGGTGTACGCTCATATAGTCGCGATTCGTTGGAAAGAGTGCCGCCGGGTCGCGCGCGGCGGCACCGAGCGCGCGGACCGAGCGCAGCGCGACCATCAGCATCGGCGCGCCGGTCGAGACCGTCTGCGGCGCCGGGCTGGCGAGTACGTCGTCCGCTGCGAGATGCAGCGAGCGCGCGACGCGCTCCGGGTCGTAAACGCGCGCGAATGCGGGCGCCGGCTGCTGCATTGTGTAGCGCACGCCGTGAGCGTCCGGAGCGATGCGCACGGGGATAATGCCGGCGGGCATCTCGAGCGTAACCTGCTCGGCATCGCGCGCGATGCGCCCGCTCTCGCGCAGAACGTGCACGGTCGCGAGCGTCGGGTGCCCGGCTAGCGGCATCTCCTCGATCGGCGTGAAGTATCGTACGCGCGCGTCGGCCCGTTCCGATCGTAAGACGAAGGCCGTCTCGGAAAGGTTCAGCTCGCGCGCGATTGCCTGCATCGCGGTGGCCGTCAGCGCATCGGCGTCCAGGACGACGGCGGCGGGATTGCCCTCGAGCGCCTGCACGGTAAACGCGGAGACGCGATAGAGTTCGTATGCGGGCACGGTTGACCGCTTCGCGCTGCATGGAAGTGCGTCCCGCGAGTTGTATAGTGTGGAGGCGGGCGGCGCCACGCCGCCTTCCGTCTCAACGAGGAGTTCGTTCATGCAGTATAGGACGCTCGGGCATTCCGGGCTAAAATTGTCGGTCGTCGGGTTGGGGTCGTGGCTCACCTATGGGAGTGCGGTCGAACGCGATACCGCGCGCGAGTGCGTGCTGCGCGCGTGGGAGCGCGGAGTGAACTTCATCGATACGGCGAACGCGTACGCGCGCGGTGCGGCCGAAGCGGTCCTCGGACCGATCCTGAAAGAGATCTCGCGCGATGCTCTCGTGCTCGCGACGAAAGTCTATTTTCCGATGGGCGATTCGCCTAACGAGTGCGGCCTCTCGCGGAAGCACGTTCGAGACCAGTTGCACCACTCGTTGCGCCGGCTCCAAGTCGAGTACGTCGACCTCTACCAATGCCACCGCTTCGACACGACCACGCCGCTCGAGGAGACGTGCGAGATCATGAACGATCTCGTGCGCGCGGGAAAAGTTCTTTATTGGGGCGTCTCCGAGTGGAACGCCGACCAGATTGCGGCCGCCGTCGCGCTCTGCCGCGCGCGCGGATGGGCGGTTCCGGTCAGCAATCAGCCGCAGTACAGCGCGCTCTGGCGGCGCATCGAAGAGCGCGTGTTGCCGACCTGCGCGCAGTACGGTTTGGGGAACGTGGTCTGGTCGCCGCTCGCGATGGGGATTCTCAGCGGGAAGTATGCGCGCGCCGATAAGCCGCCCGCCGGTACGCGCGCCGCCGGGCCGAACCGCGAGATGATGGAGGAGTACTTCACGCAGCGGGTACTCGACGCCGTGCAGCAGTTGAAGCCGGTCGCGCAAGGAGCGGGGTGCTCGATGGCGCAGCTCGCGCTTGCCTGGTGCTTGCGCCAGCCCGCGGTTACGAGCGTGATCGTCGGCGCGACAAGAGTGGAGCACGTTGACGACAACGTCGCTACGGGGGATCTGCATCTCGATGCCAGCGCCTTTGCAGAGGTCGATCGCATCCTTGCGCCGGTCGCCGCGCACGAGCCATACGTGTCGTGAAAGAGGAGGGACGGGCGCTGGTGGAATGCATCGGCCGTCCCTGCTTGCCCCGAGGGGCATAGGTGGCCGCCGGAGGGCGGCGCAAGGCTACCGCGCCCGTCTTTGAGAAAATCACTCCTAAGGACATCGATGTAAGGGGCGCTCCATGGGCATCTATCTGTTCGGGCCGTTTCGTCTCGATGCGCAGCAACTGCTGTTGACGATCGGCGACGAACCCCTCGCGCTTGGGCCGAAGGTCGTTGAAACGCTGCTCGCGCTCGTCGAGCGGCCGGGCGAGGTTCTAACGAAGGCGGAGTTACTAGATCGCATCTGGCCCGACGGGTTCGTTGAAGAGGCGAATCTCGCCCAGAACGTTTATGTCATTCGCAAGGCGCTTCGCGCGCATTGGAACGCCGATGCGATCGCGACCCTTCCCAGGAGGGGGTATCGCTTTACGGCTCCGGTAACGCTCGTTCCGCCGGCCCGGCTCTCGGTCGAGCCGCCTTCCGTGCCTGCAGTACGCCGGCCGATGGTGCTGCGCCGCTACGCGGCGGTTGCGGGCGCCCTGCTGGTCCTGGTCCTGGCCGTTGCCGGGCTTGCGGTCGCTCGCCGAACGCAGGCCGAAGCGCGCGTCGCGCAGCGGCCGCTATCGGTGCAGGGGGCGCGGTTGTACGCCATGGGGCGGTACTACTGGAACCGGCGAACGCGTGCCGGGGTGGAGCGCAGCGTGCGCTATTTCGACGCCGTCACGAAGAGCGATCCGCGCAACGCGCGTGGGTACGCGGCGCTCGCCGATGCTTACGTTATCATGGCGCAGTATCGCTACGGGCCCCTCAAACCGCATTTGTACTACAAGCGCGCGCTCGCCTACGCGCGAACGGCCCTTGGGCTCGATAGCCGCTCGGCGGCAGCGTATGCAGCGCTTGGTGTGGTCGCATATTCCGAGCACGATCAAGCGGCTGCCGAGGCCGAGTACCGCCGAGCTATCGCTTTCAACCCGCACTTCGCTCCGGCACACCAATGGTACGGCATCTCGCTGCTCACGCAAGGCCGTGGCCGGCGGGCGTTCAAGGAGTTGCAGGCGGCTGCAGATTTAGATCCGCTTTCGGTCGCCACCACGGCCTGGTTATCGGAGGCTGCGTATTTTGCCCGGCGCTACGGAGATGCCATCGCTTACGCTCGCCAGACTCTCGATCTCTCGCCGAAGCGAATCGATGCATACGAGACGATGGGCTTGGCTTACGAAGCGCTCGGCAACTACGCTCGCGCGATTCAAGCGTACCGGACGTTTGCCGGCAAGTGCAAGTGCCGAGCCGAGGCCGCCGCTCTACTCGCACACGTCTACGCGAAGATGCACCGTTTCGGCAAGGCTAAAGCGCAGCTCGCCATCGCGCAAGCCGGCATCGCATCGCGCCGCGTCGATCCGGAGGACGTCGTTATGGCGTTCATAGCAATGGGCGAGCGCAACGAAGCCCTTCGGCTCTTACAGGAGGGCGGCCACAAGGATTTCGATCGGCCGATGATTGCGATCGACCCGCGCATGGATCCCGTTCGGGGCGACGCGCGCTTCCGCGCGTGGACCCAAGGACCGGCCTAACGCGGCGGGAATACTCGGCGGCATGCCTACGAAGGTATTCGCGGTGTTGCGCGTGTGCCCCGAGATCGCGCGGACCGCGGCCGGCCACGCGGCGGCGGTTATGGAACACGGAACCGTACCGCAGCGCGTCAAAGAACTCTGCGCCCTGATGGTCTCGGCGCTCAACGGCTGCGAGTATTGAATGGAGTCGCACGGTGCCTTGGCAAGGCGCCTTGGAGTAGAGCAAGAGACGATCGACGAGTTGGGGAACTACGCGCGCAGCGATCGCTACAGCGATGCCGAGCGTGCGGCCCTCGCGGCGGCGATTGCGATAACGCGCGAGCCGCGCGCATTGCCCGAGGCGATACGGAACGGCCTGCGCAAGCATTACGACGAAGGTCAGATCGTCGAAATCGTATGCGCGATCGGCTTGAGCAATTATTTCAATCGCGTCGAAAACGCCTTGC
>JAKAPQ010000051.1 GCA_021806945.1 bacterium | reverse complement strand
TGATCGGGCCGTGCTGCGCGACGATCAGATCGTCGACGTCGACGAACGCGCATCTCAACTTGCGCGCCAGTTTCTTTCCAACGGTTGATTTGCCGGCAGCCATGAAGCCGACCAGCGCCACGTGTCTCTTCATGCGCCGGAGTTCTGCGTTTCGAAGAGCGTACCCGCGGCCGCGACCGATCGCCGCAGATTGTCGAGCGTCTCCGGGATGGAGTCGCCGCCGTACTTTTCGAGGAGCGGCCCCACGAGCGCCAAGCGCACCATCGCTTCGCCGACGACGGCCGCGGCCGGGACCACGCAGACGTCGCTGCGGACGATTGCGGCCGGCGCGGCGGTCCCGGCGTGCAGATCGACCGACGGCAAGGCCTTCATCAGGGTCGGAATCGGCTTTACGGAGACCCGCAGAACGACGGGCTGCCCGTTGCTCATGCCGCCCTCGATGCCGCCGGCTCTATTGCTGCCCCGCACGACTCCCGCGGCGCCGAAGGCGAAGATGTCGTGGGCCTGCGAACCCGGCCGCGAGGCGACCTCCGCGCCGAGCCCGACCTCTACCGCTTTGACCGTCTGCATCGCCATCAAGGCCCCCGCGAGCAGGCCGTCGAGCCGCGTATCCGGCTGGCGGTTGCTGCCGATGCCGACGGGCAGCCCGTCCACGCGTACGACGTACTGCCCGCCGAGCGTGTCCCCGGCCGCCTTGGCGGCCTCGATCGCCGCAACCATGGCCCGTGCCGACGGAACGTCGGGGCAGCGCACCTCGCTGGCCTCGACGTCGGCTTGAACCCAATCCTCGAACGGCGGAGCCTCGGCGTCGCCGATGCGATGCACGTACGATCGCGTGACCACCCCGAGCGCCTCCAGAAACTGCGCGCAGATGGCGCCTAAACAGACGCGCATCGCCGTCTCGCGGGCGCTGGCACGCTCCAAGACGTTGCGGAGATCCCGCTCGCCGTACTTCAGCGCGCCGGCATAATCGGCGTGCCCGGGCCGGGGGTTGGTAATCGGCTTTCCGGAGCCGTGGAGCGGATCCATCACGGCGCGGACGTTTTCGTAATCGCGGTTCCGCACGACGACCGCGATCGGCGACCCGAGCGTGAAACCGCCGCGAACGCCGGCGAGAAACTCCACCTCGTCACGCTCGATCTTCATGCGGGCGCCGCGCCCGTAACCGCCTTGCCGCCGGGCGAGCGCCGCATTGATGCGTTCGACGTCGAGCTTCAGGCGCGCGGGCAAGCCATCGAGGATGCCGACCAGTGCCGGCCCGTGGGATTCGCCGGCGGTGAGATATCTGAACACCCCCGTACGCTTAACCGGGAAGTGCGCCGCCGCCTCTCCCATAAAAGCGGCGGGCCCAAGGGTTCTAGGCGTTACGCCCGTACGTTAGGGCGCGCGCGGCGCAGCGGCTCTTTTCGGGGAGAGGATGTGGGGCGTGATGAGAAAGACGATCTCGTCGCGCTGGTGTGTGTGCTCTCGATTCTGAAAGATCTTCCCCAGAATCGGGATGTCGGCAAGGTACGGGAGCTTCGTGACGGTCTCCGAGTCGATGTCGCGAAGCAGACCTCCCAGTACGATCGTCTCATTATCGCGTACGCGGAGCGTGGAATCGATCTTTCGATTGGCGAGCACCGGATAGCCGCTTACGAAACCTTCGATCGCACTGTACTCGGGATGTAACTCGGCCGTTACGCTGCCGTCGTTGCCGATCGTCGGCGTCAGGCGCAGTTTAACGCCAATATCGACGAACTGTACCTGCTGGCCGCCCAAACGCCCGTCGTAGTAGACGACCGGATACGTCTGGCCGATCAAGAGATCCGCCTCCTTGTTGTTCAGTGTGACGAGTTTTGGCGTGGCGAGGATCCGCGCGTGCCCGTTACTTACGAGCGCGTTTAAACGGGCGTTCACGGCGATCGAATTCTTCGCGAACGCATAGGTTGCGGATCCGCCGATCGGCTGCCCGCTAAGATCCACCCCACCGAATTCCAACCCTACATTGCTCGACGAGTTGATCGGTTCGACATCAGCAACGCGTACCTCGAAAAGCACCTGCGCGCTCGGAACGTCGATGCTGCGAACGAACTGGCTCGCAACCTGCTGCAGATCGTCGCCCCCCGTAACGACGATCGCATTTTGCGCGTCGTCGGCAACGTACGAGCCGTCGGGCAGCACGCTCTTCAGTTCGCCGAGGATCGCGCTCGGACGGAGATACCTAAGGGGATACGCGCGGGCGAGAGTCATCGACCGCGACCCATAGGCTGGGCGGTCAAGCACGCCGACGAGATTTCTCGCGCGCGCTACGACCGCGCCACTTCCCGTCACGATGAGCGATCGCGTGCGCTTGTCGGCGACGACGACCGTACCTTCGGGCAGGGCTTCGGCAACCTCGCGACCGACATCGCGCGGGTCAGCGCGAAGCAGACGAACGACAAGGGTGCGGCTGCCGCGCGCGTCCTTCGTGTCGCCATAGCGTCGGTTCATGGCGGCACTGCTGCCCACGATCACGATCGAACCCTCCTGCCGGGTCTGGAGATCGTGCGAATCGATGAGCGCCGTCAGGGCCTGATCGAATGAGACGTCGCGCAGGTGCAGCGTCACCCGCTCGGGCTTGAGCGAAGAATCGGCAACGATATTCCGTCCCGACTCTGCCGCCAGCAGCGCTATGACGTCGGCAATTCGAGCGTTGCGGACGTCCAGGGTTATCGGAGCGTGCGGGCTGCTCAAACCTATCTGCGGATAGAAACACAGCGCGGCTGCCAAGAAACCCGCGCGCCAGCGCTCCCTAACGTTCATGGGCGCCCCCGGCAAGCGCTTTGAGGCGGTAGACGACGCCGTTTTTGAGCCGGACGCCGCCGGCGCCGATCGAGACTACCTGGGATCCCGCGAGCGCATCTCCAACGGCTACGACGCGGACCGTTCCGGCATCCTCTACGAGCGCTCGCGCCGAGGCTCCCGTGACGATAGCGCGCAGCGTGGGTGCGCCGAAATCGGTTAGCCTGCCGAACGGCAATCCGGCTGCGCCGGCATTCGGAGGAAGCGTAAGCGTAAGAGGCGAGATCCCCGCAGTGTCGTTTGACCCATTCTTGCGGAAGGCTTCAGCCTCGAAGGGGTCGCGCGTAACCTCGACCGGAGCGGGGGACGCTTCGGCTGGAAGGAGCGGCGGGCGAAGCCGCACTTCCGCTCCGCCGCTCGCCCCATTTGGGCCGCCCGACGAGCGCCCAGCCAGCGGAGCCAGCAAGCACGCGCTTACGCACGCTACGGCGGAGATACGCATCATGCGCCGCCGTCCTGTATCGTCCAATGACGGCAACATTAACGTCCTCCTATCGCATGGAAAGAATTCGAAATCTCATAGACGGTAGCGTGAATCGTAGCGTCCAGCAGCGGCTGTCCCGTACCCGGTTCGATTCCGCTGGTCGGTGCAAGTTGAGCGCCGTCGATTTCGATCGGTACGCCGCCGGCCGGCACGTGTACGAGGAAACGTAAGATATTGCGGAACCGGCCTCGCACGTGTATCGTCAACACGTTTGCGCGCAGCGGCTCGGCGGCGGGGCCCGCCGTTGCCTCCGGACCGGGCAGGACTGCTCGAATACGCACGCGATACGTGCGAGCGGTCGCGTCTAGGCCGGCGAGCGTCGCGGCGGTTGTCGCAGCCGCGCTCCGCGGTGCCGCCATCCGACGAAGATCCGTACGCACGCGGCGCTGCAGTGCCCGGAACCGTCCGATCTGCGCGATGACCTGCCGGTTCTCCGCAGTGCGTGCATACAGATCTGCGCTACGGCGGTTCGACGCGGCAATTCGCCGTTCGTAACGAAGGTTTACTAACACCAACGTCGCGGCCGCAACGAGCAGCAGCGCCAATGCGATCGTACGCGCGTCGCCGCTGAAACGTACGCCGCGGTTCATCGAGCGGCTTCTTCGAGGTGCAGGCGGTACCCAACCGTGCCGGAATCGCTTCCCGTCGCTATCGTTCGTGCCTCGATCAACTCTGGGTTTCGCAGCAGCCGGCAGCGCGCGAGTTCGGTTACCGTGCGGCTTAGCGCTATCCAGTTCGATGCACGCCCGTCCAGTGCGAAACCCGTCGCGTCGTGCGAGATCGAGGTCAACCACGTCTGGGGCGGCAGGCGATCGGCGATCTCCGCGATTTGGTGAGCGACGTCGCTGCCGGAGCGCAGAACGCGGTAGAGCCGCGCGTCGAGAGCGGCCATTGCGTCGAGCCTCCGGTAGGCGACTTTGCTGTGCGCGAGTTCCGCCCGGCTACGCTGGTAATCTTGCTGGTAGCGCGCCTCGGCGGCGATCGTGCGGTGAAGGCGATATGCCTCCGTGCCCCAAGAGCCGAACACGATCGCAAACGCCGCATATACGGTTAGCGCCGCGCTACGAAAGCCGATCGGTACCCGTACTGCCGCCAAGCGTTGCAGCCAGAGCGGCTTGGGATCGTGAATATAATCGAACCGGATCACGACGCTCTCACGCCCCACAGCGCCAACCCGACGGCAAGCGTCCATTCGGGAGCGCTTGCGGCAACCACGTCGTCTGGATACGCTTCTCCACGCAGAGCCGCGGCCGTCGGCATGTCGACGATCGCGCCGCAGGCCGATTCCAAGTCGTTTGCTAGGCCGCGCAGACGGGCGCCGTTCCCGACCAGCGCGACGCGCGATCCCGTCTCCTTTGCCCGAAGCGCACCATGTAATAGGGCCGCCACCTCGCTTGCCAACGCGGTCCTCGCCAACTCTCCGGCTCCAACGGTGCCGAGAACTAACTTTCGATGTTCCGCGGTTTGCCGGTCCAGCGAGAGATCTTCCTCAATGCCGAGCGTCACGGCGGCCCCACCGATGGGAGCGAATCCGGTAGTCGGTACGCCCGAGCCGAATGCATGAACGCTGCTGCGGTCGAGACCGACATCCACGATGGCCTCATAATCCCGCAGTATCCTGCCCAACGCAAACGATTCGTGATCGAGCGCAATTAAGCGCAGGCGGCTACGGCGGACCGTCGCTGCCCGAGCCGCTACGGCATCCCCGCGCGCTATGCCGAGCGCAAACATACCGCGTCCTTCGTCGAGCGGATGGAGCCGAACGGCGATGGGATCCGTCCAATCTTCAACGTGCCGCCGTGCCTCAAAGCGCGCCGCACGCTCTCGCTCGATGGCGGTCATTCTTGGAAGATGCACGGTACGCAGTCGAGCGTGCGGTGCGCCCAGCGCACACACGCAACGCCGTTCGCGCACTCCGATCTCCGCAACCGCTTCGTCGATCAGCGTAGCGAGATACTGCGGCCCGCACGCGGTTGCTTCGAAGCCTCCCCCGGATGCGACATCGCGAACCGCGACCGCTTTCAGACGCGCGCCGTTTTCGCCAAGCTCCACGGCGGCGACGCGAATCCGCGTCGAGCCGATGTCGATGCCCAGCGGCAACGAGCGCGCCTTCATCGCCAGTACCGCACGAGGGAGACGAGCGCAACGCCCGCTGCCAGGTACGGGGCGAAGCGCATGGCATCTCCACGGAGTGCACGACGGCTCGCGAGCAGATAGGCGCCGTATGCGCCACCGATAACGAATGCCGTGCCCAGAGCTAAGGCCGCGTCGAGAGCGCCTAAGCCGGCGCCGATACAGGCAGCGAGTTTGACGTCTCCGAGCCCGAGACCCCGCCCCATGGTCAGCGTATAGAGTGCGGCAAGCGCACCCGCCGCGACGCCAATGCCGAGTAAAGCGTGGACGAGCGATCCCTCGAAGGCGCAGCACGCGAGCGTTGCGGCGAGCGCCGGAAACGTAACGCGGTCGAAGACGTAGCCCGTGGAGACGTCGGTCACGGCCGCGACCGTGCAAGCCGACAGCGTTAGCGTTAGGGCCGTGCCCGCAAGCACGCCGGCCGTGCGCATGCATGCCGCCTGCGCGCACGCAGAGAGCAGCAGCCCGGCGAGCGCACCTCGCTGCGTGAAGCCCGCGTCCAAGCCGTGGCGTCGCGCTGCCGAGCAAGCTACCATTGCGAAAAGCGCGGTGATGAAGGACGGAATCACGGCGCAGAGCAAGGCGGCGATCACGGACGCACGCGCGCCAGTGCGAACCGCGCGGGCCCGAAGCGTGCGTCCAACGCCAAAGCCTCATGCCACAGCATTTGGGCTTCGCGCCGTTTTCCGGAACGCAGCGCCGCCCAACCTGCGAAGGTAAAATAGCGCGGATCGCGCGCCAAGGCGCCGGCGTGCGAGAAATCCGGTGCGGCCTCGCTGTAGCGCCGCTCGATCTGGTAACATAGGGCGCGGTCGGCCAGAACCGTCGCGTCATCCGGACGCAGTGCGAGATACCGTGACGCGGCAGCGATAGAAGCGGCCAGCGACGCCGGGGTTCGCTCTTGCATGCCGAAGAACACGTAGCGGTCCGCCGCTGCGCGACTCTGCGGATCAAACCATAGAGCTCGAGCGTAATACCCGCGCGCTCGCTCTACCTGCCGCCGGTAAAGGAAGTCGTCACCGCGCACGACGAGTGACGTCGCAACCTGCGCTCGAAAGAGAGGGGCCCCGATCCCGAGCGCGCAGAGAGCCACGGCGAAGCGGCGCAAGCGCGATCCGATCGTCACGCTAGTACCGCGTAGTAGAGGCCCATCGCCAGCATCAGAGCGCCGCCGACGATTGAGGTTGCCTCGCGAACTTGGAGGCGGGCGAAAAACCGGCCGAGATTCCCGGCGGCACCGCCTACTGCGACGACCGGCAGCGCATGACCGAGTGCGAACGTTACGAGAAGCGCGCTGCCGTACGCGGCGTTTCCGACTGCCGTCGTATATGCAAGTATTCCTACGACCAGGGGCGTACAGCACGGCGATACTACGCACGCAAATGAGGCCCCCAGAAGAAACGGTCCGCCGAGTGAACGTTGTAGGGACGCCGATTCGGAATGGCGGCAGTGGCGCGGCTCGCCTGTCGCCAGCGTCGCGACGCCGCCGAGAAACATGGCGGCGGCAACCAGTGCATAGATCGTGCCGGAGGCTTCCGTAACGCGCCCGAGCAGCGATGCCGCGAACCCGAACGCCGCGTACGCGGCAGCCAGCCCACCGACGAAAGACGCGGTGGTACCGAGCGCTCTGCCGGGCGTTTGGCCGGTCGTTAACGCCGCTACCGCGATGAAGCGCGGGGCGACGCACGGTCCAACGCTGGTCAGGGCTCCCGTCGCGAACACCATAGGGAATCCATACGCCGAGTGCTCGGCAACTGCTCGCAAGCTCTGGCCGACCGCATCGAACATCGCCCTACGTTCCCTGGCTCGCGGCCGTCTCCATACCGTTGTTGGAGTCGTATTTTAGATGCGTGTCGGTCGCGCTCTGGGAGATGTTCTGGAACGTGCTCGGATCATGCGTGCCGGGGCACCATACGGTGTATCCCGCCGGCGTGGCCCCCTGCTGGGTCGTTGCAGTAACCATGTAGTATTTGCCGGCACCCGCCGCGGGGTCTTCCGGAACCTGGTTCAGGTACCCGTTCAGGCCGGTGTACTGTGGGTTTATGAGTTGCAACTGCACGTTGGGATAGGCCTGATGGTCTGTATAGTAGAGTTCGAGCGCCGTCGCGATCTCCTTGAGATTCGATTCACAGGCTGCGGTCTGCGCCTGGGCGCGCGCCCGCGTGAAGTTCGGTATCAGAATCGAGGCGAGAATGGCGATGATCGCAACGACGATCATCATTTCAATGAGCGTGAAACCGCGTTCGTTTTTCATAGGCTCGGCTCTCCTTCACACGAAGCTCGCTGGTCGGAGAAGTGCCCCGCTAGAGGCAGGTGCGGACCACGAACGGCTGCATCTTTCGAAGCGCCGCGCGATGCAGGCGCGAAATGTGGCGCTGTGAGTATCCCAATCGCTTGGCGAGCTCGAGATGGCTAAAGCCACGGGAATAGACGGCCCAGATAATCGTGCGCTCCGTCGGGGTTAACTGCTCGAGCGCGCGTTCGATGAGCACCAAATCCTCTCTGTGCTCCATGGTATACGCGATGGGTTGCAGTTCGTGCGGTCCGAGCGTCTGCAGAGATTCCGTCACCGCACGCTCACGATACGCTTGCAACTCCATCATTTCGTATTCGGTGACCCCGGCACGCAAAGCCACTTCGCTTGGCGACGGCTCACGCCGTAGATCGCCAACGAGACCGTCGTAGGCATCCTGCACCGTGCGTTCGAGGCGGCGGAGCCGCCGCGGCGGCCGAACCAGCCGTTCGTGATCTCGGACGTAATGCATCAACTCCCCCACTACAAAAAACCACGCGAAAGCCTCGAACGGCGTTTGCAGATTCTCGTCGAAGCGGTCGTAAGCTTTGATCAGACCGATGGCGGCGACTTGCTCCAAATCGGCGCGCTCGACCCCTGGGCGCACGAATTTGCGGGCGCCGCGCGCGCACAAGTACCGGTACGCCTCGACCGCGCGCTCCCGATCCTGACGCGTGCCCGCCGGCGGGGCCGTCTGCGTCTCTGCCTGGAATGCAGTCATCTTATACTTCCTATCATTGTGTACAAGGGTATGAAGATGGCGGAGACGATGGCACCGACGACTCCACCGAGAAGCACGATAAGCAGGGGTTCGATCGCCGCGCCTAAAGTTGCCAGGGCCGCCTCGACGTCGACCTCATAGTACTCGGCAAGGCGCAACAGCATGTCGTCGAGGGTGCCGGTCTCTTCGCCGACGCGTACCAACTGCACGAATAGCGACTCGTACGCGCCGCTCTCGGCCAGCGGGCGCGCCAGCGTTTCGCCCTCCCGAAGGGCCTGCGAAAGGCGGTCGACGCTCGCAGCATACACCGCGTTTCCGATAGCATCGGCGGTCACACCGAGCGCATCCATCAGACCAACACCGGAACGCAGCAAACTACCCAGCGTACGGGCGAAGCGAGCTTGCGCGGCCTTTCTTGCAATCGGACCCACGATCGGCATTCGCAGGCGCGCGCGTTGCATAAGTTCTCTACCGTAGGGACTGCGGCGCGCCTGGAGCACCAGCAGCGAAGCGCCCGCCACCGCTAGCGACACCGTAATCCAGAGCGCAGGTTCGTGCGTCGCCCTGGAGATGCTTAGCAGCGCTGCCGTCATCGGCGGGAGCGTTAGTTGCATCTCTGCGTAGAGCGATGCAAAAGTCGGAACGATCGACGAAAGCAAGAAGACGACGAGCCCGAGCGCCGAGGTCGCGACCACGGCCGGATAGGCGAGGGAGGATGCCAGCCGCTTGCGCAACGTCCGATCGCGCTCCATGACGAGCGCGATGCGCTCGAGGACCTCATCGAGAACGCCGCCCGATTCACCCGCGCGGACCATTGCCACGTAGAGAGATTCGAACTCTCTTGGATGCCGCTCGAGCGCCGCACTGAGCGAGAGCCCGCTCTCGATGTCCGACAGCACCGAGCGTAGCGCTTCCGCGAGTCGGCCGTCTCGGCTTTCCTCGATCGTCACGTCAAGCGATCTACGGATCGACACGCCCGCAGTCACGAGCGTCGCGAACGAGCGGAAGAACGCCACTAGCGCCTCGTGCCGTACCGGCAGGACCTGCAGCGACCAGGCGGCCGCACCGCGTGCCGTACCGGCCGCTTCCAGCGATGTCACGAAAAACGCTCTCGTGCGCAAGCTCGCCAGCGCGTGCGAATCCGATTGTGCTTCGATCGAACCACGAACAAAGGAGCCTTCGGCGCTGCGGGCCGTGTAGTAATAGAGCGCCGCCATATCTATCCGGCCGCCGGTTCGAAGGCGCGAACCTCGGATGGTCGTAGGGCATGCTGCCTAGCGACCTCCAGATCGACCTCGTGATGCATCACCAAATCCGAAAGGTGGCTCTCGAGCGTTTGCATCCCCACGTTCCGGCCCGTCGCGATGATGTTGCGGAGTTGATGGGTTTTGCCTTCGCGAATAACGTTGCCGACGGCATCGTTTGCCACGAGAACTTCGACCGCGCATCGGCGCCCGCTACCGCGCGACCGAGGAACGAGACGCAAACAGAGAACCCCCAGGAGCGTCTGGGCCAGCTGAATGCGCACGTGTTCGTGCGCTTCGGGTGGGAACGAGCCGATTACGCGATCGATCGTTTGGGCGGCCTCTCCCGTGTGCAGAGTCGCGAAGACCAAGTGCCCGGTCTCCGCAGCGGCCAGCGCCGCATGCATCGTTTCGTAGTCCCTCATCTCCCCGACCAGGATCACGTCCGGATCGCTTCGCAGAGCGCCCTTCAGCGCCACGGCGAACGACGGCACGTCGCGTCCGACCTCGCGCTGGCTCACGATCGAGAGGTCGGAGCGATGCTCGTATTCGATGGGATCTTCGATCGTGAGGATGTGTCGCGACTTGTGGCGGTTGATGCGATCGATTACCGCAGCCAAGGCGGTAGATTTTCCGCTGCCGGTCGGCCCCGTAAAAAGCACAAGCCCCTTCGGACGCTCCGACAATCTCGCAACCACCGCGGGCAACTGCAGCGATTCGAGCGTTGGGAGGGTACGCGCCAGCAAGCGAATCGCGAGCACGATTCCTTTGGAAGACCGGTACGCGTGTACGCGGCAGTCTCCGAACTCTTCGTCGCGATGCGTCGTACTCGCATCACCTGTAGCCTTCAGGCGCTCGAGTGCTTGCGCGTCGAGCACTGCGCCAGCGATGCGGTCGATCTCCGAAGCACAAACGACGCCCGTGCCCAGCCTCTCAAGCAGGCCGTCGATCCGAAGCACCGGCTGCGTTTCAGGTGCAAGGTGCACGTCGGATGCATCGCGCATGCGGGCCGTGCGCAGGACTTCCGTAAGGCGAACGGCAGCCAACGCAGCGATCACCGGGGTGCCTCGACCAACAAGACACGCCGTAGTTCGTCGAACCCCGTCTCCCCCTCGCGCACCATACGCAGGCCGCACGCCGCCATCGGTTCGTACCCCTCCTCGCGTGCCAGCGCGGCCACCTGAACGCTCGACGCGCCCTGCGCAATGGCGTCGCGAATAACATCCCCGATGAAGAGAAACTCGAAGATCGCCGTCCTTCCGCGGTATCCGGTTCCACCGCATTGCGGACAGCCGAAGGCTTCGTAGGCGTGCGTGAGATCGCGTACGCCGAATTCCTCGGCGACATCCTGCCGAAGTGCGGCCCACTGCCGGCAGTCGACGCAAAGGCGCCGCACCAGGCGCTGCGAGACGACCGCAGTCAGCGCCGCCGCAATTGACTGTCGCTGCACGCCCAGCTCGAGCAGGCGCTCGAGCGTACGTGGCGCGTCGTTAGTATGTAATGTCGTCAAGACGAGCTGGCCGCTCAACGCCGCGCGTACGGCTACGCCCGCGGTCTCCGCGTCCCGCATCTCGCCGACCATCAGAACGTTCGGGTCCTGGCGCAGAAAGGCGCGCAGCGCCGCGGCAAACGTCAGACCCGCACGTGCGTTTACCTGGACCTGCGCGATACCGGGAATCCGTATCTCGACAGGATCTTCTACGCTGCACAGGTTCTGCGAGTCGACGTTGCGCTCGACCATCGTGGCGTACAACGTCGTCGTCTTGCCGCTGCCCGTGGGCCCGCAGGCGACGACGAATCCGTGCGGTGCGTGCACGACGCGACGATATCGCGAGAGATAATTTTCGGGTATGCCGAGATTTTCCAGCGTCGGTATGCGTACGCGATGGTCGAGCAGTCTAATCGCAATCTTCTCACCGAAGATCGTCGGCATCGAGCTCACGCGCGCGTCGATCGAGCGGCCGCCGCTCTCGATCGTGTAGCGTCCGTCTTGCGGCTGGCGCCGGTCCGCAATGTCCATGCCCGCTAGGAGCTTTATGCGCGAAACCACCTGCGCAAAAAGTCCCTGCGGGAGCGCCATGACGTCGTACAGTATGCCGTCGACGCGCTGGCGGATGCGGCCCCCCTCGGAGGCGGGCTCGACGTGGATATCCGAAGCCGAGGAGACGGCCGCGTGGTGATGCATCGTTTCGACGGCGCCGATGGCCGGTGCGTCGTCGCCCCGATCCGCCGGGGCTGGGCTCGAGCCGTGCGGCATCTCGTCGTAAGCGTGGGCTAGGAGCCTACGAATTGCCTCCCTCGGCGCGCGAACCGCCTGAACGTGCATCCCCGTCGCCAAGCGAACGCGATCGATCGCGTCCTCGTCGTCTATATCCGGCATCGCAATCGTCAACGAGTTCCCATCGCTCGCAATCGAAAGGATGTCGTAACGGACGGCGAGTTGCCTGGGCACGCGCCGAACCACCGCAGGCTCTAAGCGAAGGCCCGCAAGATCTACGCGGGACTCCCGTTGCCCGCCTCCTAGCAATATCACACCCAACCTCTATTCATACAGTCCGTGTAATGAACGGTCGTTGCCGACGTAATGATAACTCTAGTACCTATTTAGCACACTTTGTCAACGATTTGGGGCTTCCGGCCCTATCGAAAAAAAAGTTGTCCGGCGACCGAACTCTTCGGGCACTCTATATGCGCGTTGTGGTTCCAGCCGGCAAAGGTACGCGGCCGAAGATGGCGCCGTCAAGGCCCGCGCCGCATGGAAAACATCGCGGATGTGAATATTTGATGAAGAGATGTCGTCGCCGGAATAGCAAACGGGGCGCCGCCGGCGCCCCGTTTGCTAACTCCCCGTCGTTACGCTATCCGCGATAGCGCAGGAACGCCGGCACCTCGATATCGTCCATGTTGAGCGGCGTTACGGCGTCGACTTTGCCGTCGAAACTAAAGGCGTTCTGCGAGCGAGCGTAACCGCGTCCGGCACCAAAGCCCGCCGCCAAAACCGTCACGCGCACTTTGCCCGTCATGCTCGGATCGATGTTCGCCCCGAAGATGATCTGCGCGTCGTTGTCCACGGCCCGGCTGATCATCTCGGCGGCTTCGTTCACTTCGTACATCGCCATATCGGGGCCGCCGGTGATGTTGAAGATCACCCCGCGCGCGCCTTCGATCGTCGTCTCGAGCAACGGCGATGCGATGGCTTTCTGAGCCGCGTCCGCCGCGCGATGCTCGCCCGTGCCTTCGCCGATACCCATCATCGCGCTGCCGGCATCGGTCATGATCGTTTTCACGTCTGCAAAATCGAGATTGATCAGCCCGGGCTGCGTGATGAGATCGCTGATGCCTTGAATGCCCTGGCGCAATACGTCGTCGGCATAGGCAAAGGCCTCGTTCAACGGCGTGCGCTTCTCGATCACCTGCAAGATGCGTTCGTTCGGGATGGTGATGAGCGTATCGACCTTCGCCTCGAGCTCCGCGATGCCGTTCTCCGCTATCTGCATGCGCTTGCGCCCTTCGAACGCGAACGGTTTGGTGACGACGGCCACCGTGAGCGCGCCGGATTCGCGCGCCAGCTCCGCGATCACCGGCGCCGCGCCGGTCCCCGTGCCGCCGCCCATCCCGGCGGTTATGAAGACGAGGTCGGCGCCCTCGAGCACCAGGGCGAGATCTTCGCGCGACTCGTCGGCGGCCTCTCGGCCGAGATTCGGATTCGCGCCGGCACCCAGGCCGCGGGTGAGGTTATTGCCGATCTGAACGGTATTCTCGGTAAGGGCGCTGCGCAGCGCCTGCACGTCCGAGTTCACCGAAAAGAAATCCACGCCGGCGAGCCCGGCATCGATCATCCGGTTGATCGCGTTGCAGCCGCCGCCGCCGATGCCGATCACCTTGATCGTCGCGGCATGTTCGGGAACGTAACGTTTCGCATCTGCCATGTCGGTTTCGCCCTCCAAAAAAGTCATCCCGAGCTGCGACGCGGGATGGGGTTGATTATCCAATTCTCAGTTCCAAAGATCGCC
>JAKAPQ010000050.1 GCA_021806945.1 bacterium | reverse complement strand
AGTTGGTAGGCCGCGGCGGCCGGCGTGACCAGCAAGGCTGCGACCAAGACGATGCCGACGGCCTGCAGCGAGATGATGATCGTGAACGCCAGCATCACGAGCAGCGCGTACTCGAGAGCGCCCGCGTCGATGCCGCTCGCCTGCGCGACGATCGGATCGAACGACGTGTAGAGCAGGCCGCGGTATAAGACGACGGTCAGCAGCGCGACCACGAGCCCCAAGACCACGATCGTCAGGAGGTCTCGCCGGCCGACCGAAAGGATGTCGCCGAAGAGAAAGCTCTCGAGATCGATCGCATAGTTGCGCTGGCGGCTCATCAAAAATATACCGAGTGCGAACGCACCGGTAAAGAGCACGCCGATCGTGGTGTCGAGTGAGATCTTTCCACGCCGGTGGACGAACCCGATGCCCAGCGCCGTGACGACCGCCACGACCGCCGCGCCGAAGTAGTAGTCGATCCCGCGAAGATAGGCGATGACGATTCCCGCGAACGACGCATGCGCGATGCCGTCGCCGATGAACGCGAGCTTTCGCAGAATCACGTAGGTGCCCATCGTCGAGCAGAGCACGCCGACCAGCAGCGCCGCGACGAATGCGCGCTGCATGAAATCGTATTGGAACGGGGCGAGCAGCGGCTCCATCAGCGCGCGATATCGGAGCGCAGGTGGCCGTGGGTGTGCGCGTGCTCGCGAATCGCCGAGTAGGCGCCCGAGTCGAGCACGTCGGCGGGCGCACCGATCGCCAAGACCCGGCGGTCCAGCACCATTAGGCGATCGAACCAATCGGCGGCGCGATCGAGATCGTGAGTGGTCATCAGCACCGGCAGACCCTCACCGACCAAGCGGCGGATGACCAAGCGCAGCGCCTCTTCGGTCGCCGCGTCGACGCCCGTCGTCGGCTCGTCGAGCAGCAGCAGGCGCGGCTCCTGCGCGATGGCACGCGCGACGAAAGCTCGTTGTTGCTGGCCGCCCGAGAGCTGCGCGATTTGGCGATCCGCCAGATCGCGCATATTGACCGCCTCGAGCGCGCGCCCGACGATCTCCCGGTCGCGTGCTTGAAAGCGCTGGTAAAACCGCAGGCGTGGAAAACGCGCCATCGATACCACGTCGGAGACCGTGGCGGGGAACGACCAGTCGATGGCTTCGACCTGCGGCACGTAGGCGATCGACCCGGCCTTCAGCGCGAGCGGCGACTCGCCGAAGACGCAGAGGTGCCCGGAACTTGGCCGCAGGAGCCCGGCGACCGACTTCAGCAGCGTCGATTTCCCCGAACCGTTGGGGCCGACGATGCCGAGCGCTTCACCGGCGTGCAGCGTGAGCGTCGCACCGTCGAGCGCCGTTACGTCGTCGTACTTGACGACCACGTCGGTCAGCTCGACTGCGGCGATCACTTCAGTGCCCGTACGATGACGCGCGTGTCGTAGCGGAGCATGCTGATGTAATCCTTTACGTGCGGACCCTCTCCGATCGAGTCGTCGTACAAATCTCGAACGGTCTTTATGCCCGCGCTCTGCGCCAAGGCGTCCGCGAGTTTCGGGCTGTATTCGGGTTCGGCGAAGACCGCCCGCACCTTGTACTTCTTCGCGAGGTCGACGAGCTCCGCGATGTAGGCGGGGTTGGGATCTTGGCCCGGCGAGAGCTCGATCACCCCGACCGTCCGGATGCCGAAGCGGTCGTTATAGTATAGCCAGGCATTGTGGTAGACGATCATCGTGCGCCGCTGCGGCGGGATCGTATCGATCTCCCGCGAGATGTAGGCCTCGAGCCGGTCGAGCCGCGCGAAATATAGCCTGGCGTTATGCATGTAGTAATCGCGGTTGCGCGGGTCGATTTCGATGAGCGCATCGCGCACCCGCCGTACGTAACTCTTGGCGAGTTCCGGGTCCATCCACAAGTGCGGATTCTTATCCTTGATGGGAAGGCCGCGCGAGAGCACCACGATTTTCAGGTCGGCGTTGCCGACGTTGGCGATCGTGCGCTGCAGCCAGGCCTCGATGCCGGCACCGTTCTCGACCAGCAACTGCGCGCCGTTCAAGGTTGCGATGTCTTGCGGCGTCGGCTGGTAATCTTCCGGCGAGACGCCGATCGGCACGAGGTTCTGCACGCGTACGCGCTTGCCGCCGACGGCCTCCACGAACGAGTTGAGGGTAGAGAACGTCGTCACGACGGCTATCGGAGCGCGCTCGCCGTGCAGCAGGGGCCGCTGCGGAACGCCCGGGCGCGAACACGCGGCCAGTGCCGTTATCGCGAGGGCAACGGCGAGGACCTTTAACGGCATCGCGCGCACCGCCCGAAGAACTCCATGGCGTGCGCATCGAGTTCGAAGCCGTGATAGGCCTTCAGCGCCTCCGTAAAGCGCTCCATCGGATCGCATGCGACCTCCTCGACGTGGCCGCAGACGCGGCAGATCGCGTGGTGATGGTGACTCGTCGTGCAGATGACGTAGGTTGCCTCGCCTTGCTCGTCGATGCGCGAGCTGGCCTCACCCTTGGCCCGCAAACGATCGAGCGTGCGGTAGACGGTGGAGAGCGAGACTCGCGCTCGGGCACGCTGGAGCGCCCTGAAGACTTCGGCGGCGGAGAGGTAGCGGCGTTCGCTCCGAAGGATCTGGGCGATCTGCTCCCGCGGCCGGGTAGCGTATTCTGCGCACATCCCCCTATAATTTGCGAATCATTGGCAGAACCATGCCAAGATCCAAGCCGGCGCCCGCCAGGGTTCGTTGCTTTGACAGGGGGGCGCCGGGGCGCGTATAATCTTCCGCGTTGCCCCATGGGGATGTAGCTCAGCTGGTAGAGCACTTGCTTCGCATGTAAGGGGTCAGGAGTTCGAGTCTCCTCATCTCCACAAACTAGAAAACCCGCTAAATCGGAAGATTCGGCGGGTTTTTGTTTTCTGGCGATGCGAAGACATCGCTCGTCCTGTTACCTCGTTGTCACTCTATGCACGCGCCGTTACGTCTCGTTTCAATCCTCTACAACAATGAAAGCGCATCGGCCGAAATAGGTACTTGACTTTGCCCGTAGGCTCTTTCTAACGCCTCGACTGCACCTAACTCCATTCGGTCAGTCAAGTGCCCATAGCGGGCGAATAGCATTCTGGTACTTTTCCAGCCGAGACGTTTGGGAGCGCTCGCGACAATTTGAACCTTTACGCTCCTGAATCTTGAACCCCGTGCCTGTTGTTTAGCGCTCGTCATCCAAGGTTCCTCGACAGCTGAGAAGCGGTGGTGCGTGGGCGTTTTGGGTTGACGTCGACGCCCCCGAAAGCGTACGGTCTTAGCATGAACGATGTTCAAGGCCGTCGCAGACCGCTGAAGAAGAAGACGGCGCGGAAGACGAGTAGCCTGCGCTCCAAGCGTTCTGCAATGGAATATCGCAGTCCGATTCACGCGGCGATTCACGAGGGGATCGAGGATCTCTACAAGGCCGGCGTCGTTGAAAAACACACCATGAGGCGCTTTGACGACTCGTGCCTGACACCGGTTCGCAACCTGACCCCGGATGAGATTCGGTCGATCCGGCTGCGCGAAGGTGCCAGTCAAGCAGTCTTCGCGCGTTACCTCAACGTCTCGCCCAACCTGGTTAGCCAGTGGGAGCGCGGCGAAAAGCATCCGCAGGGGCCGTCGCTCAAGATGCTGTCACTCGTGGAGAGAAAAGGCCTGGGGTCGGTCGCATAAATGCCACTGGTCCTCATGCAGCGCGCCTGGCGAGACGACCCGAAGTACAAGGACACCGAGTTCTGCGTTTATCATTATCCGCGGCAATACTTCGATCAGATCCACGGCGGCGAACGGTTCGTCTACTACCGGCCCTCCAGAGACGCGAAGGCGGGTGAGGCCAGCGCGTACTTTGGATGCGGCGAGCTAGGAGACTGGTGGACCGATCCGGGCGATCCGAATCACCGCTTCGTGGGAATCAAGAGGCCAATTCGATTCGCGACGCGCGTGCCTCACTTAGACTCGCAGAACCGCATGTATGAATCGACCTTCACCAGTCGAAATGCGTTTCAGGGTCGGTCAATACGTTACATTCACGATCTCGATTACCACAGAATTCTCGACGCGGCCGGCCTGACGGGCGCGGCGTGGCATGCCGCGCCAACCGTTGACGAAATCGTAAGTGGCCTACTCGTTCCCGGCGGGACGATGGAGGCTCCGCGCGATACATTCCGCCCGTTGACGGTCGTTCCGGACGGCACCGGATACCGGCCTACCGGAAAGACGATCGACGTTTTCGAGGTTGCGTCACTGCAAGAGCGAGCTCGGGGCGACCATCAGGACACGCTTAAGCTCGTCAAGGCAATGGTCGAAAGACGAAACGGTCATTGCTTATTCAACAATAACGTCGATCTGTTGGCGTCGTTCGGCAGCCGCCATCTGCTGGTTGAGGCGAAGAGTCTTAACGTTCCCAGCGCCGCCGTCGACCGCATGCGCTACGGAATGGGTCAGCTCTTCGACTACGGCGTCCGGTATCGTGCCGAAATTGGGCGCGCTCAGCCAGTGCTCGCGTTCGGTGAGATGCCATCGCGCGACGTTGGCTGGATTTCGACGATCCTACAGGAAAACGGCGTGGCATTCATCGCCCGCCAACGGGGCTCACTGCTGCCGATGAACGATGCCGCGAGGGATCTACCGATATTCTAAAGGGGCACCACACATGCATCTTTGTCGGCAAGGGCGCGACGCCGGATCGTTCTCGATGACGTCGAGTATTGGCTGGTGAGGTTGCCGAAACGCACCTCAGGCGTTTCGCGAACGAAAGGGACCTTCGATGATTGATTGGCCCGTGATCGAGCAGTTCATCGGATATGGGCGTGTCGACGCCCCCGTCGTCTTCGTTGGCATGTGAAGAAGGCCACGCCGACCAGGCCGGCTTGAAGAACGACCTCCTCGACGTTCCCGCCGGTGATGGATTTGGCAAAGGCGCACGAGGGCATCGTCGATGGCGCGAGTCTATTTTCCGACAGCCCGCGTAGGCAGCCGACGTGGCGTGTCATGGCCGATCTGATGTTGCATTTCGAAGGCAAGACGTTTTCGAATGCCGAGGAGCGCAAGGCTGCGAGAACCGCGTACCGAGCAAAGCGATTGGGTCGATCGGATGGCGATTCGCTTCTCGCGGAGCTCCTGCCGTATCCCCACCGGAATACTTCGTCGTGGCTCTACGATGAGTTCAAGCGCTTCGCCACTAGGGATGAGTACGTCGCAAAGATGCTGCCCGAGCGCCTGCGGCTTCTGAGCGAAGCCGTAGCTTCGTGACTGATGAGCAACGAAGTATTCGGGAAAAAGGCGGCCCAAAGACGGAAACGTGCTTAACTCCGACAGCCTCCTAGACGATTTGGGCGTGCGCTGCAACGGGCGCGGCGAATTGCGGGTCTTGACGGATTATGAATAGCGATTCCACCACGCCCCGCACGTTCGGCGGTGAGATCACGATCGGCGGCGACCTGACCGTTCGCCGCCTTGGCTTCGGCGCCATGCGCATTACCGGCGAAGGGATCTGGGGTCCGCCCACCGATCGCGCGGGTGCCGTGAAGTTGATCCGTCATGTCGTCGAGAGCGGCGTGAACTTTATCGACACGGCCGATTCGTACGGGCCATACGTCAGCGAAGAGATCGTTGCGGAGGCCCTCGCGCCGTATCGCGACGGCGTCGTTATCGCGACCAAAGGCGGCCTCACGCGCACCGGCCCGAATGAGTGGCCGATCGACGCGCGCCCCGAACGGCTACGCGGATGCGTCGAAGGAAGCTTGCGCCGGCTTCAGCTCGAGCGAATCGATCTCTACCAGTTGCATCGCATCGATCCGAAGGTGCCGGTAGAGGAATCGCTGGGCGCGTTAACCGAGCTGCAACGCGAAGGCAAGATCCGCCACATCGGCATCTCCGAAACGTCGGTTGAGGAATACGAGCGCTGTAAGAAATCTGCGACGATCGTATCGGTGCAGAACCTGTACAACGTGCAAGACCGAAGCGCCGAAGAGATGCTGCAGGCCTGCGAACGCGACGGCATCGCGTTCCTGCCCTGGTTTCCGCTTGGCGGCAAGGGAACGCCGAACCACGCCGCGCTCGAGCGTATCGCCGCGCAAAAGCACGCGACGCCGACGCAGATCGCCCTCGCCTGGCTGCTCGCCCGATCGCAAAGCATCCTGCCGATTCCCGGCACGTCGTCGATCGCGCATTTCGACGAAAACCTTGCGGCCGCGGAGATCGAGCTCACGCCTGAGGAGCTAACCGCACTCGCCTAAACAGGTTGCGGGAAGGCCCCGGCGCCAGCCAATTACTGGCCGCCGGGGTTTGTAATCGTCGAGCCGCCCGCGACGGGGATCGAAACCCCACCATCCCCGAGCGCGCTGCCGCCCGCCAACGCTCGGCCGGTGAACGTTGTGGCGTTTATCGTGATAGATGAGTAGGCCAGCACGTTCCCATAGAACGTCGCGCCTCCAAGCGTTGCCGAGCTGCCTACCTGCCAAAAGATATTGCAAGGGCTCGCGCCGTTGGCCAGGATCACGTTGCCGCCGGCTCCGCCGTTGAGCACCGTCGTGAGCGTCGACCCAATCTCGAATATAAAGACGCTCTGCGGGTTGCCCCCACCGTCAAGCGTGAGATTCCCCGAAGCAATTGCAAGGGATGAAGTCGATTTATAGACTCCGGGAGCCAAGGTTAGCCCTCCCAGATCACCGGCCACCGTGGCTGTCGCCGGCTCTCCGGCGGCGGTATTATAGGCGGTGGTCAAGGCGCCTTGGGCAGCCTGCGGTACCGCCGTATTCGGATTGTAACCGGCCGCGTATATCGCGTTCGTCCCGTCCGTATCCGTTCCAGGCGGGTAGAATCCCGTCACCGCAGTCCCTGGCCAAACGCCGATGAGATCGTCATTTGTACCACCCGTGACGGCGCCCGTAGCGTATGTAACGAGCGTATTACCGACGTTCGTGATCGCCGAGCCGGCCAGCAGCGCGAATGGCGCGAGCGCCGGTCCGAGCACGATCGATGAGCCGCCCTGGTTGCACGCCAAGGCCGGTGCCGTTGTCGGTGCCGTTGTCGGTGCCGTTGTCGGTGCCGTTGTCGGCGCGGTCGTCGGCGCGGTTGTCGGCGCGGTCGTCGGCGCGGTCGTCGGCGCAGTCGTCGGCGGCGGGGCGTGGTAGGCCGGCACGGTGCAATTACTACCGCACAAGGCGCCGCCGCCGCACCCGGCCAGGACAGCGAGGGTGAGCAGCGGGGTGAGCCGCCGGGTTTGGAAGAAGCGCGTGATATCGAGCATGTCTGTGGTCCTCCCGACCGCTTAGAACCTCACGCCGAGGCCAACATATGGGCCGTTGTGCGTCTGACCGATCGGTGCGTTCTGCTTCGCGGTATACTGATCGCCGCTGAAACCACCATAGAGGTAGACCGGTGAGTGTGCGAAGATGAGCGAGAGGCCGACATCGTACTTCGTGATCTGGTACTGCTGTCGATAGGTCTTGCCGAAGTTCGGACTCGCCGCGTCGGCGACCGTGTAGTTGCCGCTCGCGGTTGGGTAGTAGAACGCGGATCCGTAGAAGTTAATCCCCCGACGCAGGTCGGGCAACTTTTCGATTCCCACGCCGACACCGTTCAAATGCGGATAGCCGTAGTTGGTCGACGTTTGAAGGTAGCCCACTCCGACGTAGATCCGCGGAGCCGCAACCTGATACTCCAAGCGCGCATCCAAGCTGCTTTGCCTCGCTAGAAAAACGGGGGTGAGCGCGTAGCCGCCGTCGATGGTCGCGAAGCGCGTATAATGGTTGCCGTACGCGTCGGTGAGATTATCGCTCGTAACGTACGCGTCTTCGCGGTAGTCGACTTTGACGGCGAACGGTGAATTCTTGAACGCGTACGCCGCGCTCACCAGATATGATCGGCAGTACTGGCCCGCGGAAAACTCATTGTAATTCTTGGACGCCGAGATTGCGGCTTCGACGAAACCTTGATAGGGTGGCGGCGTAGGCACCGCGGTGGGCATGGGGGTCGGAATCGGCGGCGCTGCGGTAGGCGCCGGGGTTGGTGGCGCGACGGGCGGCGGCGTAGCCGGGATGTAGCGAACGACAACTACACGCTGGCTTGGCACCCACTCTACGTAGGCGCCGAGCGCTTCGGAGAGCACGCGCACCGGGACGAGCAGGATCCCCTTATAGAGGATCGGCGGCACGTCGAGTGGTCGTGTCTCGCCGTTGATGACGACCTCGTGCTGACCTAGCGTGACCGAAACGCTGACCCCGCTCTTGACGGCGGTAACGGTTTTGCCATCGGCCGACGCCGAGACGGTGGCGCCCATCTGCTCGAACATGCTGCGCAGCGGCACGTAGATATGGCCGTCCTTCACGAGCGCGGCCAGTACGCGCGCCTGCTTGAGGACGTCGGGCTTGGCATAGACGGTATGATCGTTGTAGAGGATCGGAATCTCGCCGGATGGTGGGTTGCCGAAGTCGGGGCTGGCCACGGCCACGGCGGCCGGCCCCTGTGCAGGCGTTGAAGCCGCAGCCGCGACGCCAACTCCGGGGCCGAAGAGAAAGAGAGCGAGGAGCGGTGCCGCTACCAAGCGCGGCGAGAATGCCGTGCTTGCGGTTTTGGGTACGCTGCGCCATGCTTGCATAGTACGGACAGTATAGACTGCCGTTGACCTGCCAAGGTGGTCAAAATTGCTCACATTGTGTCAAGTTGCGCACGCTCAGCACGCGCGTCGGAGGCGCTTGGCAGGTTGCGGAAAAACCCGCTAGTGCAGAAACCCTGAGACGAAGAACCAGAGACCGGCCGCCGTGCCGGCACCGGCGACGTAGAGAAGGGCCCGCGTACGCATCAGCAAGGTAACCGACGCGAGTACCACGGCCACTTCGAAGAAGGTCGCGGCGATCTCGTAGGATTCATACGAAGCCATCTGCCGCTCGGCAACTCCGGCCTTGACCTTCGCTTGAGCGTCGTACGCACGCGCCTTCACCAGAATGCGCTTGGCCGCCGCGGCCTCTTTGGTGACGACGCTTTCGAGACGGCGCTGGGCGTTTGGATCGTGCACGATCCCGGCATCGAGCAACGCTTGGTTGAGATGGACTTTGATGCGTTTGGACTCGTAGTAGTTGTACTGATCGAACGCTTTTGACTGATAGATGATGGTCTCGTTCTTCTGCGCTAGGGCCGCAGTCGAGCCATGGTTGGCAAAGAGCGTCGCGAGCGCAGCCAGTACCGCGATGGTTGCCGCGGCAATCGGCACGAGCGGATCGCCACCGTGCGATAGGTGCTCGTGGCGTTCGTTCGCCTCCTCGAGCACCCGGTGCGAATCGAATTCAGGCATCAGCGTCCTCCCGGACGCTGAATTTCTGGGGCTCGCACGAAGTACCTTGCCACGAGCGCGCTGCGCCGGACGAGGAACTGGAGAGCGGGGAGCGCATGATTCATCCCGTGAGCATCCACACTGCGGAGTTTCTCGGCCGCACGCTCGACCTGCTCCTGGCCGCAGCCTGGTTCTTCTTCGTCGTGCTGCTCGCGCGTGCGAGATCCACACCGCTAAAGGGTTACGTCGTTGCAACGGTCGCGGCGGTCGCGCTCACATATCTCCTCGCCCACGTCAACCGTTGGTTCGATCTGTGGCCCCCGCACAAGTACTTTCCGAGCGGACACGAGACGCTCGCCGCTTGCCTTGGGACCTCGCTTGCCTGGCGCGACCGGCGATGGCTGTGGCTTGCCATCCCGCTCGCTGCCGTACTGGCCATCGCACTCGTCCGCGCCGGCTGGCACACGTGGCTCGATATCGGTGGAGCGGTCGCGTTCTCGCCGGTGGTGACGTTCGGGCTACTTCGCACGCTCGATCGCGAGGATCGTTAGCGGCATCGCGCCGGCCGGCCGACGCCAGTCGACGCCCTCTCCCACGCGTGCATCCACGAGCGCCTGCCCCAAAGGCGACGTCCAACTGATGCGCCCGCGCAGCGGGTCGGCTTCGTCCTCGCCGACGATAGTATAGCGATGCTCGGCACCGGACGGCTCGCGAACGGTGGCCACCGTACCGAAGGCGACGCACTCCGGCGTCCCCTCGGGTGGATCGACGACGATCATCGTTTTTAGGCGTGCCTCGAGATACTCCGCGCGTTCGGTCGTCCCCGCAGCCTGCGCGGCCGCCAGGTCGTCCTGCAGACGTTCGACGCCGGCCGGTGTCACGTAGTTCGGATGCGTACCGTGCGGCCGAATCACGAAGGTGGCACCGCCACGTTCGTCCTCTTTCACAAAGGCTCGGCTCATGAACGCCTCCTCTCGGCAGGTTATCTACCCAAGCCGCAGGATTGGCTAACGCCGCAGAACCGTACGCGGTAGAAGAGCCCAGGGCGCTCCGCCCTGGAAGGCATTGCCATGGAGAAGAGACAAGCGTAGCCCCTCGCGTTACGAAGGAGGCTGCCAGTGAACCCACGGATTAGCGGTACCACCTTACCGGTGCTCGAGGTCGCCCTAGACTCCGGCGACATGGTTATCGCAGAGCCCGGTCAGTTCGCATGGATGACCGGCAACGTCCAACTCAAGACCACCACGATGACCGCCGGCGCCAAAGGCGCGCTGGGCGTCTTGGGGCGCGCGCTCTCGGGCGGCGGCCTGTTCATGACGGAGTACACGGCTCCGGGCGGCGGCGGCTCGATCGCATTCGCAGCCAAGATCCCCGGCCAAGTCGCGCAGGTGGACGTCGCGCCCGGGCGCGGCTACATGATCCACCAGCACGGCTTCCTCTGCGCCACCCAGGGCGTCGAACTCTCGATCGGCTTCCAGCGCTCGCTCGGTGCCGGGATCTTCGGCGGCAACGGCTTCGTGATGCAGCGGCTAGCCGGAACCTGCCAGGCGTGGGTCGAGCTGGGCGGTGAAATCGTGACCTACGATCTGAAGGCCGGCGAGACGATTCAGGTGCACCCCGGGCACGTCGGCATGTTCGAGGAGAGCGTGAACTTCGACATCACCACGCTCAAGGGGATAAAGAACATCTTCTTCGGCGGCGACGGGCTCTTCGTCGCACGCCTGACCGGACCGGGGAAGGTCTGGCTTCAGACCCTCACCGTGCCGAATCTGGCGCATGCGCTCACGCCCTATCTCGGGGCGAGCGGCACACAGACCGCGGAAGCCGGCGTCGCCGGCGGCATCGCCGGCGCGGTCATGCGCGGGATGTTCAGCGGCAAAGGCTAAGCGCGCTAGCGAACCGTTCGCGCGCCGCCTATAGGCCGGCCTCCGGCGGCTTTGAGCGATGCCGAGAGCGGGACGAGCGTGCCGCGAACGTACCCGTCGTATTGCGCGAGTGCCGCGCGATACGCCGCGTCGAAACGATGAGCGTACGCAAGCAGCGCCCGCGTCGGCGGCGCCCCTCGCAGGAAGAATCCGCCCGGAATGTTCTCGCGCAGCGCCCCCGGGCGCTGAATCGAGTCTTCATCGTTGTGATAGTCGGCCGTAAACGTATTGAAGATCGCATCGCGCTTGCCGAGCGCGGCGTCGATCTTCGCGACGAGCGCGGCGTTACCGCGTTTCGCAAACGCCGCACGGCTGGCCGTCAGCGACTTCTTCTGCGCGTCGAGGTCGTTGAGCACCGTGTCGATCGTACCGTACACGCCGAGGTACTTCTTAGCAAACGCATACGACGCGCGGAAATCGGCCGGAGTGAAGGGAGTCAGCGGGTCCGGCTTTACGGTAAACGGCTGGGTGTACGTGTGACCGGCGAGCACGATCCGCGCTGCGTAGCGCCCGGGCACGGCCTGTACGCCCTCCTTCGGACCGCGGTAGGCCTTGCGGGCCGCACCCATCCAGAGCGTCACTCCGTCTTCGTTGAAGTCCCAAACGACGCGGTTGATGCCGGCCACGTTGCTGACGTTGGGAACCTTCTTGCCCTTTACGGTATGCGTTCCCGATATGTGGCGAATGACACGCCCTGCGCTATCCAGAATCTCGATCGTCGGCGGCTTGCTCTGCGGTTTCGCTTGATAGAAGTCGACGATCGCGCCCTGCGGCGGCTCTTGGCCGCCGAAGCGCGTGTAGAGCCCTTCGTTGTTGGAGTGCATGGCGTACTCGTACGCGGTACGAATCGGGAAGAGCATCGCCCCGCGCGCCTGCGCCCGCGGGAGATCCTGCAGCGAGCGGATGTCGTCGAGAATCCATACGTCGCGACCGTGCGTCGCGATCGCGAGATCGTCGAACGCCGGCTGGATGCGGATGTCGCGCACGGAGACCGTCGGCAGATTGAGTTTTAGGCTCTGCCACCGCCGGCCGCCGTCGTAGGAGACGTATATGCCTTCCTCCGTCCCGGCGTAGACGAGCTCGCGGTTGCGCACGTCCGGTCGAACCGTGCGGACGTACTGACCGGCCGGCAGCCCGTCGACGATCTTCGTCCACGTCTTGCCGTAATCGTGCGTCACGAAGAGATACGGGGATTGGTCCCCGGAGCGATGCCGGTCGATACTCGCGTACGCGGTCCCTGCGGCGAGCGGCGAGGGCGCGACGGTCTCGACGCGCCCGTACGGTGGAAGGCCCTTTGGCGTAACGTTCTTCCAGTGCTTCCCACCGTCGAGCGTCAACTGCACGAGGCCGTCGTCGGTACCGACCCAGATCTCGCCGCGCCGGACCGGAGAACCTTCGATATCGAGGATCGTGTCGCTGTATTCGGCGCCCGAGACGTCGTGCACCAGTGGTCCGCCGGCGGGCTGCTGATGCGCCTTGATGTCGAGCGTTAAATCCGGGCTGATCGGCGTCCACCGCACGCCGTCGTCGGTCGATTGGAAGACGACGTTGCCGCCATACCAAAGCACGTGCGGGTTCCACGGTGCGAACGCGATCGGCGCGTCCCAGTTGAAACGGTACTTCCGCTTGTAGAGATAGAAACTGTCGCGGGAGAAATCTTGGTAAGGGTTGACGAACCGGAAGATCTGAGCCTTACGGTAGAAGAGGGCGATGTTTCCGTTTTCGAGATCCGAAACGATGATGTCGGAATTGGCGGGATCGGGAACCGACCACATGCCGTCGCCCGGAATAACGTTCTGCCAATCGCCCGCGAGGATCCCCTCGGGATTGCGCGAGTTCGACGGCCCGCAGTATGCGTTGTTATCCTGCAGCGCGGCGCAGACCGTATAGGGATTGCCGTTCGAGAGCCCGATATGGTAGATCTGCCCGATCGTGAGATTGCGCGAAAACGACCAATTCTTGCCGGCATCGAGCGTCAGCGCGTAGCCTCCGTCTTCGCCGACGATGATGCGTTTGGGATCGTTCGGGGCGATCCATATCGCGTGGTAGTCGACGTGCACGCCCTTGGCTATGCGTTTGAAGTGATAGCCGCCGTCGGTGCTCGCGGAGAGCATCTCCGATACGGTGAAGACGTGATTGGGGTTCTTCGGATCGACCGCAAGGTGCGTGAAGTAAAACGGACGCTGGTCGATCAGCGTATTGTCGCTGACCATCTTCCACGAGGCCCCGGCGTCGTCGCTGCGCCAGAGGATGCCGCCTTTGGCTTCGATGAGCGCGTAGACGCGACTCGGGTCGCTCGGCGCCACCGCCAGGCCGATGCGCCCGGTGTAGCCTGCCGGCAGACCGTGGCCCGTGAGTTTAGACCACGTCTTGCCGCCGTCGGTCGATTTGTAGAGGCCGTCGGCCGGACCGCCGCTGCGGAACGTCCAGGGTTTGCGGCGGAACTGCCAGATGCCCGCATAGATCGTACTCGGGTCGTCGGGGTTCATGGCCAGATCCGACGCGCCGCTCTCCGGGCCGGCGTAGAGCGTCTTGCGCCACGTCTTGCCGCCGTCGAAGGTTACGTAGACTCCGCGATGCACCGAGTTCTTGAACGGATCGCCGAACGCGCCGACGATGACGTGGTTCGCGT
>JAKAPQ010000049.1 GCA_021806945.1 bacterium | reverse complement strand
CTTTCTTCGGCAAATCGTTCGACGAAAAACGAAGCCGCGGCAGCTCGGTTATCGAGTTTCAGCTTCTTGAAGATGCGGGCCAGATGGTTGCCGACCGTCCAATAACTGAGCGAGAGCTCGCCGGCGATCTGCTTGTTGCTCATGCCACGAGCGACCAGGCCCAGCACCTCGAACTCGCGCGTCGAGAGCTGCGCGTGGTCGACGCGTTTGATACGGGCGAGAATCTTTGAATAGCGGTCCAAGACCGGCTGGCCGGGGGTCGTTTCGAGAGACTCCATCAAACGCTTGCGATAGGCGAGAAAGGCGGAGCGCCCAGCCTCGAGGTTTCCGTGCTCGGCGAAAATATCCAACAACGCACAGACCGTCTCTTCGTCGAGCGGATCGAGCGCTATCGCGCGGCGAGCCGCGGCGATCGCCTCGTCGTTGTGCCCCTGCAGCGAGCGCGCCAGCGCGAGCGAACGAAAGGCGTCGACTGCCGCGGCACGCCACTGCCGAGCGAATGGAGCGAGCCAAGGCGCGACCAGATCCTCGCGGGGTGCCTTTTCGAAGGTGGCCGCCGCACGGTCCAATGCCTTCCTCGCTCCCTCCATATCGCGACGTGCGAGCAGCAGTTTGCCGCGTTGCAGATCCGCGCGAGCTTCGTCGACGTCGGTGCCGGCAAAATGTTCGCGGCGCAATCCGATCGTAATGGAACTCATCTCGACGTAGTCGCCGGCGCCGTCGCATCCCGGCTGCAGCGCCTGCCTGAGCGCGTGCAGCGCTACGCGCAGCCCCGCGTCGCCCCCGGTGGAAGCGTCGGGCCACAACGCTCCGACCGCCCGGGTCTTGGTGACGGGGCCGCTCGATAGCGCGAGGTATCGGAGCAATTCGGCGGCCTTTCGGCGCGTCCACCGCACGTCGTCTTCGCCGAACGCCGCTTCGCCGATCCGCACGCGCAACTCGTCGATCGTTTCGACGTGCAAGGCCGGGACGCCGATACCGGGCAAGAGGTTCAGGACCGCCGCCGCCTGCGAAGCGACGGCCGTCTCCGTATCCCGCGCGAGCCGCGTCAGGAGCGCCGCGTACGTCGTGCCGGCGCATCGCGCTAAAACGCGGATTGCGGCCGCGCGTGACGCCTCCGGAGCCGCGGCGTCTTCGGCAACCGCAGCGATCTCGTCGAGGCCCTCTACCTCCCGCTGCGCGAAGGCATGCTCGGCGCGCTCGATCTCGACGTCGTGGCGGAGAGACCATGCGAGCAGCGTCCCGGCATCGCGTGGTACGGAGAGTGCGGCGTATGCCTGCCGCGTGGCTTGGAGCGTTTCTAGAAACTCGCGCATGACGCTCGCGTCCAGGCGGTCCTGCCGCGCCGCGAGCGCTAGCGCAGAGACGCGCGCGCTCGCCGCGTGGTACGCATCGCGTGCCCGCGCGAAGAGTCTCGCCGCCTTTTCGAAGGTGGCCAGTGCTTCGTCATCGCGGTCCGCGGCACGAGCGACGCGGGCGCGCAGCAAGACGCTCCGCGCCGATTGCCACGCATCGCCGCTCGCTAACGCTGCGGCGGAGATTTCGTTGCAGAGCGCTTGCGCATCGTGCGACGCACCCGTTGCAAGCGCGAGTTCCGCACGCAGCGAGCGCAGGTCGAACCGCAGAACGGGGTCGAGCGGATTGGCGAGGCGTTCGGCACGCTCGCCGGCGGCGCGGGCCGCCTGTACGTCGGGCGGGTCGTCGGCCAGCGCGCACCTCGCGAACAGGGCGTACGCTCCGGCGAGTTCTTCATCTAAACGGAACTTATGAAACGCTTCGATCGCGCGCGTGGCGAGCTCTATTGCTTTCGGTACGTTTTCGCGGAGGTGCAGATGCGCGCGGGCCTGCATGGCCAGCGCGTGCCCGATTTGAAACTCCGCATCCGTGCGAAAGAGCTCCTCGGCGACTTCGGCACAAGCCAGCGCCTCGCGCCAGTCGCCGAGCCAGCCATGCACCGTCGCCTTGGCGATCAGCGTGAGCTCGCCGTGGTGCGTATCGGCGAGCTCCATGCGCTCGGCGATCTCGAGGTGCTCGAGCGCCTCGTCGTAGGCGAAGCGTGCGGCCAGTGCCATGCCGAGGCAGACGTGCGCTACCTTCGCGTATCCCGCTTGCTGGTGCAGGCGCTCGCCGCCGGCGAGTTGCAGCGCCGACTGGAAGTATCGCTCGCTTTCGGAGAAATCGCCATGCCCCTGGAAGCGGAAGTTCCCTGCGGCGATACCGAGTTCGAGCAGCGCCGTGCAGGCGGCGGCATCGTCGCCCTCCGCGCGCGCGCTCTCGTAACAGCGTTCCAGCTGCACGTTCGCATCGGCGTAATTCCCGATGCGCTGCAGCGCGAGAGCCTGAAAGCGGAACAGCATCGGCGTCCGCCGCTTGACCTCGTCGGGAACTTGCGCGAGCAGATCGAGCACTTGGCGGTAGCGTTCGGTGAACCGGATGGTGATGAGGGCTTCCTGCAAGAAATGCGCGATCTCGAGATAGTCGCCGGCTTCGATCAGCTGCGATACCGCGTCGAGGCTCTCGCCCCGCTCGCGCAAAAGGCGTGCGTAGCGGCGGCGCTGCTCGCGTTCTGCTTTAGGGTTCTCGACGCGAAACCTCCGCAGTAAGAATTCGCGAAAGAGCTGATGGAAACGCCAGTAACCCGAGCTGTCGCGCGAGAGATAGAGCCCCTGCGCTGCGATGCGCTCGAGAACGGCATCGGGCTGGTCGAGCTCGAGCAGGAAGCGCGCCGTTACGGGATCGAGCGCGGGTGGGAGCGCCAGAACGTGGAGTTGCTCGCGCATGCGTGCCGGGAGCCCCCCCACGACCTCCTCGGCTAGAAATTGGAAGACGGTTTCGCGTGCGGTGCCGACGATCTCCTCGAGGTTGCGGTTGCCGGCAGCGAACAGCGCCGACGTCAGCCGGAAGGCCATCGGCCAGCCGTCGGTGCGTTCGATGAGGTGACGTGCGGCGTCCGCATCGCCTACGAGCGCGCACGCTTCATCCAGCGTGAATCGCAGATCGCTTTCGCACACTTCACGCAGGCGCCCCGAACTGCGCACCTTGGCTAGGGGCGAGAACGAGAGCGGTCGCCGCGACGCCAAGACGACGTGCAAACGGCGCGGTAACTGCGACAACAGGCCCGAGAGCAAGGCGGCGCCCTCACCGGCCTCGCACGCTAGGTGCACGTCGTCGACGAAGAGAACCAGATCCTCGCTCGCTTCCTCGGTCGCTACGAAGATCTCGTTGACGAGTGCGACCGCTAGCCTCCCGGCGTCCGCGCAGCCGTCGTCGACCAGCGCAGCAACCGAGCGCCCCATCTGCGGCATCGCGTGGCATAGCGTGCTTTGCAGCGCGTCGGCAAACGCCGAGACCGACGCGTCGCGCGCTTCGAGCGAGAGCCACGCGGTCTTGGCCTGCGGCGCCAGTCGCGCGTGCCACGCCGTCAGAAGCGTCGATTTCCCAAAGCCGGCGGATGCAACGACCAAGCCGACCGGCGCCTCGAGCAGCTCGTCGGCGATCGCTTCCAGCCGCGGTCGCGATACCGACGAAGCGAGCACCGCAGGCGGCACCAGCTTGGTGAACTTCATGTGCTCCCATTCACCGTGCCGCACGCTATCACCAGCCTCGATCGAAGGGTGCGCCGAGACCTATCGCCGCGGCCACCGCATGAACGCTCGCTCCGGCGCGTTCTGCAATAGGGGCAATCTCGTTGATGAACGCGTGTTTCGTCTCCAGGAAGGCGCTTGCCGCATAGGCCGAAAGCAGCGCGGAGTGCGGATCGGTAAGGACGACCGGAACGTCGAGGCGCGCGTAGAGCGATGCGACGGACTCGGCGGCGTCGGCGCTCCACGCGCCGAGTACGATGCGATCGGGCTGCACCCTATCTGCAACCGCGTGGCCATCCTGCGGGAGATCCGGGTTTACGACCAGGCGGGTTTCGGCACCGCGGCGCTCGCTGCGCGCCGTGATTCGCGCGATCCGCTCTACGATTCCGAGAGGCATCGTCGCGCCCCTGAGCACCAAGATCAGCGGTCTGCGCCCGTACTGCACGGCCGAGCGTGCGGCAGCTTCGATATAGTGCTGACCGGCCTCGCCGGCCGCCTCGGGCGCGGCGGGTTCGCAGATGAATGCGATCTCGGCATCGCGCATCGCGCGCGGCCACGCGTTCGCGAAGCCGATCCGCTCGGGAAGCGGCGCGCCGCGCTCGCGAAGGCGGCGTACGTTTGCCGCATCGCGGTCGAATCCGACTACCGGGTGACCGAGATTGGCCAAACACGCGGCGGTGCCGAGGCCGACACGGCCGAGGCCGATAACCGTCACGTTGCGGAGGTTCCCGCGTTGCGTCACGCGCGCCGCCCCGGTACGCCGTTCCGAACGTACTTGCCCTCATGCCAGCAAGCCAAGCAAAGCGTTACCGCTCCCGAGGGGCCGGGCAGGCGGATCGCGCTGCGCGGCCGATGGCCGCAGGTCGTAATGAACCGCGAAAACTCCACCTCGAATGCCTCGCGCACGGGTACCTCCGACTGCCGGCGATCGCCGGCGAACCGCAACGATTGGATCTCCTGGATCCACCATACCGGACCGAGAGGGGCTCGGCCGTTACGCGCAGCTGCGAGGGATTGGCTCGAACGAGTCATTTACCGCCGGAGGTGCGTAACGCGCGGCCCTCCGCCGATCGGCTATCGTCGGGGCATGAGAAAAACACTTGCCGCACTTTGCGGCCTAGCAGTCCTGACCTTAGCGGCGTGCGGCGGTGGAGGCTCCGCCGGAGGCGCCATCGCTCCGATTCCTGGCGGGTTCACGCAATCCAATCAGAAGCTCGGCGTTACCTTCGGGGGCGGAAGCATCCCGCTCTCAACCGCGCGGCGCACCCAAAGCGTCGGCGGTACCCCGGTCACAGTCACTTATAACGGTACGGTCGTCGCGACCGGGACGCTCGACAGCAACGGCTTCGCGGAGTTGGACTTCACCTCGGCGGTGCCGGCCGGCGCCACCGTCACGGTCACGGCCGGCACCGCGCCGAACGCGGTCGTCGTCACCGTCGTGCTGGCGACGGCGATCTCGGCAACCTCGGCCGATGCCGTCTATCAACCCGCGACGGGGTCGTCCCCCGCGACGATCACGGTCACGTCGGCCGCCGACCAAAACGGCGACGGGAAAGTCGATGCGAACGATCCCAACCAGGTGACCGAGACCGAGAATCCCGGCGACGGCCAGCCGGAGAACGTCGACAGCAGCGACGACAACGTCCTGCCCTCGAATCTTCCGATCACGATCTCGACGTGTAACGGTCAAACGATTACGGTCGCGCCCGCACCGAGCCAACCCACGCTCGCCCTGAACTTCGAAGAGAAGGTGAGCGATAGCGATACCGGTTCGAACTTTGAATACAATGCGAACCCGTTCTCCGCTCCGCTGACCTTCCCGATATCCTCGTCGGCAGCGCGCATCGATATCGAAGTCGACAGCGCATCGACCGGCCAGAAAATCGTTTCGATCGAGGCACCGATCACCGCGTTCACGGGATCGTCGGGCGGAGCATCGCCGTCTCCGTCGCCCTCAGCCTGCCCGACGCTCTCGCCGATCCAACAGCCCTCACCGCAGCCGACGAGCGGCCCCTCGTAGCGGCAAGTTCGCGAACGCGCAGACGATGGCCATGCGTCGACCTCCCGGTGCCGCACCGAGCGGTCGACGCATGGTCGTTCTAGCGAGTCGTTCCGTTCTCGATCTTTGCGATCAGCGATGGAATCTCGTCGGCGGGCCGGGGCTTAGCGAAGAGATAACCCTGCATCAGAGAGCATCCGTGTGCGAGTAGGAACGCGCGCTGCTCGGCTGTCTCTACCCCTTCGGCCAGTACCTCGATCTTGAGGCTGCCGGCCAGCGAGATCATGGCGCGCGCGATCTCCGCGCTGCCGGAGCGTTCGTTCGCATCGGAGGGAAGGCTGGAAACAAAGGACCGGTCGATCTTCAGGACGTCGATGGGAAAACGATGCAGGTAGGCTAAGCTCGAATACCCCGTGCCGAAATCGTCGATCGCGATGCGGATCCCCAGATCTTTTAGTTCGCGCAGGTGCTCCACATTGGACTCGGCGGAATCCATGATAAGCGTCTCGGTGAGTTCTAGTTCGAGCAGGCCGGGTTCGAGGCCGGCTCGCGCGAGCGCACCCTCGATATTCGCTCGGATATCCGGGCGCGCGAAGGTCCGCGCCGAGACGTTGATAGCCGTTCGCAGGGGCAAGCCGGCGTCGGCCCAGCGCCGCGCCTGCTGGCAGGCCGTTTCGATGACCCAGGATCCGATCGGGACGATGAGCCCCGTCGACTCCGCGAACGGTATGAAGTCATCGGGCATGATGAGCCCGCGGTCGGGATGGTTCCAGCGAATGAGTGCCTCGACGCCAACGACGCGCCCGCGCGCCACGTCGACGAGCGGTTGATAGTAGAGCTCGAACTCCTGCCGCCCTAGCGCCCGGTGCAGGTCGCTCTCGATGTCGAGGTTCGTGTGCGCCGAAACGGCACCGTTCGTTTTTCCGGTCGGTGGTGGCTCCTCGCCAAGGACGGCGATGGCATAGAGTTCGCTCCCCCGTTTCGCCTGGTACATCTCGGCATCGGCGCGTTGCAGCAACGCCTCCGGATCGACCGGATACGCCGAAGCCGCTACCGCAACGCCGATGCTCGCGCTGACGAAAATCTCGCGACCCGCGATGTAAAAGGGAGGTTCGAGAGAGTCGAGGACCCGGCGCACCGCCGCATCCACGTTGCCGCTCTCATCGATATGCGTGAAGAGGATTAGAAACTCGTCGCCGCCCATGCGGGCCAGCGTTTCGTCCGGTTGCAGGGCATTCCTGAAACGTTCGGCGACCTGGCGCAGCAGTTCGTCGCCGGCGGCGTGGCCGAGCGTATCGTTCACGTTCGTGAAACGGTCGAGATCGACAAGGCCGACCGCGATGCGACAATCGTAGCGGCGGGCCGTAGCAAACGCCTGGCGTATGCGGTCGATGAAGAGCAGGCGGTTCGGAAGATTCGTGAGTGCGTCGTGCAGCGTTTGATGCTCCAAACGGGAACGATCCGCGGCGCGGCCGAGCGCGATCGAAACGATGCGTGCGAACGACTCCAGCAATGCCAGGTCTTCACTCGAGGGCCGGTGCGGTACGGTATTGTAGACGTCGATCGTACCGAGCACGCTGCCGTCGCTCGACGTGATCGGCGCAGCCGTGCAGCTGCGCAGACCGTGTTCCAGGGCCAGCGACCGATGGCGCGCATCCCAGACGGGGTCGCTCTCGATATCTTCGGCGACGACCGTCGAGCGCCGGTCGACCGCCGCTCCGGATGAAGCCGACTGCGGTCCGGGGAGGAGCCCATCCATCTTCTGCCCGAAGGCGATCGGAAAATCGCGCGTTGCGTACGAGACGAAGAGTTTGCCGTTGCGTGCCAGCGATATGCACGCCATCGGAACGGCCGTCGCGTTGCTATAGACGTCCAGCAGCCGAGCAAAGACCGCGCCGGGCGGCGCCTCAACCGCGATCGACTCGAGCACCTCGACGGTCGCGGAGCGGATGTTCTCGGCTTCCCGCAGCTTCGTGCGGCGGTCGAGATCGTCCAAACTCATCGAGATATCGCTCGCGATCTCCGCCACCAGCGCCTGTTCCTCGTCCTGAAAGACGCCGGGCTGCCCCGCTAGCAGCACGAATCCGCCGATAAACGTATTGTTCCGAGCGATCGGCATGACGATTGCGGAACGAATGCCGTGCTGCAGCGAGAAATCTCGCCACGGTTTCACGATCTCGTCGTGCTGGAAATCGTCGACGACGACGAGCCGTTGCTCGCGCAGCGCGGTAGCCGTCGGGCCCCGCCCCTCGGGCTTCGTTTCATCGGTGTTGAGGTGTAAGTGCTCGACGAAATCGGCGGGCGTCCCGGCCTGCGCGGCGACCCGAATCTCGCCCGTCCGCTCGTCGGCGAGGTTGATCCAGGCGAGCTGGAAGCCGGTCGTGGCGACCGCGATATCGCAGGCCGCTTGGAATATCGCTTGGACATCCTGCAGAGTGAAGACCGTTTGGTTCACCGCGCTCAACGCGGCATATAAGCGGCTGATGCGCCGCGCCTTCTCTTCGCTGGCTTTCGATTGTGCTGAAAGTTCGATCTGGCGCTGCAAAGCGCGCTCGCGTTCCGTAACGTCGACGACGAGCGTGAGCCGGGCCTGCCGGTTGCCCCAGCCGATGGTCGCCGTATGGAGTTCCGCCCATCTTATCTCACCGCTCGACGTGCGGTTGAACCGCTGCTCCATGACGCCCGGCTGCGGCGGAGTCCACGCAGGCACTCCGGGGATCTCCGGCCCACGGAGCTGCCGGACGTGCATCGCGAGCATGGTCTCCTCCGGATAGCCGAAGTGCGCCGTGGCGCTCGCGTTTACCGCGATGATCTCGCCGGTCTCGCCGTCCCACACGACTAGCGGCAGCGGATGCTGTTCGAAGAGGACGCGGTAGCGCTCGTGCGAGGCCCGCTCCAGCGCTTCGCGATTGCGCCGAGCCGCCTTCAGCGTTCTGTAAATCTTCGGCACGACGAAGGGTAAGGCGACCGCCGTCACCGCCGACGAGAGCGCCGTCACGATCTTCACGTCAGTCGCGAGCCAGTAGATCGGCCGCCAGATGACGACGATATCCATGAGGTGCGTGAAGCCGCAGGCGAGGATGAACGTTCCAAAGGCCAGGAACGTCCAGTGGAACGGAAGCTCGTTCCGCGTGATGCGAACCAGGTACGCAAGCGTTACCGCGATAGCGGCGTACGATGAAAAGATCGTTGCGTCGGCTATGACGTTGGCCCAAATCAGGCTCGGTCTCCACAGGTAGCAGATGCCGTGGGCCATGAGCCCGCTTCCGATGAACGCGCGAAGCGTGCTCGTCCAGAAGAAGAGCAGCGCTAGCGCTACGACGAGCGAGGCGATGGTTAACCGAATGCGTAGCGCCGAGCTTGAAAACGCCATGATTCTTACTTCACGCCGGTCGTGGCGGATAGGCGTGCCGCCGGCGGCATCGGCGCTGCGCGGCTCGGTGCGCCGATGCTGGTGACTCCCTTGGAGGTTGGGTGCATATCCCTCGGTCGACGGCAAGTAAACGCCCGAACTGGCATGGCCGGAGGCGGCAGTGCTGCTGGTAGAACCTGCCCGAGAAACAGAGCGCTTGGTTCCATTCAAATTACCTCGCGGTCAGCATAGGGTGGAGTTGGGAAGAGAGGGTGAAACGCCCTTCCCAACTCCCGGGAGCCTCGCCCCGCACGGCGAACCGGCTGCGACGGAACGCATGGAGACGCACGCTCGATCTTACCGGCCGGCACTGGTTGCACTGGCGGTACTCTCGCTGATCTGGGGTTACAACTGGGTCGTCATGAAAGTCGCGGTGCAGTATGCACCCCCGTTCGCGTTTGCCGCCGTTCGAACGGTGTTGGGCGCGCTGCTTCTGCTCGGCGCGGCGCTCGCGTTGCGGCGTCCGCTGCGCCCGCGCAAACCCTGGCATCTGCTGGGGCTGGGGCTCTTTCAAACCACCGGCTTCATCGGGCTCGCAACGTGGGCGGTGGTTGCGTCGGGCGCCGGCAAGGTGGCCGTTCTCGCATACACCATGCCGTTTTGGGTCGCGCTGCTGGCTTGGCCGCTGCTCGGCGAGCGCCTGCGCGCGGCGCAAGGCTTCGCGGTGGCGCTTGCGATGGCCGGCATCCTCTGCATCCTCGATATCGGGCAGTTGCACGGCACGCTGCTCTCCGACGGGCTGGGCGTAGGCTGTGGAGCGTCGTGGGCGATCGGCGTGGTTATCGCAAAGCGCATGCAGCGCAGCGACCCGCTCGATCTGCTCGCGCTGACGATGTGGCAGATGCTGATCGGCGGCGCAGCGCTTGCGGCCGTCGCGTTGCTCGTGCCCGGCGGTGCCACGCATTGGACGCCCGCATACGTCGCCGCGCTCGCCTATAACGTCGTGCTCGCCACGGCGCTTGCGTACGTGCTGTGGCTCTTCGTCGTCGAACGTCTGCCCGCGCGCGAAGCCGCGATGGGAACGCTCGTCAACCCGCTCGTCGGCATCGCCGCCGCCTGGATTCAGCTGGGCGAGCGCCCGACGCTGTTGGAGGGCGGCGGCATGCTGCTGGTCGTGGGAGGTCTAGCGGTTCTCGCGCTTTCCAAGCGGGCGCCGTAGGAGCCTCTCAGGCTCGGCGTTGCAGCAAGAGCGAGTTCCCGACGACGAACAGGCTCGACGCGCCCATCGCCGCGGCCGCCAGAATGGGATTGACGATGCCGAAGGCCGCTAGCGGAATCAAGACGACGTTGTAGGCGAACGCCCAGAAGAGGTTGACGCGAATCGTGCGCATCGTCGCACGCGAGAGCGTCACGCCGGCGGCGACCGCCGCGGGGTCGTTCGAAACGATCGCGATCTGCGCGGTCTCGAGCGCGACCCCGGTACCGCCGCCCATGGCGAGCGCCACGTCGGCCACCGCGAGCGCCGGCGCGTCGTTGATGCCGTCGCCGACGAAGGCGACGCGATGCCCGCCGCGCTTGATCGCATCCACGATCTGCGCCTTTCCTTCGGGCGTCGCGCCTGCTTGCCAGCGCTCGATACCGGCACGCCGCGCGATCGCTTGCGTCGGGCCCTCGGCGTCGCCGCTGACGATCTGCACGTTCACGTGCAGCGCGCGCAAGCGCTCGACGGTCGCGCGCGCGTTGCCGCGTAACGCGTCGCCGAGCTCGATCGTGCCGATCGCACGGCCCTCGCGCGCGACGTAGACGCGCGACGCCTGCTCGTCGCTCGGCGGCAGTTCGTCGATGGATACGCCCGCCTCGGCCAGAAATGCCGCGTTCCCAACGAGCACGTCCGTGCCGTCCGCGCGCGCGCGCAAGCCGCGGCCGCGCTCGGCGACGACGTCGTGCGCCGGTGGAAGCGCGAGTTGGCGTTCGACGGCGTAGCGTACGATCGCCGCGGCGAGCGGGTGCGAGGACCCGCGCTCGACCGCTGCGGCCAAGGCCACGACATCGTCTTCGCGCGTTCCCGAACGCGTGTAAACGGCTAGAACCTCCGGCTTGCCGCGCGTCAGCGTACCGGTCTTGTCGAAGACGAGCGTATCGACCGTTCCCAGCCGTTCGAGCGCATCGGCGTCTTTGAAGAGCAGGCCGTGCCGCGCCCCGGCGCCGACGCCGACCATGACGGCGGTCGGCGTCGCGAGCCCCAGCGCGCACGGGCAGGCGACGACCAGCACGGCGACGGCGGTGATGAGCGCTTCCACCCAAGGGTGGCCGGTGAGCCACCACGCTGCAAACGTGATCGCTGCGATGGCGAGGATCGCCGGCACGAAGATGCCGGCAACGGTATCTGCGAGGCGCTGGACGGGCGGCGTCGAGCCTTGCGCGCGGCGCACGATCTCGACGATTTTCGCGAGCGTCGTACCGGCACCGACCGCGGTGGCGCGCATCGCGAGCGTTCCGTCGCCGTTGACCGTTCCTTGCTGCGCCGCGTCGCCGGGTCCGGTCTCGACCGGCATCGGCTCGCCCGTCAGCATCGAGCGATCGATCGCGCTATGCCCTTGGATGATGATGCCGTCGACTGGAATCCGTTCGCCGGCCGGCACGACGAGTTCGTCGCCGACGCGAACGCTGTCGACGCTCGCTTCGAGAACGCTGCCGTCGGCTTGGCGCACGCGCGCTATCGGCGGCCGCAGATCGAGCAGCGAGCGAATCGCGCGATTGCTGCGGCCTTTGGCCGCCGATTCGAGATACTTACCGGCGAAGACCAGCGTTACGATCGCGGAGGCCGTCTCGTAATAGGTGGGACGCATCGCGAGCGTTGCGTAGACGGAGTAGAAGAAGGCGGCCGTCGACCCGAGCGAGACGAGCGTGTCCATGTTGCTCGTGCCCGCCCGCGCCGCGGAGAGCGCGCCGCGATGGAAGTCGGCCCCGACGACGAGCCAGACCGGCAGCGTCAACGCGAACATCACCCAGTCCTTGCCGGTAAAGGCCGGAACGAACATGCCCAGGACGAGCGTCGGCGCGGTCAGCGCGATGCCCAGCACCAACAGCGAGCGCTTGCGCGCGATCTCGGCGTCGCGTCGCCGCGCATCTTCATCTGCGGTACCATCGCTCACGACGCTCCCGGCATAGCCGGCGCGTTCGATCGCGGCGAGCAGCGCGGCCGTCTCGATACCGGGTGCGTGCGTCACCGTCGCGCGCTCGGTCGCGAGGTTCACGGTGGCGTCGCCGACGCCCGGCACCTTCTTGAGCGCGCGCGAAACGTGCGCCACGCACGACGCGCACGTCATGCCCGTAACCGCGAGTTCGGTTTGCTCCGGCGTCTCCGGGGGCGCGGCGGCGCTCACGCCAGGGCGTACCCTGCGTCGTCGAGAGCTCGCGCGATCTCGTCGCGCGGGATCTCGCGGTCGGCCTCGATCGTCGCGGAGGCGCTCGCGAGGTCGACGGCGGCATCGCGTACGCCGGGGAGTTCGCGCAGCGCTTCGGTCACGTGGCGCACGCAGTTGTTACAAGTCATGCCGGTAATGGAGAGGGTCTGTTTCATGCGTTCGAGCGTACCTCGGGGCTAGGGGCTGCGTCTACGATAACTCGCTCGCATGCAACAAGCGTTGCATCTATTAACTTTGCATAGCAAAGCAACTAAGCGTCCGCCGTAAATTTTAACTGATTATTGAGGACTTTTGTGGTAAATACACGTTACAGTCCATAGACAAGTACGCCCATCATCGCTCAAGGAGACCCGGATGCCCACATTCCTCGGCCGGCTGGCGCTGGTCGGCTCGCTCGCAATCGGTCTGTGCACCGTCGTGAGCGCCGCTGCTACGCTGCCCGCCACGGCCAACGTCGATCTGCACGAGAGCTACACGCTCTTGAGGACGACGTATTACTCGAAAGTCGATCCGCAGACGCTTCTGGACGGAGCGCGCACTGCCCTGAACGTCCAACTGCGCAAGCACGGCGTGAAATCCGAGCTGCCGGCGATGCGAGCCGGTTCCGATTCGGAGCAGAATCTCGACCAGATCGATCGCGCGATTCTCGCCGCCGGGCGCGAGACCCACGAGTCGGTCGTCGCCCTCACCTACGCTGCCATCGAGGGCATGGCCACCTCGGTCCACGATCGGTGGACGACGTTCTTTACGCCCAAAGAGTATGCGGCATTTAACGAAGCGCTCGATCCGAAGGATATCTCCGGCATCGGCGTCCTCATCCAACCGGGCGGTAAGGGTAAGTACATCAGCGCGTTCTACGTGGTGCCGCGCACGCCGGCCGACAAAGCTGGAATCAAGTCCGGCGACGTGTTCCTGAGCGTTGACGGCAAGTCGACCAAGGGCATGAAATCCGAGCAGGCCGTCTCCCTGCTGCGCGGCGCGCCGCATACCGTCGTCCACCTACAGGTCGAACGCGACGGCAAGCCGTTGCCCGCTCCGATCGCGATCACGCGCTCGGAGGTGCAACCGCCGACGGTCATCTACAAGATGCTCCCGCAGAGCATTGGGTACATCTACATTCTGGCGTTCGGGAAAGATACGCCGACCGAGTTCGACGTGGCGCTCAACCGCTTGCAGGATGCCGGCGCTCGCGCCTACGTGCTCGACCTTCGTAACGACGGTGGTGGATACGTCAACTCCGCGCTCGATATCAGCGCGAAGTTCATTCAGACCGCTCCGATCGTGACGATCGAGGAGCGCGGCGCGCACGCGACGACGATCAACGCCGACAACGAGGCGATTCCGCCAAAACCGATGACGATCTTGGTGAACGCCTACACGGCCTCCGCTTCGGAGATTACCGCCGGCGCGCTGCAGGACGACGGCGTCGCTTCGCTCGTCGGCGAGAAGACCTTCGGCAAAGGCGTGATGCAGACGCTCACGCCGCTTCCCGACGGTTCGGCGATCAAGATTACGACGGCGCA
>JAKAPQ010000048.1 GCA_021806945.1 bacterium | reverse complement strand
GCGCGTCGATGGTAAACGACGGGTTCGGAATGCGGAAGTTGTAGCCGTGAGCCTCCAGCCAGAGATACTGCGGGCCGGTGCGCGCTTCGAACGAACTCCAGTTTTTCTCGTACTCCGGCGTCCAAGCATCCTCCGCGAGCGCGAGTTCGCGCGGCAGCAGCATGTAGAACAGGTGCGACGCCGTCGGAACCCACTCCGTCCACATGTTGCCCTGCACGCCGATGATATGCTTGGCCTGCTCGGGTGTGAGCCCCGGGGGAATCGGATTGAAGGCATAGACCATCTGCGGCGTATCGACGCAGCAGCTCGCCGGCGGCTCGTCCGCCGGATCGCCCTGCGCCCAACTTAGGTAGAGCGGGCCATCGGGCGACATCACCGTATCGTTGCCGCGCCGTGCGGCACGAGCGCCGCCTGCCGTGCCGCGCCAGGACATCACCACGGCCGACCGGCTCACGCCGCCGTTAAGAATCTCGTCCCAGCCCACCATGATGCGGCCCTTGCTGCGAATGAAGCGCTCGATGCGCCGCTCGAAATACCCTTGAACTTGCGGGTAGGTCTGCAGGTGCTTGCGCTTCATTAGCGCGGTGACGAACGCGCTCCGCTTCCACTGGCCAAAGAGCACTTCGTCGCCACCGGTGTGGATGTATTTGCTCGGGAAGAGATGCATGATCTCGGAGAGCACGTTCTCTTCGAATCGAATCGCGCGCGGCGTCGGACAGATCGCATCGCTGCCTCCCCAGGGCACGCTGACCGGAATCTGCTTCCCAGTACACCCGAGGTACGGATACGCTGCGATCGCTGCGGCGGAGTGGCCCGGCATCTCGATTTCGGGCACCACCGTCACGTAACGCCTTGCCGCATAGGCGACGACCTGCCTGATCTGGTTTTGGGTGTAATAACCGCAGTACCGTATGCCGTCGCTGAGCGCCGGATCGTGGTCGACCTCGCTGCCGCTCCGGCACGCGCCAACGCTCGTCAACCGCGGATAACGTTGAATCTGGATCCGCCATCCTTGATCGTCGGTGAGATGCCAATGGAAGACGTTGAGCTTGTAGTGAGCGGCAACGTTGATGTAACGCTCGACCACCGGGACGGGGAAGAAGTGGCGGCTGACGTCCAGATGGATGCCGCGCCAAGCAAAGGCCGGGACGTCGCGGATGTCGATGTCGCGAATCGCCGGTACGCCGCTTGCCGGCACGAGCTGTTCGAGCGTCTGCAAACCGTAAAAGAGACCCGGACCGCCGTTCGCGTCGATCTCGATGCCGCTCGAATCCACCCGCAAGTGGTAGCCTTCGGCTCCCAGCGCCTCGTCCTTCGCCGCACCGTTCAGCCGGATCTGCGCGGTCGCGCCCTCCCGCACGATTCTCACGGCTATCCCGCGTTCGCGCAGGAAGCGTTCGGTGAACGCCGCCACATTGCGCTCGGCAGCAGATACGGCCCGCACGGCGACGTGCTGCGGCAACGCGTACGTGCCGGGCAGCACCGTCAGCGAGCGTGGAAGGGGCACGATCGCGGGAACGGCCAAGAGCATCAGCGCGGTAAACATGAAAGCCGTAGATTCACGCTCGGCGCGCGTTTCCCCGCAACGACTGCAATGCGGGCGGCGCTACAGCGCGTGCGTGTCGATCTCTCGGTATTCGGTGATTGCCGAACCGTCCCACGCGAGTGCCAACTCTCGCGAAGTGTCCGTTACATCCTCGATCGCCACCGGATGGAGCGTCCCGATCCCGGTAACGACCGCGTGGTAGCTTGACTCACGTATCGCTACGCGTAAGGCATCTGCGGTACACAACACCCCCATAGGTTCCGGGCGAGGACCGACTCGGTCCTAGACGAAGAAAGGGATCCATAACGAGCGAAGCACGCCTGCCCCCGTAATTCTTAGGGGACCCAAATCCCAACGGAGACTTGTGATGACTGCGAAAAAAATTCTAATGTTGGCGGGCGACTATGGTGAAGATTACGAAATCATGGTGCCCTTCCAGACCCTGCTGGCTGTGGGGCACACCGTGCATGCCATCTGTCCCGGCAAGAAAGCCGGCGACCAGGTGAAGACCGCGATCCACGATTTCGAAGGCGCGCAGACCTATTCCGAAAAGCCCGGCCACAATTTCAGCTTGAATGCGAGCTTCGACGAGGTCAAGCCCGAGGATTACGACGCGCTGCTGATTCCCGGCGGCCGCGCCCCCGAATACCTGCGCCTGAACCCGCGCGTGCTTGAGATCGTGCGGCATTTCTTCGCCGCCAACAAGCCGGTGGCTGCAGTATGCCACGGCGCGCAAATCCTGGCTGCCGCAGGCGTGCTTCAAGGCCGGCAGTGCTCGGCCTACCCGGCTTGCGGGCCGGAGGTGATGGCGGCGGGCGGGCGGTATGCCGACATCCCGGTGGATACCGCAGTGACCGAGGGCAATCTGGTGACGGCCCCCGCTTGGCCCGCGCATCCGGCCTGGCTGGCGCAGTTCCTCAAGCTATTGGGCACCCAGATCGTGCTTTGAGCTTACCGCGTTGCCCGCGGGCTACGGGCTGAGCGCGTACCTCCCATAAGTTCCGCCGAGGGTTCGCCGATGTCATGGAACTGCGTGATCTCGAACGACGCTCCATCGGGAAACTGAGCAACGATCTGCAGCCTGGCGCCGACCGCCTCAAGATAGCGTCGAATGGTGCTGACGTAGGCGTCGGTGCGCTGCTCGATTTTGGAGACCGAGGACTGCGGGATCCGCATGATGCCGGCGATGTTCTCTTGCGTCTGCGCGCGTGCGATGCGCAGCTCTTGCAGCCGAACCTGGCTGCGCAACTCCTCCAGCCGAGCATCGCTCCGTTTGCGCCGCTCGGGCGTCATCTTCTCGCGAAGCACCGCGAAACTCTTAGCCATCGCGTGCGCCCTCCTTTCGAATCTCTTAAAGGTGGTCGTCATAGAGGCGGCCAGCGATCGGAATCATCTCTTCGTAGAAGCGCTTCTTCCCGGTCTTGTCGCCACCGATCAGCAAGATCGCGGTGCGACGCGGATCGAAGGCGAAGAATATGCGGAACGGGCGACCGCTGCTCTGAACTATGAGCTCCTTCATATTGGCATGCGCTGATCCGTTGACGGTATCGACGTGGGGGCGCCCCAGCGTCGGGCCGATCTCGGCGAGGAGTCGAACCGATGCATCGGTGTCGGATTGGGCGTCCGCGTCGATTTCGCCCCACCACCCCCGAACTGATCCGCGAACTCGACCTCCCATGCCATGCGATATTATGCCCCAAAAGGTATTATTCCGTCAAGTATATACTGAGCCACCAATCCCGGGGCCAGGCGGCACCGCGTTAGCCAGACCGCCCGCGGCCGAAGGCTCCGCCGCCGAGCGGCGCGCGCGGCGAAGCGCGGCTCGTGGGGGCTCTGCGTCTAGGGTCGGAGGCCTCGGTCGCCGGTGACAATTACCCTGGCCTGCGGTGACTGCGTGCCTGAGAGATTACGCTTGTGTAGCGCGATATTGCTTCAGATCTGTTCGGTCAGTCGCTCCGGTCAATCAACCGGAGGCTGATGTCGAGTTCCGATGCGATAACGCGGTCATTCTTTCCAGCTGCAACCTGCTAGTGCAGCATGCCGCAGACGGCGGTGTTCGTGGCGCGCCCATCCCTGAAGTCGATCAGAATTGCCTTACCGCCGGGGCCAGGGCGGAAACGACTGGTCAGCCCCTGCAGCTTTCCGCTCGCGAACACAATGCTCCCATTTTGAAGGTAGCGGTAACGCCCGGTGAACTTCGCGCCCTGCGTGGTGTAGTGCGAACCGTCTTCAACGATCAACGTAACGCCATTGTAAAAGACTTAGAAGTTGAATCCGTAGTTGTAGCACGCATACTTGCCCGCCGGCGGTCCCGAGCTTGCCGCATCGGCGATCGCGGGAAGACTCGAAGCTATGAGCGCGATGAGTAAACCGAAGCAAATTCTGCGCGCGGCTCCCCGAATCATCATATTCTCCGATCTTAGTTGTGGTGAAATCGTCGGCGCGTTTCTCTCGGGAACGACGCAATGCTTTCGTCGCGCATTCACCATGCGGACAAGCTTTTTTACCCCAGATTGCAGGCTGCCTGCTTGCGGGGCGCGGCCCGGCTACGTAAGAGACGGATTTATGCTCCACCGAGCGCCGAAAGAGGCGATTAGGGATGATGGGATTGCTGGTCGTCTCGATGGCGCTTCTTGTCATCGAGCGCTTTGCTTTACACTGAAACGCGCTCGGGATGGTTGGCTAGAAAGTTCTCGCGGCGCGTTATGGTTGTGCCACCGTTCAGGTTGGAGGTGATGATGGATTTGGCGGCACCTTGTTGTATGGTCTCGATGGCAGCGGCGAGTTTGGGTTTCATGGCGTCGCCGCAGGCGGGGGTTTGAGCGAAGGCGATCGCTTCGTCGAGCGTGAGCGCGTCGATGCGGTGGTGGGATCGGTGGGATCGCGGCCGGGTTGACGGCCGTCACCGTGCCGACGTAGCCGAGTTCGGATGGGGTTTGCTCGCAGGTGAGCAGGCCTGCGTCTTGGCCGCTGATGCCGGCCGCGTCGACACCGAGCTGCGCGGCAACGCGCATCCGAGAGAGATAGCCGTCGCACGCAAGGAACGGAATCCGGCTTGCAGGCGCGCTCCGCACCCCCGTCCAATCATCCAGGCCATGGCGCGCATGGCTGCCTTTGGAGTTGGCGCCGTGACCGTGTGTTCCGTCGGCATTGCCGGGCTCGTCGGGCTCGGTTACGTGCTCGAGGGGGACGGTTTGGTTGTCGCCGCGCTCTTGCTTCCGCCGCTGATTATCGCGCTGGTCGTACAGATTTTTTCCCGTCACGACCGCGCCACGGCTGCGGTCTCGCTGTACTTGGTGTATTCGTTTGTGATGGGCGCTGCGTTGCTCTCCGTGACGATCGGCGCCGCGGCGAACACGGAGTTCAACGCGCTCGCCGCGGTGTTCGCCCAGCTTGTGCTCTGGCGCGCCAGCGTCGTTCTCGACGCTTTCTCGTCGTCGGGCATGTTCCGTTCCACGCGGCGCTTCGGGTCCGCAGCGCTGTTCAGCGCTCTCTTGACGATTGCGGCGATTGGCATCTTCGTTGCGATGCTCGTCACTGAGATGAACAACTCACGCATACCCCATCACCTGTACGAGCTCGCGCCGTTCGCACTTGCGTACGCTCTCGCGTCATTCGGGCTGCTTCTTCTGCTCTTGGTGTCTACCGCGGCTTTCGTCGTTCGCATCGTGCGAATGCTGCGCTCCAGAACCGGTGACGTGCGACGGCTGCAATGGATTGCCCCCGGATTGCTGTTCAGTTGCGCGATGTCGGTCGCGATTGTCATCGTCAGCGCATACGGCGTTGTCAAGGTGCTTGAGACCTACGCCGCATACACGGAAAACTCGCATGGGGTCGGGGCACTGGCGGCGCCCGACTGGTTCACCACGAGTTGCGTGGTGGTGGGCATCGCCGCGCAAGCGCTGCTCGCATACGCGATCCTCAGCCGGCGAATCGTGGACATCCGCTATTACCTCGCTCGCGGTACCACGTTTACGATCTTACTCGTGATGATCGTCGTGGGTGTCAGTCTCATCGAATTCACCCTCGGGCGGATCTTCGATGCGCTCGGCGGGACGGTACCAAATTTGAAGCTCGCCGTCTCGGCCAGCGGCGCCGTCGGGCTCTCCTTCTTCGCACAGCGGCTTCATCAGGCCACCGAACATCGCGTGCAACACCTGCTCTTTCGCGATCGCTACGATCTTCTCGCTGCGTTGCGCTCGTTTCGCGCCTCCATCTATCAGTTCTGCGACGAACGGACGCTCATCGCAAGCGCAAGCAGCGTGCTGCGCGAGCGCACGCACTGCGATGCGGCAATCATCGCCCTGCGCGATAGCAGGGCACGGCTACGCATCGAACGCGGTGACGCAGCGGGGACCATCGTCCCCGACGACGACCCGCTCGCTGTTGAACTGCGCGAACGCGCCGCTCCGGTCGACGCCGTGGGGCTCGTTTCGGCACTCGGGTCGGGCAGCGCGTTTCCATGCGTGTTGCGCGGGCAGCTCTTCGGCATTGTTCTATTGCGACGCCGCGCGGAAGCCGAAGCCTTCGCGCCGGACGAATCGGCCGCCATCGCGGATGTGGTCACGCACATCGGGCTCGCTACGGACGCCCTGCGCGCCGCCCGCCTTCGGGCTATCGTGAACCAAGCGCTGGCAGATCGAGTCGGTATCGAGCAACTTGAAGGTCTGCTTTCGGCAGACGAGTCCGTACGCTCGTGCTGAGGATGCCGCTCTGGGCTATCGGCGCCGTGGCCGTTGTCGCCGGCGCGATTATCTTCGTTTTGCGCGCAGCGATACATCGGGTCGCTGTGATGGCCCTTCTCCGGCGTTAGAGCGCGAGAGCGAACGATCCGCCGTGCGTCCTTACTAACAATCAAGGCCTAGCGATACGCTAGGCCTTGATTTATATGGCTTAGAGGAGAAAGCGGTCCTTCGCACGGTATCGACTGCTAAAAGTCGAAGCCGAGGTAAGGACCGTCGCGGATCATAAATCCCGCGCGGCTGCCCGGGCGGAGCGTGCGCATCTCTTCATAGAGCCCCGCGATGAGCCCGACCCCCGACCTGCCTAGTCGCCAGCGGAACCCGCCGTCGAACGACACGATGGCGTACGTCACGCGACGCGAGCCATATGTCCCGGCGGCCGCCGGGTAGTAGTAGAGCGATCCGAACCCGTCGAGGCGCCGGTGCGGGTCGGCGAACCGTTCGAGTCCGGCGCCCAGGCCACGCAGCGGCCCGTAGCCGTATGGGTACGCGTAGTTCGACTGCGTCTGCAAATAGCCGACGCCGGCATAGACACCGAGCCGGCGGGTGCAGGCGGCAACGTGCGCTTCCGAGGTTCGATCGGTGGCGACGAACCACGGCACCGAGACGGTCGGCCCGGCGATCGTATGAACGACGGTGAGGGTTCCCGCACCGGCATGCTGCGAATCGTATTGGCTGTACTGCGATTGAACCGAGAACGCAAACGCGCCCGTCCGAACGTTTGCTTGCGCGAAATACGAACCCGGAGCATCGTCGCCGTCGGTCGCGATCTGATTGTAGGTGTCACCGATCTGCTTTGCGATCGCGACATGCACGGCGTTGGTCGGCACACATTCGGCCGCCGACGCATTCCCGCGGGTCACGACGCAGGCCAGCGCCAGGCATGCCGCGGCGCATCGTAGGGTTTTCATCGTCAACATCCTTGCGGGCCACATGGCCTCCTTGGTGTCGTCTGCGAGCCGGATGTCCTTCACGCGAATCGGCGGGTCCTGGAAACGGGAACGCTTTGGGAACGGTCGCGTGCTAGGCTGACGCATCACAATCCCCTTGGAGGCTTTCATGGTAAGGATCGCTCGCCCCAATATTCCAGGATGGGGTATCGATGCTTTTCGGCGCTCTGCCGGTTTTTCGCGGCCGCGAGCCTCTCGCTCGTGTTCGCGTCGTGTAGTGGGGCGGGTGGTAACGCAGCTGTGGTGACGCCTCCGCCGTCACCCACGCCCGGCGTTGTGACGTTCACGGGGTCGAGCATCACGAACAACCTGATGGCGCTTCCGTGTAGTACCAATGAGACATTTACCGTCTCGCAGAGCGGCTATAGCGGCACTTTCCAACTCACCAGTCCCAACGCCAACGTGTCCAACGGATTCACTCTCTCGCCGACCAGCGGAACCTCGGCAACGACGTTCACCGTGAGTTCGTTGGCCGGTAGCAATGCGACCTGGACCCTAACGGCGAGGGCGTCCCGATCTCCGGGGATAATGGCTAAAGAGGCGGCGTAGCCTTCTAAAAACTACAACATTCAAAGGAGACTACGCCATGAAGAAGATTCGCCTACGGGCCCTGCCAACGCCTTCCGTTCCCGATCGTGCGCGCAAATCAATTACTACGCGCGCTTGGGCGCTCGCGCATCCGGGCTCGATGTGAGCCTGGTCCGCAGCGTAATCGATGCGGAGTCGGCAGGCGACCCGCGTGCGGTGAGCAGCGCTGGGGCAGTCGGGCTCATGCAGATAGAGCCTAGCACGGCGGGCGATTGCGGCGTAAGCGATCGCTATGATGCGCGCGCGAACGTGCGCTGCGGTGCGCGGACGCTGGCGTATCTCATTCGCGATTTCGGCTTGCGCAGCGCGCTCGCCGCGTACAATTGGGGATCCGGCAACGTCGCTGCACATCCCCGCGCCGTCGATTGGCCGGCCGAAACGCGGCAGTACGTCGATACCGTGCTGCGCCGCTACGACATGCTGCAGCACGTCTCGCTCGTTTACGCGCGGCCGCCACCGACTTCCCCTTTGATTCCCGGTTTTCGTACGCTATCATAACGTCATGATGGACGAAACGAACGGCATCCGGCGGCATGGCTCCTTCGTGGCTCTCGCGCCCGCACCAGAGCCCTTCCCGAAGCTCGCTCCAAGACCTGAAGCGGTCGAAGATCGTCTGTACCGGCTGCGCGAGGAGCGGCTGCATCGCCGTGACTCACGCCCGCAAACGCTCGAGGAGATCGTAGGACAACGCGAGGCGCTCGACCACGTGAACGTGCTGCTCTGCGGCCCGGACCCGCAGCATATGCTCTTCCTCGGGCCGCCCGGATGCGGCAAAACGACGCTGGCACGAATCGCTTTCGAGGCCGCGAAGCTCTCGCCGAAGTCCGCGTCCTCGGCGGGTGCGTGGTTTCGCTCGTCGATCGGCTCGTCCACCGCTCCGAAGTTATCCCGATCGAAGCCGAATCATACCGCCTTAAAGAAGCGCATGAACGCTCGGAACGTAACGCCAGAGAGCGGCGTACAAGCAAAACTGGGTCGACGGCGAAATAGGGCGCTTCATGCCAATCTCTTAGGAGCTGAACGTGAGCATCGATATAGACAAACTCAGCGAAGCGGAGCTGATCGACCTGAACCATCGAATCGTCGAGAGGCTCCGCTTTATGGGTCAGATGCGAGCCCACATGAGCATGCTCGAGTTCAGTATCGGCGATCGCGTTATGTTTTACTCCGATCGCATGGAAACCGTATCGGGCGTGATCACCCGCTACAACAAGAAAACCGTGACCGTCATCACCGACGACGGACGGCGATGGAACGTATCCCCAGGACTCCTGAGCAAGGTGATCTCCGGACGTTCACAAGCAAGCGTGGGGACCATCACCCCTATTGCATCCAAGCGTTGAGGGCCTTGCTCGGACCCGCTACACGAGATATTCCGCCGAATATGCGCCTTTTTAGGCCGCCGCTAACACGCCGAAAAAAGAAAGGAAAAACCCCGATAAAATCAGGGTTTTCAATTGGCTCCGGATGCTGGACTCGAACCAGCGACCCGCTGATTAACAGTCAGCTGCTCTACCAACTGAGCTAATCCGGAACGGCCTCTAGCGACCCGCCATTATTGGCTATCCCAGCCAGGCCTCCTCTGCCGCTGCCGGAGGCCGGCAAGTAAAGCCTCGGCCCGGCACATACGATTAGGAAGCGAGAAGCGCTAACGATAGCTGAGTATGGTGATGCCGACGATGATGCCGCAGACGGCCGTGGCGGCCCCGATCACATAGGCGAGTGCGGGTGCCAAGCTCTCGGTTCGCCCCTCGCAGAGAGCTCGATTCGCACTCACATATCGCGAGGCACCGAAGAGCGCGAGCACGACGCCGGCCAGCGCCATCGCTGCTCCGAAAGCAAAGGACGTCTCACCGTGCTTGAGGTGAATGTGCGCCACCTGCGACACTTCCCGCACGAACAGCGAGAAGCGCGCGATAACGAAACCGAACGCTACGAAGGCCAACGCCGTCCGGATGTAGGCTAGAAAGGTGCGCTCGTTGGCTAGCGCATCGGTGGCTCGTTGCTGCGACATGGGAACGGGTATTCGCGTAGGCCCGTGCCCGCGCATCCTTGAAAGAGATGCGCGGGCACGAAGAGCCGCGTTCGAACTACGAGGGCTGCGTAGCCTGACGGCGCACGACGAGCGGTCGAACCAGCGTCAGCGATACCTGCGCGCCCCTGCCGAGCCGCACGTTCGATTTTTGGTTGAACCCTGCCAAGAAGCCACCGGCCGCACCGAGCAGGCCGCCGAGACCGCTGTGGAAGATCGTCTTACCGATCACGTTTCCGATGACCATGCCGCCCACCGTGGTCATGGCAACATGCCCGCCGTTTTTCGAGTCCTGCTTCTCCTGCGCCGCGGTCATCTGCGCGTCGAGCGGATAGGAGGTACCGTCCTGCAGCGTGAGCGTCGTGAAGGCGAGATGGAGTTCCGGATTGGCTCCCTGAGCCGCACGCACGACCTTGATGACCTGACCGGAGATCGTCGCGTTGGCGAGATCCTGATCGCCTTCGGGGTACGGCGGGACGACTTGCATGGTGAACGTCTCCCCGACGTACGCCGTGCCGCTGTCCAGCGAGTTCTCCATGTAGCCGCGGATCGTGTCGCCTTGCGCGAGCGTCATCGTCGATGCCGGTAACGGCGCCGCGGTCTGCGCGCCCCCTGCCGGTGGCGATTGCGCCAGCGCCGGAATAGCCAGCGCCGCGGTCAGCGCGATTGCCGTGAGCGTACTGCGAATCATCATCCACTCTCCTTAGGTTCTTACTCGACCTTACCCGGCGTCCTTACCCGCTTACCCGCCGCGGCGTTCGATCGGAGCTCGTCCAGCTCCATGTAACGTAGAACGAGCCCCGCGCGCGGCAAGGCTCGCTCGTATCGTTAGGCGAGTAAAGTTAGGGCTTGCTGAAGTCGGGAACCTTGAGCGCCTCCGCTGCGGCTCCCGCCGCCTTGCGCAGGGCTTCGACCTTGTTCAAGCGCTCCCACGGCAGGTCGAGTTCCGGCCGGCCGAAGTGCCCGTACGAAGCAACCTGCCGGTATATCGGCCGGCGCAGATCCAGATTCTGGATGATCGCCGCCGGGCGCAGGTCAAAGTTCGCCATGACGATCTCGGCGATCTTCTCCTCGGGCAGACTCGCGGTCCCGAACGTCTCGACCAGTACGCTCATCGGATGCGCCACGCCGATCGCGTAAGCGATCTGTACTTCGCAGCGGTCCGCTAGCCCGGCCGCAACGACGTTCTTCGCAACGTGCCGTGCGGCATAGGCCGCCGAGCGATCGACCTTGGTCGGGTCCTTACCCGAGAACGCGCCGCCGCCGTGGCGAGCCATGCCGCCGTAGGTGTCGGCAATGATCTTACGCCCGGTGAGCCCGGCGTCGCCCTTGGGCCCGCCGATGACGAACCGGCCGGTCGGATTCACGTACACGCGCGTGTGCTCGTCGCGCATGGACGCGGGGATCACGTGGTTTATGACCTTCTCCGTAACTTCGTTACGAAGCATCTCGAGCGGAACGTCCGGGTCGTGCTGCGTCGATATGACGATCGCGTCGACGCGCACCGGTTTGTCGCCTTCGTACTGCACGGTTACCTGGCTCTTGCCATCCGGGCGCAGGTAAGGAATGTCGCCGTTCTTGCGCACGGCAGCGAGCTGGCGCGTGAGGTTGTGGGCCAGCACGATCGGCAACGGCATGAGCTCGGCGGTGTCGCGGCACGCGTAGCCGAACATCATCCCTTGATCGCCGGCGCCGATCTTGTCGAAGCCGTCGTCCGGATGCTCGCCGGCTTTCGCCTCGAGCGATCTGTCGACGCCCATCGCGATATCGGGCGACTGCTCGTCGATCGAGACGCTGACTCCGCACGTTTCGGCATCGAAGCCGATGGCGGATTTCGTATAGCCGACATCCTCGATCGTCTCGCGGACGATCTTCGGAATGTCGATGTAGGTCGTGGTCGTCACCTCGCCGGCGATGTGAATCTGGCCGGTGATGGCAAACGTCTCCACGGCAACGCGGCCGTACGGGTCGTCCTTGAGAATCGCGTCGAGGACGGCGTCGGAGATCTGGTCGGCGAGTTTGTCGGGATGCCCCTCGGTCACCGACTCGCTGGTAAACAAACGGCGGTACGCCACCTTACGTGCCCTCGCTCCACGAAGCCATGTATTTAACCTGTTCGGCGCTCAAAATGTCGATGTCGACGCCCATCGAGGCGAGCTTTAGTTGCGCGACCTCCTCGTCGATCTCGATGGGAACGTCGTACACCTTCTTCTCTAGATTCCGATGGTTCTTGGCCAGATACGCCGCAGACATGCCCTGATTGGCAAACGACATATCCATCACGGCCGCCGGATGCCCCTCGCCCGCCGCCAGATTGATCAGACGGCCTTGCGCGAGAATGCAGATCTTGCGGCCGTCGTGCATCTCGTACTGCTCGACGAAGGCGCGCGGTGCGGTCTTCCGTCCGTCGCTCAAGCGCTCGATCGCGTCCAAATCCAACTCGTCGTTGAAGTGGCCGGAGTTGCAGACCAGCGCGCCGTCCTTCATCAGGCGAAAATGCTCTTCCCGTACCACGTGGTAGTTGCCGGTAACCGTCACGAAGATGTCGCCGATCTTCGCCGCATCGTTCATCGGCATCACGCGGTAGCCGTCCATGACCGCTTCGATCGCCTTGCGCGGATCGACTTCGGTCACCACGACGTGCGCGCCCATGCCGGCCGCACGCGACGCCACGCCGCGCCCGCACCAGCCGTACCCGACCACCACAACCGTGTGGCCTGCGAGCAGCACGTTGGTCGCCCGGATGATGCCGTCGAGGGTCGACTGGCCGGTACCGTAGCGGTTGTCGAACATGTGCTTGGTGAGCGCGTTATTCACCGCGACGACCGGATAGGGCAGCACGCCATCCTTCTGCATCGCTTTCAAACGAATGACGCCGGTAGTCGTCTCTTCGCAGCCGCCGATCATATCGGCCAGCAGGTGGTTGTGCTTTGTGTAGATCGTTGTTACGAGATCGCAGCCGTCGTCCATGGACATATGCGGTTTGGTCGCGATGACCGACTCGATGTGACGGTAATACGTCTTCTCGTCTTCGGCTTTGATCGCGTATGTTGGAATATCGTATTCACAGAGCGCTGCCGCGACGTCGTCCTGCGTCGAGAGCGGGTTGCTCGCGCATAGCGCGATCTCGGCTCCGCCCGCCTGCAAGGCGAGCATCAAATTCGCGGTCTCGGTGGTCACGTGCAGGCACGCGCCGATTCGAACGCCGGCCAGCGGCTTCTCGCGCGCAAAACGCTCTCGGATCTGGCCGAGAACGGGCATGTAGGCGGCCGCCCACGCGATGCGCGAGTGGCCCATCTCGGCCAACGAGCGATCTTTGACGTCGCCGCGCAGCGCGTCGGTCCGTTCGAGTACTGGCAAGGTCTCTTTCCTCTCGGTCGTAGGGGGGAACCGCCGTCTATTCGTCTACAAGAGTTCGCGCCCCCGCTCGCTAATGATCGTGGGCGTGGAGACTCTCGACGGCTACTTGACCGCTCTCGCCTCCGAGCAGCCGGCCCCGGGCGGCGGGAGCGCAGCGACGCTGGTTGCCCAAAGCGCCGCAGCGCTGGTCGCCATGGTCGCCCGCATCTGCTCGAAGAACCCCCGATACCTCCCGTTCCACGCCCTCGCCCTGGCGACCGCCGAGCAAGCCGACGGGCTTCGTGCCGATCTCGGCCGGCAGCGCGCGTTGGACGAAGCCGCGTTCGGGCGGGTCGTCGCCGCGACCGCGCTTCCCAAACGGACCGAACCCGAACGAGCCGCTCGGAGCGCGGAGCTCGAGCGAGCGCTGCACGATGCGGCGGCCGAACCGCTGGTGACCGCCGGTCACGCACTCGCCGTTCTGCGGCTGGCCGGCGACCTACTTCCTATCCGTAACCGCGCTCTCTCCAGCGACATTGCCTGCGCCGCCGAGTTCGCACACGCCGCATTGCTCGCAGCCGGCTACAACGTGCGCATCAATCATAGGTACATGCGCGACGCCGCTGCAGTCGCGAGCCAAGCCGAAGCGCTCGCCGGGCTGGAACGCGAGGGCTCGGCGCTACTTGCCCAGGTGCGCCTGAGCGTTCGGCAGCCGCAATAGCCGGCCTACCCGGCGACGCGATCCAAGAACGGCCGTATGTCGGCCTCCTCGATATCCATCCCAACTCCGCGCGTGTGGTAGCGGATGTCGTGAAAATCCGATCCACCGCTCATCAGCAACCCCAAGCGCGCGGCCTTTTCGCGAAAGTGCTGCACCTGACCGGGCTCGTGCGTGGGATAGAAGACCTCGAGGCCGTCCAATCCGTGCTCGGCAAGCTCGTCGATGATCTCATAATCGTGCAGCCGTCCCGGATGGGCGAGTACGGCGACTCCGCCGGCGGCTTGGATCGCCTCGATCGCCGCGTGCGGAGTGATGTGGCTGGAAGGAACGTAGCCGGGCGTGCCGCGGCGCAGCAAGAGGCGAAACGCGGTTTCGATATCGCGCACCATCCCGCGGC
>JAKAPQ010000047.1 GCA_021806945.1 bacterium | reverse complement strand
CATCGCGTTCGATCAGTTCGGCGAGATCCGCGCCGCCCTGCTTGACGATGCGGCCGCCGACCATCACGTGAACGGCGTCGGGCTTGACGTGATGGAGGATGCGCGGGTAATGCGTGATGATGAGGAAACCGGTCGCGCGGCCTTCGTCGGAGTCGCGCATCGCTCTCACCGATTCGCCGACGGCCCGAAGCGCGTCGACGTCGAGGCCGGAGTCGGTCTCGTCGAGAATCGCGTAACGCGGTGCGAGCACTGCGAGTTGGAGCATCTCCAGACGCTTTTTCTCGCCGCCGGAGAAGCCGTCGTTCAGGTAGCGGCCCAAAAACGTCGGATCCATATCGAGCAGTTCCATCTTCTCGACGAGCAGCGCGCGAAACTTCGCGGGCGTTAGATCGCCGGGGCGAACGGCTTGGCGCGCGGCGTACAGAAAGTTCGCCACCTTGACGCCCGGGATCGCCGCGGGATACTGAAACGAGAGGAAGAGGCCGGCTTTGGCGCGCTTATCGGGCAGAAGGTCGAGGACGTTCTCGCCGTCGAGCGTCGCCGTGCCGCCCGTAACCACGTAAGCGGGATGACCGCTCAGCGAGAAGGCGAGCGTCGATTTGCCGCTGCCGTTGGGGCCCATCAGGGCGTGGACCTTGCCGGGCTCGACCGTCAAGTCGATGCCCTTGAGAATATCGTTGCCCGCGACGCTCGCGCGCAGATCGTTGATGCGAAGTCCCGGCTCGGACACGCTGGCTCCTTTGAATGTGGGGTGACGTTTCGGTGTTGCAGAGTGGGCGCACGTCTATCCTATCGGATGCGGCGGCGGAAAGTCAAGGAAAACCTGGACTATCTAGTGTTTCCATGATAGTATCGGGTTAGATATGCAAGCCGACCGTTTCTTCCAGACGACCCGCGGAAAGATCGTGGCGGAGCTGCGCCAGTGCCGTACGGCCTCCGCGGTAGACCTTGCCAAGGTGTTCGGCCTTTCGCCCAACGCGATTCGCCAGCAGCTGGTCGTGCTCGAGCGCGATGGTCTCGTCGTCGAGCGCTCGGTCCGCCGGGGACCGACCAAGCCGACCTACGAGTTTTCGCTTACGCCCGATGCCGAGAAGATCTTTCCGCAGCAGTACGACAAGATGCTCGGCGCGGTGCTGCGCGAGGTGCGCGAACGCTTTGGACCGGAGGCGGTAGGCGACGTTTTCGACGGCATCGCCAAACGCGCGACCGAGAAGGCGCGCGACCGCATGACGGCACCCGACGCCGAAGGGAAAGTCGCGCAGCTCGCCGGCATGCTGCGCGAGCAGGGGGTCGTAGCCGAGTACGATTCGATCGACGGTGGCTTCGCACTGCAAGAGCACAACTGCCCGTACTCCGAGGTCGCCAAGGAGAATCCCGAAGTGTGTTCGGTGATTCACAATGTCATCGATCGGACGCTGGGCGGCCGGCACGTGCAGACCGATTCGCTCGCAGCCGGCGGTGACCGGTGCCGTTTCGAACTCCAAGTGGATCCGGTTCGTCCCTAATGCGGTATCTTTGAGAAGGATTTAATGTCTTGGATTTCCCGAAATTTCAGCGTTTAGTCGAGGACCGCGCGGGTTTCCGCACCATGGACCACCCGACCGCCAGCGGCGAATATTTCAGCGATTCGTGCGGCGACATGTATAATTTCTTTCTGAAGGTCGGACCGGGCGCGATCGTCGAGGACATCTCGTATTTCACGACCGGCTGTGGATTCGGTACCGCAACGTGCAGTTTGGTCGTGGACCTCGTCCGGGGGAAGACCATCGACGAAGCGGCGCGCCTGAGCGAGCGCGAGATCGAAGACGAGCTCGGCGGGTATCCCGAGAAGAAGAAAGATTACCCACAGCGCGCGCTCGAAGCGCTGCACGTAGCGATCGACGATTACCGTCGCAAGGTCGCTTCGGGTGCGGTACCGGATTACGCCGCCATGCCCGCGCCGCGGAGCGCCGCGCCCGCGCAGCAATCGTCTACGCCGCCGCCCCCCGCTCGCGACGGCAGAATCGTCATCCAACTGCACTGATTCGCCGCGGCATCGCACACGGAGCCGCGAAACCAGTCAATCTCTTGGTGGATCTGGAGGCGTATAGCCGGGCGGTGGATTCGGGAACTCCATATCACCGGTTACCGTGTACTCACGCAGCGGTACCGGGTTCAGCGGCGCGCGATCGTACGTGCCGCCAAAATCGTCATCGGCGTTATCCCGTCGCTCGCGTGACCGCAGTATCACCCAGCATGAGAAGGCGGGAATCGCCAGTACGGCTATTAAGATTAAGCCTAGCATCTTCAACCTTTCTTGCCGAGACGCTGTAGCCGGCGGATGAGCCTTAAGCCGTAGAACTTACCCAACTCAGCGCAGCTTAGCGGCCGAGCAGATAGGGGTTGGTGCGCCGTTCGGTGCCGATGGTCGTGGAGGGGCCGTGGCCCGGGATTACCGGCGCGTCGTCGGGGTAGGCCATGAGTTTGCGCTGGATCGACGACACGATATCCTCCATCGACGTGCCGCCTAGATCCCATCGCCCGATGGAGCCGGCGAAGAGCGTGTCACCGGAAAGGATCGTCGTCGCCGATCCGTCGGCGACTTCGAAACAAACGCTGCCGGGCGTATGGCCCGGAGTGTGGAGTACGGAGATGCGTCCGTCGCCCAGGCGCAGCACGTCACCGTCGTGGAGCTCGCCGTCGAGCTCCACGACCGCCGGGGCCGCGGCCAAGCCGATCCAACTCGCCTGCAGCGCGAGCGTACGATAGAGCGGCAGGTCGGCCGGGTGCAGGAAACCACGTGCGCCCGTGCGCTCGCGCAGACGCCCGAGGTCACCGATATGGTCGATATGCGCGTGCGTGTGCAACAGGTGCGTCGCGCGCAGGCTGCGGGCGGCTAGCCGCCTGACGACTTCGTCGATGCCGTCGCCGCCGTCCACGACGAGAGCTTCGCCGCTGCGCTCGTCGGCGACGATCGTGCAGTTGCAAGCGAGCGGACCGACCGCAAAGTGCTCGAGGAGCATCGCCTAGATGGGAACCTGAAAGTCGTGGAATGCGCCGTCGAAGTATCCGAGCGGGCTTTCGGCGTGCCCGGAACAAGCGAGTACGCGTCCGACGAAGATCGAATGCGAACCGGCCCGCAGCTCTTCTACCACCTCGCAGTCAAAATATGCGATCGTGCCATCGAGAACGGCCGCGCCGGTCGCCTCGGTGCGGTATGCGATGCCGTCGAATTGATCGTCGTGCAGCTTACCGGAGAAGCGTTCGGCGAGATCGCGCTGATTCAAGCTCAAGACGTTGACGCAAAAGATCTTCGACGCCGCTATGAAGAGGTAGGTTCGCGCCTCGCGGTTGACGCAGATCAGCACGGTCGGCGGATCGGCCGAGACGCCGGCGAACGCGCTTACGGTCGCGCCTCGCGGCTCGCGCTCGCGCAGGCTGGTTACGACGGTTACGCCGGTGGGCACGCGGCGCATCGCGCTCTTGAACTCCGCCGCGGCCGGCGGATTCACCGTTTGCGAGCCCCGATACCCGTTCCGCCGCCCAGCGGAATGATCGTCGCATCGAGATCGGGACGGCTCAGGAAGGCCTCGTTGAAACGCCTGATGGCGACGACTGCCGCATCGTCGCCGCGCGCCGGTTTACGCGCGACCCGGCCGCCGAGCAAGACGTTGTGCACGACGATTAGTCCCGAGAGTTTGAGGAGCGGCGCGCAGAGTTCCAGATACGCTTCGTACTCGGTCTTCTCGCCGTCGATGAAGACGATGTCCAGGTTGCGTTGCGGAAAGGTTGGCAGGACGGGGAGCGCCGATTGGTTGATGATCTCGATGCGATCGGAGATGCCGGCGCGGTCGAAATACGAGCGCGCGACCTCCGTGCGCTCGATGTCGGGGTCGAAGCTCCAGATCCGCCCGGCAGGTGGTAGGGCCAGCGCCATCCATAGGGTCGCATACCCGTATGCGGTGCCGATCTCGAGAATGCGGTTGGCCTGCATGCAGTGAACCAGCACCGAGAGCAGCCGGCCGACCGGGCGCGTCACGCCGAGGATATCCTCTTTGCGGCCGTACTGTTCGAGCTCCAGCAGCAACGGATCGGGCTCCGGATGCGCCGCTTCCAGATAGGCTGAGAGGTCGTCGTACATTCGCATCATTCTTGCGGCTGCGCTCGGGCGATTCCTGGACGAAGGCCGTCAGAGCGGGAAGCCGCCTCGATAACATTGCGCAGCAGCGCGATGTTGGTGAGCGGTCCGACCCCTCCCGGAACGGGCGTGATCGCGCCGGCGACCGCAACGGCCGAAGCAAAATCCACGTCGCCGCGCAGCGCGCCCCCGACCACGGTCGTTCCGACGTCGATGACCGTCGCGCCGGGAGCGATGTCGGCTCCTCCGATCAATCCGGGAACGCCGGTGGCCGTCACCACCACCTCGGCCAAGCGCACGTAGGGCTGCAGATCCGCCGACTCTTTGTGCAGGATGGTGACGGTTGCGTCGTGGGCGAGCATCAGCATGGCGACCGGCGCGCCCACGACGATCGAGCGGCCGATCATCACCGCTCGGCGGCCGCGCAGCGGCCAGTGCGGACTGCGTTCTAACAACAGCATGACGGCGGCAGGCGTCGCCGGCACGAACTCCGCGCCGCTGCCGAATGCCAAGTTCCCTTGGTTCACCGGATGCGTTCCGTCGACGTCCTTCCCGATCGGCATCGCATCGGCGAGGTTGCGGATCGAGAGATGGGGCGGCAACGGTTGCTGGAGGATGACGCCGTGCACCGCACGATCGTCCTGGAGGCGTTCCAGACGCGCGCGAACCTGCGGCGCCGTCGCGTCCTCGCACAGCTCGTCGATTTGTATCGCGATGCCGATTCGTTCGCCGGTCTTGACGAGGTTACGAACGTAGGCAAGCGAGGATATGTCCTTGCCGACCAGTACCACCGCTAGCCGCGGATGGATCCCAAGCACGCGCAGCGCCGCGCTGCGGGCGGTGAGTTCGGCGCGCAGGTCGTTAGCGATAGCGCGACCGTCGAGGATCTGAGCCGGCACGGCATCGCGGTTTCGCCGCAGGAGGGGGCTTACCTACGGCGCTAGGAGGCTGTCGGAGTTAAGCACGTTTCCGTCTCCGAACGAAATTCGGCGCCAAATCCGAAAACGGCTCAACTCCGACAGCCTCCTAGTAGCGCAAAGAAGGTGAGTGGCCTAGGCAGCGCCGATAGGAGATTGGTGACCAAACGCCTCACGTGGATATACTGGGGGGTCGGCTTGCTGGTGGCGGCGATCGTCGTCGCAGGCTATTTTCGTAACGGCCCACCCCATGATGCGGGCCCGGCTGCGCTTGCCGGCCATAGAGCTCCGAGCTTCGAGGTGCGCTCGCTCGATGGAAAGCAAGGATCGTTGGCGCAGTATCGTGGGCACATCGTTTTCATGAATCTTTGGGCTTCGTGGTGTCCGCCGTGCCGCCTCGAGATGCCGGATCTCCAGCGCTTTTACGCCGCCTACAGATCGCGCAACGTGGTCGTGCTGGGCGTCAATCAGGGCGAATCCGCGCGCCGGGCGCGAGCCTTTGCCGATTCGCTCGGCATCCACTTTCCCGTATTGCTGGACGAAGATCAGCAGTACGGGCGCGTCTATGCGGCCCTGGGTCTGCCGACCACGATCGTCATCGATCCGGCCGGCATCGTCGAACGCGGCTTCGACGGCCCGCTCACCTACGACCAGATGGTCGCAGCCGTTCGGCCGCTCCTGCGGAGAAAGTAGTTCGTGGGCTCGTTGCTCTTCGCGGCGGCGGCCGCTGTCGTCATGGTCGCCGTCCAGGATATCTGGCCGGGCAGGCCCGTCTACCAGTATGGCTGGTACAACGCGATCGTTGCGGCGTCGATCGCGTACGCGCTCTTTCGGATGCAGGCGCTCCGGCGCTCCCGGCCCGACCTCACCGGTGCGGCGGCGATGCTGCTGCTGGGCGCCGGCGTCGTTGCGTTTGCGGGCATCGCAAGCGGTCTGCTCGGACCCGGACCGCATACGGTCGTCGGTGCGCCCGGCTCGACCGTCCACGACGCGGACCTCGGCGGCTCGCTCGTCTTCCCGTTCCTGCAATCCGATGGCGCGGGCACGGGCAGCGTAACGGTGGATCTGCGCCGCGCGGGCGCGACCAAGATAGCGATCCCGCCGAATCGTCGCCGCTACGTCGGAGGCTTCATCCTTCGGCAGCGCCTGCGACCCGTGGTTCACGTCAGCGTGCGCGACGCGCACGGCAACCACCTCACGATAACGCAACCGACCAACAGCGTCTTCTTGTCGCCGGTTCTACTGATGGCGCAGTCGACGACGATCGCCGGAATGACGGTGCCGTTCGATAGCTTTGCCGTGCCGGCGGCGGCACGGCAAGTCAAGGCCGTGCTCTTCTCCGCGCAGCAGGCGGCGCAATTGCACGCGAACCCGCCGCTCGATGGTCTACCGGCGGTGCTCTTCGCCGTCTCGACGAGCGGGGACAAGGTCTTGCCCGGCGGCATCGGCATCGTCGCCGACGGCTCCAGCCGGTCGATCGGCGGTCTCGACCTGACCGCGAAGGTCGCGTCTTATCCCGCGATCGTCGCGGTCTCCGCGCCATCGTTCTTCGTGCTCTGGATCGGCGTGGCAATCTTTCTTGCGGGAGCCGTCGGGCTCGCGATACGCTCCCGAGCCGGCGCTTAGCGGGTTAGAAGCCCGTTCCGCTGCTGAACGTGAAGTTCTCGATCTTCACCGCGGGGACGACGACCGAATAGGAGTAGCCGCCGGTTCGAGACAACTCGCTTGCAAACTCGCAATGGCGCAACGCCTCGAGAATGCTTTGGTTGAAGCGCATGTTGCGCACGCCGCCCGTCAACCTTCCATTTTCGATGAGGAACGTTCCGTCGCGGGTCATGCCGGTTACGATCGCCTTTTTTTGGTCGACGGTGCGAATGTACCAGAAGCGGGTGACGAGCAGACCGCGCTTGGTCTCGGCAATGAGTTGCGCGGCGTTCTTGCTTCCGGCGGAGACGACGAGATTCCGGGCCTGCGGTCCCGACGCGTTCGGCGCCGGGAGCGCGTGCCCGGTGTTCTCGCGGGCGAGTTTGTGCGCCCAATAGCTGTCCGTGACGACGGCACGGGCGACGCCGTGCTCGACGAGCGCCAGACGTTTGGTCGGGTACCCCTCGAAATCGAAGGGCATGCCGGGCGCCAGCGGGTGCGCGTAGTCGTCGGTAATCGTGACGTTTTCGCCAAGATACGTGCGGTCGAGTCCGTCGCTGAGGAACGACGAGCCCTCGTCGAACGAGAGCGCAGAGAAGTGATCGGCGATATAGGAGAAGAGCTCGCCGAAGGCGGCCGGTTCGAGGATCACGGTCCAGGAGCCGGGTTCGACATCCCTCGGATGCGCGGATTCGCGGGCCTTGCGTGCGGCGATCGCGCCGAGCAGGGTCCCGTCGAGGCGTCGCACGTCGGTCTCGTAGGCCTCGGCGAAGCCGCTGGAATCGCCGCCGTTCATCTTGACGTTTACAGCGGCATCCGAACCGTCGAACGACGCGCGCGCTCCGTTCGAGTTCGCGACCGTGATGCCGCCGCGTTCGGTCGCTGCGTATCCAGCGGCCCATAACCCATCGGCTTTGCCGGCGCGGAAGATATCCTCGCAAATCTGCGCGCGAAGCTGGGGCGTCGCGCGGGCGGTAGCTTCGGCGAATGCCTCCGCCGGAGCGGGCGGCGGTACGCCGGCCGGAAGAGCGGGCTGTTCGGGATCGGCCGGTGCGTGCCGAGCGATAGCGAGCGCGCGCGCTACGACGTCGCGCAGCGACGCCTCGTCGAGTACGTTGGTGCGGGCTACGCCGGTGCGGCCTTCGGCGATCGCGCGAACGGCGATCGAAAGGTCGGCGCTCGCGACGTTTTGATGGATCGCGTCGTGCGTGAACCGCGAGAGCGAAGCGTCGCGGTCGACGAGCAGAACTTCGGTTTGATCGGCGTGGGAGAATGCGAGGACGCGCCGCGCGAGATCCTCCCGCTGCTCTCTATCCACCGTACCCCACTCCCACGCGTACCCCGCGAAAACGTGCCGGCGAGGCGGCTTGCGTCGTGCGGCCCGACTGCATCGGTTCCCCTTTGCCGCAGTTCGGCGTGCCCCACGCAACCCACGATGCGGCGTCGGCGACCGCGTCGCACGAATTCCAGAACGCGGGGGTGATCCCACCGTACGTGGGATTTTTTAAAAGGCGACCGCGCTTGCCGTTCTTGATCTCCCACGCGATCTCGCAACCGAACTGAAAGTTCAGGCGGTGATCGTCGATGGACCACGAGCGATTGCTCTCCATGTAGATTCCGTCGCGCACGTCGTCGAAAAGGTGCTCGAACGGTATCTCGCCCGGCCACAGGTTCAAATTGCACATGCGGATCATGGGTACGTACTCCCAACTCTCCGCGCGCACGCATGCATTGCTCTCACGCCCGATGAGCCGTGCCGTATCGTTGCTCATCTCGTATCCGACCAGCATTCCGTCGCGAACGATATCGGAGCGTACGCTCCGGCTGCCCTCGTCGTCATAACCCACGGTCGCCATACCGCCCGGCATGGTGTTGTCGATCGATATCGTGACGATCTCCGAGCCATATTTTAGTTTGTCGAGCTGGTCGAGTTCTAGGAAACTGACGCCGGAAAAATTTGCCTCCCAGCCCATGACGCGATCGAGTTCGGCCGGATGGCCGCACGATTCGTGTATCTGCAAGGAGACCTGCGAGCCGCCGAGGACGACGTCGGTTACGCCGCTGGGCGCCTGCGGCGCCGAAAGGAGCGCGACCGCCTCTTCGGCGATGCGCTGTGCGTTCTCGCGAAGGCCGGCGCGTTCGACGATCTCCCATCCGCCCGATGCGTAGAGGCCGATATCGCCCGGAAACGTTCGCGTCTGCACGTCGCCGTTGCCGACGGCCAGTGCCTGCAGCCCGCAACCCGTCTGGCGAATCGATTGTTCGATCTTCGAGCCGATCGTGCTGTAAAAATATTTGTCGGTGCGCCATAGATCGATCCAGGCGCGCCCCACGCCGATCTGGGGACCGGCGTGCAGCAGGCGTTCGGCTTCGAGCAGGAGGTCGACGCGATCGTTTAGCGGCACGTCTTCAGGATCGCGATGCACCGGGGTGACGAAGACGTCGGCGTACGCCTTCGGCGGCGCTTCGCCGAACCGGCGGCGGGCGATCGCCGCGCCGGCCTTGGCGATCTCGACGGCACGTGCTGCGGTGCGATCCAGTCCGGCGTCGCTCGTATCGGACGCGGCCGCAAAGCCCCACGTCCCGTCGACGAGCGCGCGAATTCCATACCCGCGGCTGGTGGAGTCCGAGAGCGTGGCGACGACGCCGTTGCGCGCCTCTATGCGCTCGGTGCGCGCGACCTCGAAACGAATGTCGGCATAGACGGCTCCGCGCGCGGAGGCGGTATCGAGCGTGCGCGCAGCCATCGACTCAAAACTCATCGCCGCACTACTTCCTGGGAGAGGGACCACTGCCTGCCAGGATCGTGCGAACGTCGCGAATGGCGATGCTGCCGGCGGCGACGACCGGCGCGCCGCCGAACCTGCTGACGACGTACAACGACTGCAGCGTTGCCGCTCCCTGGATGCTAGGCGGAAGACGCACGGAGAGGCTCCGCCAACCGGTCCAGGTAATTCGTGCGACGGTGACGAGCGCGCGGCCGTACGCTCCACTCGCGAACGCCGCGCGCAGAACTTCGCCGTTGCCGTCGCCTAGCACGTTCAAGCGCAAGCCAATGGTTCCGGCGGGGAGCGCGATGGGGCCGGCCATATATGCGGCGCGTTCGCCGCCGGTGAAATCGTAGCGCAGGGCAATGCATTCCGGGCAAGGCGTGCCCGGCGCCAGCCCGCCCGGATCGCCGCGCGGATACGTTACGAAGCGGACGCCTGCGGCAATATGCAGCGGGCGCTCGTGCTGGCCGACGAAGACGCGCGCGTCGGCCGCGCTCGCTCCCAGGCGCGCGGTCACGACCGCGTCGTGCGATCCCGCAACGAAGAGGCCATCACCGCTGACGCGTCCCGCGCTCGCGTTCCAGGCCACGCGCTCGGGAAGCGCGATCGGATAACCGCGGCGGTCGTAGGCTCGCACGACCAGGTGCGCGCGTCCTCCGGGCGGCAGATCGAGCGTATGGGGAAAGATCTCGACGCGGGCGGCCGCATCGAAGATGCGGACGGGAATCTCGGTTGAGAGATTGCCGCGCGCGACGCGCAGGGTGCCGGTCTCCGGCGTCGCGCCCGCGACGAACGCGGTGGCGTTTGCGCTCCCGAGCGTCGCCGGCCGGCTGCTGAATCGTGCAGCGCCGAGCGTAGCGAGCAGGTGGCCGCCGGCGTCGGTGATGGCGACGTGCAGCGGAACCGTCGCGCCGGCGAACGCGCGGATCGTCTGCGGCGTAACCGCCAAGCGCGCGGGCGGACCCAGCGGTGCGTTGCTGTACACGAACAATCCGTCGGCGACGGGGCGCTCGCTGCCGTCGGAGGGCTCGTTGCGCAAGACGGCGCCCGCGTAGCCCAAACGGCGCGCGACCAACGTCGAACTTCCTCCGCCGTCAAACGCCATTCCCGCGGTTGCGCCGAACGCGAGCATGAGCGCGGCAAACTGCGGGCGCGTCAAGCCGATCGAGAGCGCCGGCTGGCGGCCGTCGACTTCGAAGAGCAGCAGCGTGCCGGCGGCCGTTACGGCCGCCCCGCTGCACGGTATCGGATCCGCGAACCCGCCGCCCGACGGTCCATCCGGATCGTCGTACGGCATCCCGTCTTTGACGAGCAGCGGCCCTCCGCCGACGGCGGCGACGACGCCGGCGAGCGACGGCGTCGTATCGTCTTCAGCCTCGATGGTGCTGCCCGCGCTGAGAGCGCCAACCGTGCCGTAGGCATCGAGGCCGACGGCAAGATAGTAACCGGGCGGCTGCGTTACGGTGTTGTCGTCGATTCCGGTTACGCGATAGCGCGCGAACGGCGGCGTTCCGCCGAGCGGCTCCAGCGTGGCAAGCGTAAGATTCTGTTCTGGTGCGACGGGGCCGTACTCAGGCGTTAATATCGCGGTTCCATCCTCAGGAGGAGGCAGTGCGTTGACGCCGTCGAGTTGGGCGTAGGTGCCGTCTGGAAGCTGTAGGCTTGCGCCGAAGGTGAACTGCTTGAAGACGACGGTGCGCCGAGCCGTTACCGCAAGCGCGTATCGAGGCCGAGGCAGATGCAGCAGCCTCCCGTTCTCGACGAGAATATTGGTCGGTTGATTGGTTGCGCCGATATCGAAATAGTCGCCGTTGATGCCGGCGACCGCGCCGGTGCGCTGCGCCATCGCGGAGACGGTTTCGCCGTTCGAGGTCAGCTCGTTGGAGGCGAGCACCGTTTGCAGAGAGACGCGCGGGTCGTGCAGGTCGACGGCGACCACGCGAACCGCGAGCGGCCCGTCGGCGGTGACCATCTCGTAGAAGCCGTAGGTAACGCCCGGCGCTACGAACGAGATCGTTGGCGCGTCGGTCACGATCTTCGGGAAAGGCGCGGCCGGCAGCGGTGCCTGTGGCAGCGGCGACGCTTCGGCGCGCGCGCCGCCGAGCCAAGCAGCGACGAAAAAGAAGAACGCGGCGCGGCGCAGCGTCGTCATGCCCGAAATACGTTCGGACACGGATCCCTAGTTCCCAATGGCGACATCGAGCGGAAAGCCGCCGGTTCGGAAAGGCGCGCCGCGCACGCGGGTCAGGGTGGCGACATTGAAGACGTCGACCTCGTTCGCGCGGGCGCACGGAACGTAGAGGCGGTTGCTGCGTGCGTCGAAGTGCGGCAGCCACGGCGTCGAACAGGTGCGCAGCGGTGCGTGAGTCGCGCGCAGCGTACGCGCGTCGAGGACGTAGACGAGATTGGCACCTTCGTCGGTGACGAAGACGGAATGCGTGCGCGGGTCGAAGGCAACGCCGAGCGGAAGCGTCATGCGGGCGCTTCGCGCGACGATGCGCCCCTGCGGCGAACCTACGTCGATCGCGGCGACGTAGCCGCCGCCGTCGCGCATCGACGGGCTCGTGTTCGACGCGACGAAGAGTCGCTGCGCCGCGGTATCGAGTGCCAGTCCGAAGGTGCGCGGAACGCTGCGATACCGGCGGAGGATCCGCATCGTCCGCGCGTCGACGGCAGCGACGGTCGCATCGTTGACGTTGCCGACGTATACGATCTGGCGCTGCGGATCCAGCGCGAGGCCTTCGGCCGTGATGCCGGTCCTCGTCGTGCGGATCTTGCGGCCGGCGATGCGGGTGAGCGCGCCGTACCCGCCGCCGGCGTCCCGGTCGCTTACGAAGACGGCGTGCAGCGCGGGGTCTTCGAGCACTTCGTTACCGAAGGCGACGCCTGCGAGCCTTCGGATTCGCCACGGTGCGCGCACGATCGAGACGAGCGAGTCGCCCGTCGTGATCGGTGCGTCGATCGTGCCGTCGCGTTCGAATGCGACGCCGCCTGGTGCCCCGTGCGTCGGCACGATGCCGACGACCGCGAACGTGCGCGGGTCGTGCAAGACGATGCCGTCGTCGTAGGTTGCGACCGCGATAAGCGGAGCTGCGGCTTCGGGCGGGGGTACGATTCGCAGCGCAGCCATCCCCACGGCACTTGCGCTCGTAGCGAGGATCGTCGCCTCGAACGGCATCGCGGCGGCGGGAGCCAGGTAATCGTGTGCGGCGATGCTTCCGGGGCCGATCACCGATAGTTCGTACGAATCGCTCGAGCTGCGGACGCCGATGGGAATGCTGCTGCCCGCGATGTACGGCATGCGGGTGACGTCCAGCGCGATCGTTCCGAAGCGGTGAGAGGCCGGCGGGCGTGCGGCGGCTCCGGCGAGCGCCAGCGCCGTCGCGCCGGCGAGCGCGCGCAGCCACGATCCGCGCATGCGTCAGCTCCTCCGTTCGGCCAGATCGTGCGCGCGCTCGAGCCCCGCGAGTACGTCCGTGCCCGGTGCGACGTGCGTCTGTGCGGTGCGCGACGGATCGAGCGTGAAGCTCGCGAGTTCGTAACCGTCGAAGGTCCCGCACAGGATCGCACCGTCGGGATCGGCGGCGCACGCTCGTCGTCGCTCGACGTCGATCGCCACCACGTACATGCGCAGTTCGATCGCGCGCGCGCGCATCACCTCGTCCCGCCAGGCGGCGCCGGCGCGCGTCTCCCAGACCGCTAGTTGGTAGCCCGCGCGCCGATAGACCTCGAGTCCTGCGGGGTCAAAGATCGCCGCATCGTCAACGAACGCCGTCGGAACGAGCGCATCGAGAGCGGCGCGCGCCGCGTCGGATGCGCCGGGAGCGATCGATGCCTGAACTTCGAGGATGCGCAACCGTTCGGGCGTTGCGGCCGTGGGTGCGATCGCCGAGATGGCGATGCGGATCGAGCGCGCGCACGCCGTACGCGAGGACGGTGCGGGCAGATGCGCTCGCTGCGCCGCGGGTTGCCCGAGTTCCACCTTAGCCGCGAGCGTATCGTCGCCGTCTTGCGATGCGAGCGCGGTAAGCGTTCCGTCCGCCGCGACGATCTGGCTCTTGCCGCAATAGAGCGCGCAGCCGCGCTCAACGCCCGATTTGTTGGCGGCGACGAACGGCACGCGGTTCTCCTTCGCTCGTACGCGCACGAGCAGATCGGCTTGTGCGTTTTCGAGGCTGTTCGGATTTTGGCCGCTCGAGACCCAGGCGGTCGGCATGACGAGGATCTCGGCGCCGCGATCGACGAGCGCGCGCGCGATGGTCGGGATGCGGCCATCGGCGCAGACCAGAGCGCCGATCGTGCCGATCTGCGTCCGAATCGGTTCCAACCGCTCGCCCGCCGAGAACCATTGGCGGTCGAAGTGCCATAGGAACTGCTTGTCGGCCCAGCCGGCAACCGACCCGTTGCCATCGATCGTGAGCGCGCCGTTATACAGGCGGCCGCCGTCTTGCCGCGCGGCACCGACGACGATCACGGTCCTCGTGCGGCGCGCAAGTTCTCGGAGTTCTTCGATCGCACGCTCCGCTTGGGATGGGTCGTAGGGCTCGTAGCCGATGACGTAGGCGGGCACCGTGCCCTCCGGCAGGACGACGAGCCGCGCCCCGCAGGCCGCCGCGCGTTCGATGCGCTGCAGTACCGAAGGCCAAACGGTCGGGAACGCCTCGCGATCGTGCGCGCGCAGCTGCAACACGCCGACCGCAATCTCGCGCGGCCGCTTCAGGGAATCCACAACACGTAGAGAACGTTGTACGGCAAAAGATCTCCTCTTGCGAGAAAGGGCTGTAGGGAAAAGTTTGAAACGCGCGTTGACCTCCATCACCGCACTAGCCGTCGCCGCCGGCACGATCGGCTTGGGCCTTGCCTCACCCGCCGA
>JAKAPQ010000222.1 GCA_021806945.1 bacterium | reverse complement strand
AGAGGCCGACATCGATGGCGGGGCGGATGCCTTGGAAGAAGAGACTCGGCGTAAGGTAGATCTGGCCGTCGGTAATCGAGATGACGTTGGTCGGAATGTACGCCGAAAAATCGCCTGCCTGCGTCTCTATGATCGGAAGCGCCGTCAGCGAGCCGCCGCCGAGTTCGTCGGAGAGTTTCGCCGCGCGCTCGAGCAGACGGGAGTGCAGGAAGAAGACGTCGCCCGGATACGCCTCGCGTCCCGGCGGGCGGCGCAGCAGCAGCGCCATCTCGCGATAGGACTGCGCGTGCTTGGTCAGATCGTCGTAGATGATGAGGACGTCCTTGCCGCCGTACATCAACTCCTCGCCCATAGCGCAACCCGCGAACGGTGCGATCCAGCGCAGCGCCGCCGCTTCGGACGGCCCGACGGTGACGATCGTCGTGTACTCGAGCGCGCCCTTCTGCTCGAGCGTCTGGGCGAGCGCGGCAACCGTCGAGTTCTTCTGGCCGACCGCAACGTAGATGCAGAAAACGCCGCGGCCTCTTTGATTGATGATCGTATCGACTGCGATGGCCGTCTTACCGGTGCTGCGGTCCCCGATGATCAACTCGCGCTGACCTTTGCCGATCGGAATCAGCGCGTCGATCGCACGAATGCCCGTGGGCAGCGACTGTTTGACGGGTTGGCGTTGCACGACGCTCGGGGCCACGTTCTCGATCGTGCGGTACCGGCTCGTCTCGATCGGCCCTTTGCCGTCGACCGGCTGCCCGAGCGGATTGACGACGCGCCCGAGCAGCGCTTCGCCGACCGGAACCGACGCGATGCGCCCCGTGCGGCGAACCTTATCGCCCTCTTTGATCCCCGCATCGGAGCCGAGGATGACCACGCCGACGTTGTCCTCTTCCAAGTTGAGCGCTACGCCTTGGAGGCCGTTGGGGAATTCGACGAGCTCCGATGCGCGCACGCTCTGCAAGCCGTAGACGCGCGCAAGGTTTGCCCCCACCTCGATAACGGTCCCGACTTCGTCTTCCTGAACGTCGGACGTGAAGTTCGCTATCTGCTGCTTCAGGATACCGGCGATTTCGTCTGCGTTTATCATCTGTTAGAGTGGCTCCGATCAGTTTCTTGCAAAGAGCGTTCGGGAGAGTTCGTCGAGGCGCCCGGCGACCGAACCGTCGATCCGCCGGTCGCCCATCGTGATGCGCACGCCGCCGATCAGCCGTGGATCGACCGTCTGCGTCACGTCGAATTTCTTGAGGTAGATGCGCTCCAGCCGCTCGACCATCGCCCGTAGCCGCTCCGGCGCCAGTTCCTTGGCGGAGGTAACGGTCAGGCGCTCGGCCCCGCGTGACGCCAGCTCGAGCAGGTCGTACTGTGCGACGATCTCGCGCAGCAACGCTTCGCGCCGCTTACGAACCAAGAGCAGCACCAGGTTCACGGCCACGCCGTCGGCCCGGCCCGCAAAGGCCTCGGACAACACGCGTATCTTTTCTTTGCGCGCGAGCACCGGCGAGAGGAAGAACGCCTTGGCAGACTCGTCTGCATAGATGGCGCCAGCGAGCGCGTGCAGGTCCTTGGCAACGTCTTCGACCACGGCGCGTTCCGCAGCCAATTCGAAGGCGGCGGCCGCATAACGGCGGGCTACGGTTTCGCCGGCCATCAGTTCCTGCTCGTTCCTAAGGTGCCGATAAAGGCATCGACGAGGCCGGCGTGAAGCGCCTGCGTAACGCGCGCCGCGGCATCCGAGCGCGCCAAGACCAGCGCCCGTTCGAGCATCTCGTCGCGCAGCTGGACCGCCGCGTTCGCGCGCGCCAAGTCGAGTTCTCCGCGGGCGTTGTTCAAGGCGCGCTCCCCCGATTCGCGGGCCTCGGCGAGCGCTTGGACTCGCTCTCGCTCGGCCTGGATGGCGACGCGCTCCGCAATCGCTTGGGCGTCGTCGCGCGCATCCATCATCTCCTGCCGTAGCCGGGCGATAGCGGCTCGCGACTCGTCGCGATGCCGTTCGTTCTCCTCGATCTCTCGGTTCTGCGCCTCCTGCGCCGCGGCTACCGCCGGTTGAGCGAATTTGAACCACAGGAAGATCAGCACGCCCATGAAGAGCAGCGCGGAGAGGCCCTGGCTCGCTACGGAGATCGCGTTGTAGTTCATCGCCGGCCCTCCGAGATGGCCCGCGCCACCATGAGACCTGCAAGTTCGCGAACGGTCTGCAGCTCGCGCACGCGCGCCACCTTCAATTCGCCGTCGACCGTGCGATGGGCCGCAGCGACGATCTCCGCAACCTCTCGCGCGTACCGGGCCGCCGACTCCGCCGTCTGGTTCGAGATTTCGGCCCGAGCTCTCGCCAACGCATGCTCCGCCTCTCGCCGCGCGGCAGCCCGAATGTTCTCGGCCTGCGCGCGTAACGACGCAGCTTCTGTCTGAAACCGTTCCCGCTCGTCGAGCAAAGCGTCGATATACGCCCGCCTCGCGCGCACCGCGCGGCCGACGGGACGTAAAAAGATCGCGTTCAACAGCACGAAGAATATCGCGAAGTTGATGATCTGGACGGCGAACGTCCCGTCGATTTTGAGAAACATCGATCTCGTGCTCGGCCGAAAACCTAGTGTGCGAGCAGCGTGGTGACCATCGCCGGGACCTTCGCCACCACGAAGAACAAGTAGAGCGCGAAGCCCAGCCCGATAATCGGGAAGACTTCAAGCACGCCGACGCCTAAGAACATGAAGGTCAAGATGTTCGGGCGTGCTTCGGGCTGGCGCGCGATCGCTTCCACGGCTTTGGCCGCGACGTTACCGTCGCCGATCGCCGAGCCGAACGCGGCCGCCGCCATGATCAGCGAAAAACCGATGATGCCGGCAAATACGATGAGAGTTGCGGAAGTCACGATGCTCCTCTTTCGAAATGGGATTCGTTGCGTTAGTGCTCTTCGCCGACGGCCATCGCCAAATAGACGATCGTCAATAGCGTAAAGACGAACGCCTGGACCGTACCGATGAAGAAATTGAGAAACTGGATGAGGATGGGAACGAACGCTGCCGCCAGCGAGAGGTCGAAGG
>JAKAPQ010000221.1 GCA_021806945.1 bacterium | reverse complement strand
CGCGCATCTACGATAATCTCGCCGACACGTTCGGCAATACGCCCCTGGTGAAGATTCCTCGGCTGAACCGCGGCCTGCCCGGCACGGTGCTCGTGAAGATGGAGTCGTTCAATCCCGCCGGCTCGGTCAAGGACCGCATCGGCGTCGCGATGATCGAAGCGGCCGAGCGCGAGGGGCGGCTGCGCCCCGGCAGCGCGATCGTCGAACCGACCAGCGGCAACACGGGGATCGCCCTGGCCTTTGTGGCGGCGGCCAAGGGGTACGCCTGCGTCCTGGTCATGCCCGACACGATGACGGTCGAGCGGCGGAACCTCCTCAAAGCCTACGGCGCGCAGGTCGTGCTCACGCCCGGCGCCGAGGGAATGAAAGGTGCGATTGCCAAGGCGTGCGCGATCCGCGACGCCGATCCGGCGCGGTACTTCATGCCGCAGCAGTTTGAGAATCCGGCCAACCCCGGGATCCACCGTGCAACGACCGGCGAGGAGATCTGGCGCGATACCGACGGCCGGGTCGACGTCTTCGTCGCGATGGTCGGTACGGGCGGCACGATCACCGGCGTCGGCGCGCTGCTCAAGGAGCGCAAACCCGGCGTGCGGATCGTAGCGGGCGAACCCGATGCCTCCGCCGTTCTTTCCGGCGGAACGCCCGCACCGCACAAGATCCAAGGCACCGGCACCGGTTTCGTACCGGCCGTCCTCGATACACAGGTCTACGACGAGATCGTGCGCGTGACCGACGCCGATGCCGTCGCCATGACTCGCCGCGCGGCGCGCGAGGAGGGCATGCTGCTCGGCATCTCGGCGGGCGCCAACATCTGGGCGGCGCTGCAGATTGCCGCGCGGCCGGACTCGAAGGGGAGGCTCATCGTGACGATCGGCTGCGATACCGGCGAGCGCTATCTTTCGAACCCCGTCTTCGCAGACCAAGAAGCGACCGTCGTCGAACCGACGCTTGTCTAGCATCGGTTAGCATCGGTGAGGCATCTGCAGGGCGTTCCGTTCGTCGAGGTGACCCGTGGCGAGCTGGTTGAATCGGTGCATCGCGTCGCCGCGTGCGCCGTCGACGCGCGCGGCGAGGTCGTGCTGGCGCTCGGCGAGATCGACGCTCCGATCTTTTTGCGATCCGCGGCAAAACCGTTTATCGCGGCCGCTGCGATCGCTGCGGGCGCACGCGAGCGCTTCGGACTCACCTCCGTGGAGATCGCCGTCATGGCGGCCTCGCACAGCGGCGAGCCGTTTCACGTCGAGGCCGTGCGGTCGATACTCAGCAAGAGCGGCATGGACGAAAGCGCGCTGCTCTGCGGTACGCACGCTCCGTATAATGCCGCCGCCGCGCACGCGCTCGCTTCTGCCTGCACCGAACCGACCGCAGTGCACAACAACTGCTCCGGGAAACACGCGGGGATCTTAGCGCTCTGTAGTATTCTCGGTGCAGATCCGGCCACGTATCTGGATGCGCGCAGTCCCGCGCAACGGCAGATCCTGGCGCTCTGCGCACGGCTCTCGGGCACGGGCGTCGAGGAGATGGCGCTCGGCGTCGACGGGTGCGGTATCCCGGTTTACGCCGTTGCGCTCCGCGCCGCCGCGATCTCCTTCATGCGCTTGGCAACGCTCGACGGGATCGCTGATGCCGACGCACGGGCGCTGCGAACCGTTCGCGACGCGATGCTCGCACATCCCGAGTATATCGCCGGGACCGGAGAGTTCGATAGCGCCGTCATGCGCGCCGGAGGCGGCGCGATCGCCTGCAAAGGCGGCGCCGAAGGGGTGCACGGAGACGCCCTCATCGCTCAGGGTGCCGGCATGGTTCTGAAGGTCGTCGACGGGAGTTCGCGCGCGCGCGCGCCGGCCGCGGTCGAGCTGCTCAAGCGCTTGGGAGCGCTCGGCGAAAGGGAGCTTGCCGAACTCGGAGACTTTGCGAGGCCGGTCGTGTATAATCGAGCGGGACGCCCCGTTGGAGAGATTCGCACGAATTGAGTGAGTATTTACGCCGGCTCGACGAACGCGTGCTGGTGTTCGACGGCGCCATGGGCACGCAGCTCATGGCGTTGGAGTTGACCGCCGAAGATTTCGGTGGGGCGAGATACCACGGTTGTAACGAAGCGCTGGTCCTGACGCGCCCGCAGATCGTTCAGAGCATCCACGAGAGCTACTTGGAAGCCGGCGCCGACGTGGTCGAGACCGACACGTTCACCGCATCGCGCCTGAAACTCGACGAATACGATCTTGGAGAGCGCGTCGTCGAGCTGAACCGTACGGCCGCGCAGCTGGCCCGCGCCGCATGCGAGAAGTTTGCGACGCCGAGCCGCCCGCGCTTCGTCGCCGGTTCGATGGGCCCGACGGGGATGCTCGTCTCCTCGTCCGATCCAGCGCTCTCCAAGATCGACTTCTCGCAACTCGCGGAGATCTATGGCGAGCAGGCTCGGGCACTCGTCGAGGGCGGCGTAGATCTCTTGCTGCTCGAAACGATGCAGGATCTGCTGGAGCTGAAAGCCGCGATCGCCGGCATCGTGCGCGAGTTCGACCGCGGACTACGGCGCGTGCCGATCCAGGCGCAGCCGACGCTCATCACCGAGGGGCGCATGCTGCTCGGCACCGACATTCGCGCGATCTGCGCGGTTCTCGGCGCGCTTGCAGTCGACGCAATCGGGCTCAACTGTTCTACCGGGCCGGCGCAGATGCGAGATTCTATGCGCTACCTGAGCGAGATGTCCGACAAGTATATCAGCGTCATCCCGAACGCCGGGCTGCCGCTGATGGGACCGAGCGGAGAGACGATCTACCCAGAGACGCCCGACGAACTCGCGGCCGAACTCGGCGCGTTCGTGCGCGAGTTCGGCGTCAATATCGTCGGCGGCTGCTGCGGTACGACGCCCGCCCATATCGAAGCGCTCTGCAAGGCCGTCGAGGGGCGCACCGGGCGCCGGCCCGAGCCCAAGCCCAAACAATATGCCGCGTCGGCGATGACGGCGATCTGCCTGGAACAGGAGCCCCGGCCGCTCCTGGTCGGCGAGCGTATCAACGCGCAGGGTTCGCGCCG
>JAKAPQ010000046.1 GCA_021806945.1 bacterium | reverse complement strand
TTACCGCCGGCGCGCTGCAGGACGACGGCGTCGCTTCGCTCGTCGGCGAGAAGACCTTCGGCAAAGGCGTGATGCAGACGCTCACGCCGCTTCCCGACGGTTCGGCGATCAAGATTACGACGGCGCATTACTTGACGCCCAACCACAAGGACATCAACCTGAAGGGCATCGAGCCCAACGTCGTGGTTGCAGAGAACAAAGACGCGCGCTTCGGCGAGATCCGCTACGACGCGCAACTGCAAGCCGCCGTGGCGCTGCTCGAAAAGAAGATCGCCGACAGCAAGCCCTAGCAGGTTTGCACCGCACCGGGGGCCGCGGCCCCCGGATGCGAATTCCCCGCGGGCGTGGGCGATTAGCTCAGTTGGGAGAGCGCCTCCCTTACAAGGAGGATGTCGGCGGTTCGAGCCCGTCATCGCCCAAGTTCCCGGCGCACCATCGAGCGCGATACCAGCGGTGCGGCACCGGCGCTTAACAGGTTGCGCCGGGCCTCCGGCCCCTGACCGAGGAAGGGGATATGTCCCTGTTTGTCTGCCACTTGACATACAGGGGGAGGAAGGCTATGCTCGATATCGGGGGCCCGTCCCCGAGAGAGAGTGACCCATGCCTGCCACGCAAACCCGACGAGACGAACGGATCTCCCTACGAGTCACAACCGAGCAAAAGGATTTCATTGCCCGAGCCGCCCAGATCGAGACTTCCGGCGACCTCACGCGCTTCATGACGGAAGCGGCCATGAGAGCCGCAAGGCTTACGATCGAGGAGTACGGCGTCACGCACCTGAGCGAATCGGTGCGGCGGCGCTTCTATGATCTACTCTTCAACCCGCCCGAGCCGTCTGAGGAACTCATCTCTTTGATGGCGGCCGGCGTTCCCGCCGGCTTCACGGTGGACGACTAAGACGATCCGGCTCCGCATCGTGCCGCTCGACCCGAACCTTCACGATCGCGGAGCCTTCTCGTGCGGCAATGCCAACGTTGATCGCTTCCTACAATCGACGGCCGCTCAACAAGCAAAGTACCTAAAGTCCGGGACATTCGTGCTGCTGCGCACCGACTCGAAGCAACAGATCCTCGGTTTTTACAGCCTGGCTCAACACGGTTATCGCGACAGCGAGTTGAGTGACGTGACAGCGCGCGTTCTTAAGGTACAGGGCCTCAAGTCGATTCCGATGATTCTACTCGGGCAGCTCGGAATCGCAACCGATTTTCAAAGTAGGGGCCTGGGGCGTCTCTTGCTCCGCGACGCCCTAGCGCGTTCCCTGAGCGTTGCCCAGGAGATCGGCGGCGTCGCCATCATTACCGATCCGTACGACGCGAAGGTCCGGCACTTCTACGCGAGGTTCGGCTTTCAAGTGTTACACGAGCACCCATTCCTTCGAATGCTACTTCCGATGCGCACTCTCGCGAAGTCTGTCGCGCAGATCAGGGCGAGAGGCGCATCATCCACGGAAACCGAGAGATTATGAAAAACGTACGCCGGCAGTCTCCGCCGATTCCTGCACACTTGACGGCTTGTACGAGATACAAGGCAGTCGCGGCTGCAGTTCTCACACTGTGCGTTATTGCCTCGCCGCATCGGGCGCAGGCGATGATCGAGTTTTGTCCGGCGGTGCTGCATCGGGCGCCGGTCGGGACGGCCGATCCGAAGGGCCCGCTGCCGGCCGCCGCGCTCTACGGCTTCGATTTAAGCGCGCTCGGTGCACGCTCCCTCGATCGCGCGACGCTCGCATTCGACACCACGGCCGGGTGGTTTACCGCGAAGGTTCCGGCAGTTGCTTTCGGTGAAAAGCTGCGGCACTATACGAGCGTCACAGTGCGGTTCGTGCGGCGCGATTGGGTCTCGCCGATCATGTACGTCCGGTTTCCGGTTGCACTGAAGATCTCGCACGCGTGGGTATTCGACGCACAAGTGCATGGCGATGGCCCGTTCGGATGGGAGGCCAAGGGCGACGTGACGTGCAGTCCGCCGTCGACCGCTGAAACTCGCGCCGGCCGAAACGACATCAGGCTCGACCCGAAGTTGGACCCGAAGGATGAGGATGCGTTGTGGCTCCCCCCGGGCCCCGCGTCGATAGTTCTCGACGCTCAATCGGCAAAGGCGCTCGAGACGACCTCGTGCAGCGATCCGTTTCGCCCTGCCACCGCAGTGTACGCGGCGCAACCGGCGTATCCGGACGAATTGACGGCTCAGGCTCCTAGCGGAGTGACGTTGGTGGAGCTGGCGATCAACCGGGACGGTTCGCGCGCCGACGCCTGGATTTGGGCGCCATCAGGGTACGCGGCGTTCGACGAAGCAGCGTTGAATGCGGCGAAGGCATCGAGATTTGAGAATGCGCGCTCGTACTGCACGGACGTACCCGGGCAGTACCTGTTCAAAGTCACGTTTCTCCCGTACTGAACGGGCGGGTTTTTCCGCAACCTGTTAGGGCGTGCCACCCATGTCGATCGGTTTGCCTTGGGCCAGTGAGGTGATGTAGGTCACGAGGTCGCGCATGGCTTTGCTGTCGTAAGCCGGCGGGGTCCCGTGCAAGCCTCCTTTCACGCAATGGGTCAGTTGGTCTTGTAACGTCCACACGCCGTTACCGTGGGCTCTTGGAAAGATTGCCGCAGCATTGGCGAGGCTGGGCAATTTCATTCCGTTGGGTGCGGTGCCGGTTGTGGTACCGCCGGCCGAGTGGCAGGTTTCGCAGGTTCGTCCGTTACCGCCGAAAGTGGCATGATAGAACAGATATTTGCCGCGGTGCACGGCCAGGCGAAGCGTTTCCGTGAGGGCGCCGTTGGAGACAGCGGCGCCCTTGACGCCGCCGCAGCCGGCCAGTGTAAGCGACGCAAGGCCCGCGATCGCAGCGATCCGCAGGGTAGTCGAGATTCTTTCATGGATGGTTGTGCCCATACAGTTCCTTCCCGTGCCCTAGGAGTTTGTCTGACTTGAGCACGTTTCCGTCTCCGGGTCGCTTTTTGCCGAATACATCGTTGCTCATCGGTCACGAAGCTACGGCTTCGCTCCCTCAGGCCACGGATGGCCCAGTGCCTGCGAAGCACAGGATGTGCGGGAGCAGGCATCTTCGCCCCTCGTCTTCGAACAAAAATCGCCTCCGGATCCAAAGACGGCCCAAGCCAGACAAACTCCTAGCAGACGAAACTCCGTTTGAGGAGTTCGAACGTGACGATGCCGCCTGCATTCTTCCGTTCGGCGGCGAGCCCTGCCCCTCCGCGCCGCGATCCCAGGAGCGCCGGGGAGCGCGAAGAGAACCTACGAGGAAAGTGTAGACGCACCCTCGAGGCAGGCCATGCAGATTGCTCCGTACCGTTTCATTACCGTCGAGCGTGGTGGCGACGGCATCGTTACGCTGACGATGAACCGTCCCGAGAGACGCAACGCGCTCTCGCTCGAACTCATGCTCGAGTTGACCGAAGCTCTGCGCGCCGCAGGAGCTAGCCGCGAAAACCGCGTCGTCATTCTTCGCGGCGAGGGGCCGGCCTTCAGTGCCGGTCACGATCTGCGCGAGATGCTCGGCCGCGACGTCGAGGCGTATCGCGAGATCTTCGACACCTGCGTAGACCTGATGGAGACCATCCAGCGCATCCCCCAGCCCGTCATCGCGGAAGTCGCGGCGGTCGCAACGGCCGCCGGCTGCCAGTTGGTCGCGACCTGCGATCTCGCCGTCGCCTCGAGCGAGGCCACCTTCGCGACTCCGGGCGTGCGGATCGGACTCTTCTGCACGACGCCGATGGTGGCGCTCACGCGCGCGATCGGGCGCAAGCGTGCGATGGAGATGCTGCTGACCGGTCAGGCGATCGACGCGGCCACGGCGGCGCAGTGGGGGCTCGTCAACCGTGCGGTGCCTCCGGAACGGCTGCGCGCCGAGACGCTCGCGCTCGCGGACAGGATATCTCGGGCGGCCCGGACCGTCGTCGGGATCGGTAAGGCGGCCTTCTACACGCAGATCGATTTGGAGCAGCCGAAGGCCTACGCCTACGCCAAGGAGATCATGAGCATGAACGCGATGGTCGAGGACGCGCAGGAGGGGATGGGAGCCTTTTTGGACAAACGAGAGCCCTCCTGGAAGGCCTAAAAAATTCCGTCCGGACCCCAAAGGGAAACCGAGCCGAGTGCCTAACGAGTGAGGACGCCTCGCAAGCACACCGTGGGCGGTGCTGCGAAGGCCGAGACCCCGCAGGGGAACGACGTCGCCCACACCCGGTATGCGGGCAACCGCATACGCGACGGCAGTGAGGGCTCGCCTACGGCGGGCCTTCCTGTTTTTTGCGCGAATGCTCGGCCACGTGAAATTCGTTCCGACTAGAACGCGCTACGCCGCATTCGTGCTTTTGGTTGCCCTGCTGGCTTCGTTGGTCGTCGCGGCGTTTCGCGTTCGCGTCGAAGAGCAGACTCGTCGCGTCGAGATCGCGATGGACTACAACGACTTCCTGACGCTCGCCCATGCCTACGATTACAACCCCGAGGCGTTTCTGGTCGAGCTGCGGCGGGCGGGTCTCACGTCGCTGGCACTGGCCGAGGAGCTCGGCAGCGCGGTCGGTACGTCGAAGAGCGCGTACGTCACCTCTGGCGTAGGCTTGTTGGACGCCGCACGCATCTCGCCGCTCGCCGACCCGACGCTCGCCGCGCTCGTCCGCGGTAACCGGATTCACCCGAATGCGGTCTACCTGCTGGTCTACGACCGATCCACCTTCAAGCGTTTCATGCAGCAGTTGCCCTTGCACTTCGAACGCTCGGGTATACGCGTTCTGCACGCGAGCCTGCCCTACGTGATCTCGGTGCGCACGCAGATCGATTACTTCAATACCGTCGCTCTGGGGATTCCGCACCGCGAGATCGCGCTGACGCGCAAGCTCGGCTTGTTCGTGATTCCGCGCTTCCAGAACGACGAGCGGCTACGCCGGCCGCAGATGGAAGAGATGATCGACGATCTGCACGCCGGCAAGTGGATATCCACCATCATCTTTTTCGGGATGCGCAATCAGGTGCTGGGCTACCCGGACCACATCAAAGGTGCGGCCGCCGTCTTCAAGACGCACGCGTTCAATTACGGCGAGATCGAGACGTACGACCCGAGCCAAGTGCAGAAAGGCAACGTCTCGCTCGCACGGTTGATTCCCGGCCGCATCGTGCGCGTGCAGGCCATCGCGAAACTCGAACTCGACAAGCTCACGATCCCCGAGATCGTCGCGCGCTACGAACTCGGCGTGCGCGAACGCAATATCCGCGTCGTCTACCTGCGCCCGATCTCCCATCGCTATCGCGGCCTCTCGATCGAGAAATCGAACGTCGAGATGGTCCGCGATATCGCGACCGCGCTGAAATCGCAAGGCTTTAAATTAGGCCGCGCGACGCCGATACCGCTCTATCGCGGCAACAACGCGATCCTCGTCGGGCTGGCGGCGCTGGCGGTTCCCTCTATATTCGTGCTGCTGCTCGACTGGTACGGCTGGTACCGCCGCCGGCTCGCCGCCGCGGCCTACGGGTTGACGCTCCTGCTCTACCTTGCGGGCGTAGCGACGCATCACGACATCATCGCGCGGTCGCTGATCGCGCTCGCGGGCGCGTTGCTCTTCGCCGCCGCGGCCTTTACGGCCATCGGGCCCGCATTCTACGAGGAACCGGCGCCAGGCGGCGGCACGCAACTGCTGCGCAGCCTGCGCTGGACGCTCGTGGCGACCGGGGTGGCCATGCTCGGAGCGCTAGTCGTCATCGGCGTGATGAGCTCGCCGCTCGTCATGGAGGAAGTCGAACCGTTTCGCGGCGTGAAGTTGCTCCTGGCAACGCCGCCGCTCGCCGCGCTCCTGCTCTACGTCCTAACCGACCGCTTCAACGCGCGGGTGGGCGACGCGAAAGCGGCATTTGCGGCACCCGTCCGCATCTATCAGTTGCTCGTGGGGATCGCGGTGCTCGGTGCCGGACTCTTCGTCCTAATGCGCAGCGGCAACCAAAGCGAGATCGCTCCTTCGGCGATCGAACTGTGGCTACGCGCCCACCTTACCGAATGGCTGAGCGTTCGGCCGCGCTTCAAGGAGTTTCTGCTCGGCTTCCCGTTGCTGATGCTGCTGCCGGCGCTACGCGGAACGCACCGCCGGGCCGTCGGCATCTTGTTCGCGCTCGGTATCGGGGTGAGCCTCGGCGACATGATCGATACCTTCTCTCACCTGCACACGCCCGTACTGGTGGCGGTGCTGCGGATCTTCAACGGCCTCGTGCTCGGAGCGATCGTCGGCGCGATAGCGATCTGGATCTATCGCAGTATCGTGCGCCGCTACGCGCCGCCCGCATCGTCCTAAGCGCGCCGAAGGTTTGGCGTGGGATGCGTTTCTTGCTTAGCGGGTACTATGGTTTCGGCAATCTCGGCGACGAAGCGCTCCTCGAAGTCATCGTCTCGCAGCTTCGCACGCGCTATCCGTATGCCGAGATCGACGTGCTCTCGGCGCAGCCGCAGGTGACGGCACACGAGCTGCGCGTCGAGTCGACCCCGCGCATGGATATCGCAGGAGTGCGTGAAGCGATTTTGCGGGCCGACGTGGTGCTCTCGGGCGGCGGCGGCTTGCTGCAGAACGGTACGAGCCTGCGCAGCTTGTTGTATTACGCGGGGATTCTGCGCTCGGCGGTGCGCGCGAAACGCGCCTCGATGATCTTCGCGCAGTCGGTCGGCCCGCTCGATTTTTTGGGGAGGCGAATCGTACGCGAATGGTGCAAGGGCGTCAACCGGGCGACCGTGCGCGATGGCCGCTCGCGCGAACTGCTCGCGACGCTCCTGCCGGGAACGGCGGTCGTGCAGACGGCCGATCCGGTCTTTCTCTACGAAGCGCCCGATACGGACGGCGATCTGCACTTCGAAGGCTTGGGGCCGGGCAGCGATCCGCTGGTGGTCGTCAGCGTGCGTAAGATGCCGAGCGCGCGCGTAGGGGTCGAGATTATCGCACGAGCCGTCGACCGGCTCGCCGACCGCTACGGAGCGCGCGTCGCGTTTTTGCCGCTCGGCGGTGCGGCCGATGCCGAGGTCTCGACGCTCGTCATTCGCAAGTGCAAGAGCGCCCCCGTGCTGCTGCCCGAAGCGCCGCTGGCCAAGGCGGCCGGCATCATTCGCCGAGCGGAAGCCGTGATCGGCACGCGCTTGCACGCCATCATTTTGGCCGCCCGCTATGCCGTTCCGTTCATCGCGGTTCCCTACGATCCCAAAGTTGCCGCGCTCTGCGAGGACCTCGCCTATCCGCTCGCGCCGTTGTTCGTGCCGGGCGCTGCCGAGCGCCCGAGTCTCGACGAGGCCGACGCTCTCGTCGACCGGCTTTGGTCGCAGCGCGACGAGCTCTCCGCGCACTTAGCGGCTGCCTCGGCGCGCTTGCGCGAGCTGGCCGCGCGCAACTTCGAGGTACTCGACGAACTCGTAGCCGAAAGAGCGCCAAACCGATGAACGACGATCCCATGCAACGCGACTACCGCGATACGCTGAACCTTCCGAAGACGGCCTTCCCGATGAAGGCCGATCTCGCCCGGAGCGAGCCCGAGCGCGTCCGCTGGTGGCGGGAGCGCGGCGTCTACGCGCGCAGGCTCGAGCGCAACCGGGGCAACGCCCCGTGGATACTGCACGACGGCCCGCCCTACGCCAACGGCAATCTGCACATGGGCCATTTTCTCAACATGGTCCTCAAAGATGTCTTCGTGAAGATCGCGCTGCTCGAAGGACGCTGGGCGGAGTTCGTGCCTGGTTGGGACATGCACGGTCTGCCCATCGAACTCGAGACGCTCAAACATCTGAAGATCAAGGATTTTCACGAGATCGACCCGCTCGAGCTGCGCGAAAAGTGCAAAGAACGCGCGCTGTACTGGCTCGACCGGCAGCGCGAGACGCGGATGCGCATGGGTACGTTTGGCGAATACGATCGTCCCTATCGCACGATCGATCCTGCCTTCGAAGCCACCATCGTCGAAGCGCTCGCGGTCCTGGCCGAGAAGAACCAGATCTACAAAGGTTTGCGCGCGACCTTGTGGTGCATCCACGACGAGACCGCGCTAGCCGAAGCCGAGATCGAGTACAGGGAAAAAACCTCACCGTCGATCTACGTCCGCTTCACCGCCAGCCCCGCTCAACGCGCCGCCCTCCTAGGAGCGATGCTTCGACACGCTCAGCGTGACAACGAGGCGGCGCATGACGCGATGGGTGGGCTTGATGCGGAGGTTCCCGTCTCGGTGCTGATTTGGACGACGACGCCGTGGACTCTGCCGGGGAACGCCGCGATCGCGCTGCGCGCGGACGCACAGTACGGTCTCTACGGTTTCGGCGACGAGGCGCTGATCGTAGCCGATGCGCTCGCACCGCAGGCACTGGGCACGCGCTTCGCCGGCGCGCGCCGGATTGCGGGCGCGCCCGGCGCGGCGCTCGAGGGACTCGCCGTACGCCATCCGTTCTTGGATCGCGATTCGAAGATCGTGCTCGCGGCGTACGTCGATCTCGAGACCGGTACGGGCGCCGTGCACACCGCGCCCGGACACGGCGCCGACGATTTTGAGACCGGCACCGCCTACGGTCTTCCGGTGCTAAGCCCCGTCGATCCGCGCGGCGTCTTCGCCGCCGAGGCCGGTCCGTACGCCGGCCTGCACGTCTGGAAGGCCAACTCGCAGATCGTCGAGGATCTGCGCGCGAGCGGCGCTCTCTGGGAGGCGTTCGACTACGCGCATAGTTATCCGCACTGCTGGCGCTGCCACAATCCGGTGATCTTTCGCGCGACCGCGCAATGGTTCATCGCCATGGATCGCAACCGTTTGCGCGAGCGCGCCATCGAGGCCGCGCGAGCGGTTGCCTACACGCCGGAGTGGGGCGAGAACCGGCTGGTCGCGATGCTCGAAAACCATCCCGAGTGGTGCATCTCGCGCCAGCGAACCTGGGGAACCCCGATCCCGGCACTGCTATGCACCGCGTGCTGCGAGCCGGTGCTCGACGCGCGCGTCGCACGCGTGGCGGCGCGGCGCTTCCTTGCCGAAGGCGCGGGCACGTGGTGGCGCGATCCGGTGGAGACGTTTCTTCCGCAGGGGTTCGTCTGCCCGTCATGCGGCGGCACGAGTTTCGAGAAAGAGAAGAACATCGTCGACATCTGGTTCGAGTCGGGCGTCACGCACCTCGCGGTCCTCGCCGAGAACGGGCTGCCGTGGCCTTCCGATCTGGTCCTCGAAGGCGGCGATCAATATCGCGGCTGGTTCCGCAGCTCGCTCGTGACGGCGGTCGCCATCGAGGGTGCCGCACCCTACAAGCACGTCGTGAAGAACGGCTGGGTGAACGACGAGCAGGGGCGCCCCATGAGCAAATCGCTCGGCACCGGCATCGACGCGCAGGACGCCATGCAGAAGTGGGGCGCCGACGTCTTGCGCCTGTGGGCCGCGTCGGTCGAGTTCGTCGACGACGTGCGCTTCGGCCCGCACGTCGTGGAGCAGGTGAGCCGCGTCTATCGCAACGTCCGCAACCGCCTGCGCTTCATGCTCGGCAACCTTGGCGATCTTCCAGCGGATGCGATCGTTTCGCGCGACCGGATGGAACCCATCGACGCGCTGGCGTGTGACGTCACCGACGATTTTGTCGCACGCGTCAAGCGTTGTTACGACGGTTTCGAGATTCACGACGCATATTTGCTCGTGATCGATTTCGAGAGCGCGATGTCGAGCTTCTATCTGGACGCACTCAAGGATCCGCTCTATTCGTGCGCCGCCGCTTCGCCGCGGCGCCGCAGCGCGCAGTCGGCGATCCTCTACATGCTGCAACGCTTCCTGAGCGCCATCGCACCGGTGCTCCCGTTCACGGCGGAAGAGGCGTGGCAGGCGCTGCCCGAGGGTTTGCGCGATGGCTGCGAGAGCGTTTTCGACGCAACCCTTGCCGCCGGCGACCGGGAACCGGAGAACGCAGCGGAGCGCCTGGCGCTCTGGCAGCGGGTCAGATCGGAACGGGCGGAGATTGCGGCGTCGCAGGGCAAGCGCGACTACGAGCTCGCGGCCGTGCTGAAGGCCGCTCCGGGTCTCTACGAGCGCTTCTCCGCGCTCGGAGATAATCTGCGCGAGGCGCTCGTGGTCTCCGCGCTCACGCTGGAGCGCGATGAGACGCTTCCCGAGAATGGAACCGCTCGCACGCTCTCCGCGGCCGAGGGCGAGAAGTGCCGGCGCTGCTGGAAGTATCTGCCGCTAGGCGGCGATGCGCGGCATCCGGCAATCTGCGAGGCGTGCGCGCGGATCGTCCGCGAACTCGACGCGCCGTCGCGCTGACTCCGGCAGCCTCCTAGCGACGCCGCGGCTTTTTCGGCGGCCGGTCCGACGCGCGCATGACGGTGAGATCCTTCCCGTCGATCTTGAACGCATCGAACGCCGCGATCGCGGCCGCGGCCGCATTGCCGTCGGCGACGTTGACGTAGGCGAAGCCTTTCTTGCGGCGCGAGCGGCGATCGCGTGGGAACGTGACGTCGTCCTCGCCGGCGCCGAACTGTTTGAAGAGTTGCAGCAAGCCGGCCTTGGTGGCATCGCGCGGATATCCCGCGACGAACAGGCGAATCATTCGGCAGTAGTCTCCAAGAGCGTCCTATCGAGGAACGCTTGCCAAGTACCTGCCTCGATCGCCAACCGGGCCTCCCGCATGAGGTCGTTGAGCAGGTAGACGTTGTGGTAGGAGAGGAGGCGCGGTCCCAGCATCTCGCGGGCGCGGAAGAGGTGCGAAAGATACGCGCGCGTGAACGTCGTGCAGACGTAGCAGCCGCAGCGCGGATCGACCGGCTTGAAATCGCGTGCGTAGGCGGCATTGCGAATGTGGAACTCCCCGTCGCGGGTCATCGCACGGCCGTTGCGCCCGCAGCGCGTCGGGTAGACGCAGTCGAACATATCGATGCCGCAGTCGATCGCGATGACGAGATCGCGGACGGTTCCGACGCCCATCAGATAGCGGGGTTTTTCGGCCGGCAAGAGCGCGGCGGTGAAGCGCGCCATGCGGTACATCTCCTCGCGCGTTTCGCCGACCGAGAGCCCGCCGATCGCGTAGCCGGGCAGATCGAGTTCCACGATGCTGCTCGCGCTGCGCTTGCGGGCACCTTCGTCCAACGCGCCCTGCACGATGCCGAAGAGTTGCGTCTGCGGCCGCGCGCGCGAGGCCGCGCAACGTTGCGCCCACAGGGTGGTGAGGCGAACGGCTTCGTCGATTTCCGGCTGCGCTGCGGGGAGTTTCACGCAGACGTCCAGCGCCATCGCGATGTCCACGCCGATATCTTCTTGGAACGCGACGACCGTCTCCGGGGTGAAGCGGTGCAGGCTCCCGTCGATGTGCGATTTGAACGCTACGCCGTCGTCGTCGAGGTTTCGCCGGCGCTCCAAGCTGAAGACCTGGAAGCCGCCGCTGTCGGTGAGGATCGGCCCCGACCACTGCATGAACCGGTGCAGGCCGCCCGCCTCGGTTAGCAGTTCTCGCCCCGGGCGCAGCCATAGATGATAGATGTTCGCAAGCACGATCTGCGTTCGCGCCTCGCGTAGTTCGTCCGGCGTCAAGCCTTTGACGGTCGCGGCCGTACCGACCGGCATGAACGTCGGCGTCTCCACCACGCCGTGATGCAGGCGCAGCGTGCCGCGCCGCGCGCCGCCGTCCGTCTTGGTTAGCGCGAACACGTTTCGCCTTTCAGCAGTGCTTTGGCGGCGAGGTACTCGGCGGGCGGATCGCTTTGGAACTCGAGCTCGCGCTTCGTCCGCGGATGCCGAAACGTCAAGCGCCACGCGTGCAGCGCTTGGCCCGGCAGCGTGAAGCGCGGCTCCGACTTACCGTAGACCGGGTCGTTGACGATCGGGTGGCCGAGCGCGGCCGCGTGGACGCGGATCTGGTGCGTGCGCCCGGTCTCCAAGGCGAAAAGCAGCTCCGCAGCGCCGTGCAGCCGTTCGCGGACCTCGTAGTGCGTCGTCGCCGGTCTGCCGCCGGCGACGATCGCAAAGCGCAGGCGATTGTGCGGATCGCGCCCGATCGCGCCGTCGATCGTGCCCTTCGCGTGCGCCGGAATGCCGCGAACCAGGCCAAGGTACTCGCGTTTGACCTGGTGTGCCTTGATCGCTTGGCCGAGCGCGGCGAGCGCCGCATCGTTTTTTGCGACGACCAGCAGCCCGGAGGTATCGCGATCGAGCCGATGCACCAAGCCCGGGCGGAGCGCGTCGCCGGGCAGCGCCGGCACGTGCGCGAGCAGAGCGTTGACGAGCGTGCCTCCGGTCGCACCGCGCGCGGGATGCGTCACCATGCCGGCCGGTTTGTCGAGGACGACGAGATCGTCGTCCTCGTAGACGATCGAGAGATCGATCGCCTCCGCCTCGGCCACCAGTTGCGGGCGCTCGCGCAGCTCGAATGCGAGCAGTTCCCCTTCGCTCAAAACGTAGCTGCCCTTGACGGGCGTGCCGCCGACGCGGACGCTGCCGCGCGCGACCGCTTCCGCAACGAGCGAGCGTGGGAAACCGGTCAGGTGCGCGACGACGAGATCGGCGCGCTTCCCCGCCTCGTCAGCGGTGACGACGCGTTCCAAGGCTCGACAAAATCAAGAGGATCACGCCGGTTGTGATGCACGCGTCGGCGACGTTGAAAATATTCGGCCACCACTTATAGAAATCGATGAAATCGACGACGTAATGGTAATGCAGCCGGTCGACGATATTGCCGATCGCGCCGCCGAGGATCATGCCGAAGGCGATGCGTACGACGGTGTGGTGGCGTGCGGCGTCGCGAAACGATACCCAGAATATCAGCAGCACGACGACCGCCATCCCGATAAGCATGAGCGGCGAGTCGCCGAACAGGCCGAACGCACCGTGGCGGTTCGGCTCGTACGTCCAGCGCAGCAGCTGCGGAACGACGGTCCGGCTCTGTCCGGGGAGGAAGTGGGTGACGATCAGCCGCTTGGTCCACTGATCGAGCGCGAGCACGAGAGCCGCGACGATCAGCAGCTGCGTGGTGTCAGAGTTTCGGCGTCGGGACAAATTGATAAAACCATCCTGCGATGCGGAGGAACGAGTTCGTGAAGAGCACGACCCCGGCGAGTACCAAGAAGGCGCCTGCCGCGAACTCGATCGCGGGCAGGAAGCGTTTGATGCGGTTGAGTGCGGGCAAGACCGCGCCGATCGCCAGCGCCGTGAGGAAGAACGGCAGCGCGAGGCCCATCGAGTAGACCAGGAGCAGCGCGGCACCCTGGCCGACGCTTCCGGCCTGCGATGCCAGCGTCAGAATGCCGGCGAGGATGGGGCCGATGCAGGGCGACCATCCCGCAGCGAAGGCCAAGCCGACCAGCGCCGAAGCGGCGTAGGAGCGGTTGGCCGACGGCAGGTGCAGCCGCTTGTCCATCGCTAGGAACGGCAGGCGCAGCACGCCCATCATCTGCAGGCCGAGCACGATGACGATGATCCCGCCGATCTGCGCGATGAGCCGCTGGTAGTCGCGCAGCACGCTGCCGATCGCGCTGGCCGAAGCCCCGAGCGCCACGAAGACCAGCGTGAAGCCGGCGATGAACGCGAGGGCATGCAGCAGCACGCGCAGGCGCGCCGCAGTCCCGATGCCTGCCTTCAGTTCCTCGAGGCTCGACCCCGTGAGAAACGAGAGGTATGCCGGAACCAGCGGAAGGACGCACGGAGAGACAAAGGAAACCAGGCCCGCCAGGAAGGCGATCCCAACGGTGAGATGCGTGCCGGCCACGATCCTCTCATTTAGACGGAACCCCGGCCAAGCCTGTATCCACCCACCCTTCGCCCCTCGAAGGAAGCATCAGTGCACCACTGGTTCAGATACCCGCACCTCAATCCCATCGCGATTCCATTTCACATCGGCCCATTCGACGGCGTCCACTGGTACGGCATCTCGTATCTCATCGGGTTCGTCGTCGTCTATCTGTGGATGAGCCGGCACGCGGGACGGCTGCGTTTGGGATTGACCAGGGAGCAGATTCAGGATTTTCTGGTCTACGCTCTGGTCGGCGTGCTGGTCGGCGGGCGCACGTTCTTCGTCATCAACGACATCATCAGCAAGCACGACGCCTCGTTTTACTTCCAGAATCCGATCAACTTCATCGCGGTCTGGAACGGCGGCATGGCCTTTCACGGCGGCATGGTCGGCGTCATCGTCGCCGTCGTGCTCTTCCTGCGCAAGCACAAAGGCCTGACGTTCTCGGTACTCGGCGACGAAATCGTGGTGCTGCTCCCGATCGGCATCGCGCTCACGCGCGTCGTGAACTTCATCAACGACGAGCTCTGGGGCGACATCTGCCGTCCGGACCGTCCGTGGTGCATGAAGTTTCCGCTCGCGCCCGACGGCGGCACGCTCTACCGCCATCCCTCGCAGATCTACGAAGCGATTCTCGATATCTTGACGTTGCCGGTGGTGCTCTATCTCTAC
>JAKAPQ010000220.1 GCA_021806945.1 bacterium | reverse complement strand
AGGCGGGAGACCGGCCGCGCGAACCGCTTCCTCCAGCGCCCCTTCGAGCGCGCCGGCCAGGCGGCTGGAGCCCGGCCCCTCGCCGACTTCGTCGGCCGGCCCAGCCGTACCACGGCCCAGGATGCGGCCGTCCGGGCCTGCCACGATCGCGCGGGTCGAACTTTGCCCGCCGTCGATGCCGGCGTAGTACTCAGTCATGGCAGCGCAGCATCTCGCCGGCGAAATCGTCGGCTGCGCGTTCGCGCGCTATCGGCTCGGCGCGATGCGGGATCTCGCCGAGCCGCTCGGCGTGATGGTAGAGTTCGTGCGCCACGGCGCGCGCGGCAAACGCATCTCGCTCCTCCGCGGGCAGCCGCTGCAGGACGCGCGCGTTGATGCGAATAGTCGGGCCGGCCGGATCGTACTCCGCCCGCAGCTCGGCCGCACCCCAGTCGCCGAGGTCCGCACACTCGACCGCCACTCCGCGCTCGCGCGCGAGCCTATAGATCGCCTCCATCTATGCTAGGAGGCTGTCGGAGTTAAGCACATTTCCATCTTTGGGCCGCCTCTTGCCCGAATACTTCGTTGCTCATCAGTCACGAAGCTACGCCTCGCTCCTTCTTCGCGCCTCGTCTCCGAACAAGATTCGGCGCCAAATCTGAAAACGGCTCAACTCCGACAGTAAGCCATGGCCCCGGGGGCCACATGGAAGCGAATAAAAATGCACTGGGGCCGAAGGCCGGGGGCCCCGGCGGCTTCGCCGACGGGGGGCGCGGAGCGCGCAGCGCGGATGCGCCATTTTCACCTCAGCCTCCTACAGTAGCACGCCGTCGCGCGTCAGGGCCGCCCGAAGCTCGCGCGCGTCGAGATCGCGCGGCCGCACGGAGGCGCGGCTGGCCAGGGCGGCGGCGGTGCCCGCCGCCTGGCCGAGTGTCATCACGGTCGGCGTGAGCCTCGTCGACGCCAGAGCCTCGTGCGTCGTCGAGATGCAGCGGCCCGCGACCAGCAACCCGTCGACCTGCGCCGGCAGCAGGCACCGGTACGGAATCTCGTAACTCGCGCCGTCGGGCAGACGCTGCGTCGTCGTTCCGCTGCCCGAGGGATCGTGCAGGTCGATCGGGTACGCGCTGCGCGCGATCGCATCATCGAACGAGCGCGCGCGCAATACGTCGTCGCCCGTAAGCGTGTACGCGCCTTCGATCCGGCGAGATTCTCGGATGCCGATCTGCGCTGCGGTGGCGGCGAGCCGAGCGTTTTCAAAGCCGGGCACGCGCCCGCGAAAAAACTCCAACAACTGCATCACCTGCAGGCGTCCCTCGATTTCGGCTCGCGTCAAGTCTTCGGGATCGAGCGGATCGATGTCGACGACGCGCGTCATATTCACCGTCACTTCGTCAGCATAGGGCGTGATGAAGAACGAGACGAGATCGCGCGGAATCGTAACGGAACCGTCTGCCTGCGCCTGCTGCCAGAGATCGTACAGGCCGGCGACCGCCGTCAGCGCCGGCGCGCTGCGCTCGTGAGCTTTGAGCGTGGTGCGCATCTGATCGGGATGCAGGCGCACGTACGCGGCGGTTTTCGCCAGATCGACGTGGCTCAAGCGAAACATCAAACTGGCCGGCTGCACGCGGCCGCGCTCGTCGCCCTGCTGCGTCCCCACTCCGGCCGACGCCGCGACGTAAGCGTCGGCCGTGGCGTCGATGGTGACGCGCGCGCGGTACTCACGAACGCCGCCCACGGTCGCGAAACGAGCGCCCTCGACGCCGCGAGCGGCACCGGAAAGCGCTTCGAGGAAGTAGGCGTGCAGCAACAGATCGACGCGTGCCTCACGCATCATCTCGAACAGCAGCACCTTGTGCGCTTCAGGATCGAAGGGCGTTATCGTGGGGACGTAATCCGACGAATCGTGCAGGTGGCCCGGCGACGCGCCCTTGCGCATCAGCCGCTCGACGATCTCTTGGGCGATCCCGCCGACGATCCGTTGCGAGCGCGAATGGAACGTCATCCACGGCCCGACCATCGAGGCCGTCGCCGTGCCCCCGAGAAACCCGTAGCGCTCGACCAGCATCGTGCGCGCGCCGTGGCGAGCCGAAGCGATGGCGGCGGCGCAACCGGCATTGCCGCCGCCGACGACCAAGACGTCGTATTCGTGCATGGAGCTACCGTTCGACGTCCCTCACGCCCCGGCTTGTCGCGGCAGGCTATGGCGGCACGGTGCGTAATCCGATGCACCATGCCGATAGCGATCCGTGCGGCCGCCATGCCCGCTCGATAGCGGCGAGCCGCACGATGTACGTCCGTTCGGCCAAATACTACGACGCGCTCTACCGGGCGCTCGGCAAGGATTACGCCGCCGAAGCCGCGCGCGTCGCCGAGATCGTCGACGCCCGCAAGCGCTCGCCCGGCCGAACCCTGCTCGACGCGGGATGCGGCACCGGCATGCACGTGCGGCACCTGCGCGAGCGCTTCGACTGCGAAGGCCTCGATCTCGACCGGAACCTGCTGGAGATCGCGCGCGAACGCAATCCGGGCATAACCTTTCACCAGGCCGACATGATTAGTTTCAACCTCGGCAAGCGCTACGACGCGATCGTCTCTCTCTTCAGTTCGATCGGCTACTTGCCGAACGCGGCGCGGCTCGAGCAGACGCTCGCGACCTTCGTACGCCATCTCCAGCCGGGAGGCGTCATCGTCGTCGAGCCCTGGATCCGCCCCGAAGACTGGGCCGACGGCACTGTAAACGCGCTCTACGTCGACGAGCCGGAGCTGAAAGTCGCGCGGATGAGCGTCTCGCGGCGCGACATGAAGACGTCGATCCTGAACTTCCACTACATGGTCGCCTCGCGGGACGGGATCCGGACGTTCACCGAGGCGCACCGTCTGACGCTCTTCAGCGAGCAGGAGTACCGGGGTGCCTTCAGCCGGGCCGGCCTCTTCGTCGAGTACGCAGAGACCGGCCTGACGGCCGGCCGGGGCCTCTACGTGGCATACTCGCACCCGCAATAACGGACGGGAAAACCAGGGAGACGCCCGGCGAAGGTTAATCTTCGTTCCGCAATGCTGTTTCAACGTGTAAAGCCACTCGCGACGATACTCGCGGAGGGCAGTGACGAACAACACGGGCTTAAACGTTCCCTGG
>JAKAPQ010000219.1 GCA_021806945.1 bacterium | reverse complement strand
CTGCGCCTCTACACCGGCGAGCTCTTGCAGACGCGCGACGCCGCCGAGGGCATCGCGGCCTTTCTCGAACGCCGTCCACCGCAATGGTCTCACCACAACGAGGAGATTCCCACGTGACGCAACCCGACGCCCCACCCACCGCGACCGACGACGTTCTCTACGAAACGAACGACCGCGTCGCCACGATCACGCTCAACCGCCCGCAAGCCTACAACGCCTATACAACCGAAACGCTAGGGCGTCTCCACGCCGCGCTGCGCCGGGCGATGTGGGACGACGAGGTAGGCGTCGTCGTCCTCACCGGCGCGGGGCGCAAGGCCTTCTGCACCGGCGGCGATGTCAAAGAGTACGCCGAGCGTTACGTCAAGCGGCCCGACGATTTCTGGAAGTACATGGTGCTCTTCGCCGATTGCCTCGATGCGATTCGCGGCATGGGCAAACCCACGATCGCGCGCTTGAACGGGATGACGGTCGGCGGCGGTAACGAGATGAACATGGCCTGCGATCTCGCCGTGGCGGCCGACCACGTCAGCATTCGGCAAGTCGGCGCCAAGGTGGGCAGCGTCGCGGCGGGCGGCGCTACGCAATGGCTTCCGATCATGGTCGGCGACCGGCGCGCGCGCGAAATGCTCTACCTGTGCGAGCCGATTACGGCGCAGCAGGCGCTGGATTGGGGGCTGGTCAATCGCGTCGTGCCGTTCGACGAACTCGACGCGACCGTGCGCGAGTTGTGCGATAAACTACTCGACAAGTTTCCGAGCTGCCTGAGCTACACGCAGTGTCAGGTGAACTACTGGAAAGACCAGGCGTGGTACTCCACGATCGGCCACGCGCGCGAATGGTTGACGATGCACTTCGGCCACCCTGAGACCGCCGAGGGAATGCAGGCGTTCGTCGAAAAACGCGCTCCCGATTACGCCGGTATCCGCAAGCGGAAAACGCGATGAAGGCGGCGGTTTTCTATGGCGCGCATCGCCCGCTCGAGATCGAAGAACGGCCCATCCCCGTGCCGGGAGCGGGTGAGGTGCTCGTACGCGTTGCGGCCTGCGGCTTGTGCCACACCGACCTGCACTACATCGATCACGACGTGCCGACGTTCCACAAGCCGCCGCTGGTGCTCGGGCACGAAGCCTCCGGGATCGTCGCACGCGTCGGTTCCGGCGTCGAGCGCTGGAGCGAAGGCGACCGCATCCTCATCCCGGCGCTGCTGACCTGCGGATCGTGCGGCGCGTGCCGGCGCGGACGTGAAAACATCTGCGAGCGCGGCATCATGCCCGGCAATCACATAGACGGCGCGTACGCAGAGTACGTCTGCGTGCCGGCCAAGGATACGCTGGCGCTGCCCGACGACCTCCCGCTGGAAGAGGCGTGCCTGATCGCCGACGCCGTCTCGACCCCGTTCCACGCGGTCGTGAACCGCGGCGAAGTTCGCCCCGGCGATCGCGTCGTGGTGTACGGCTGCGGCGGAGTCGGCGTTAACGTCGTGCAGATCGCCGCCGCGTCCGGAGCCGACGTCTGGGCGGTCGACGTGCGGCCGGAGCGCCTCGAACACGCCGCGCGATTCGGTGCGGGGCACCTCGTCGACGCATCCGCTACGAGCGAGGTGGCCAAGGCGATCCGGCGCGAGACGGGCGGCGGTGCCGACGTTGCCTTCGAGGCCATCGGCAACCCGGCGACCATGCGCCAGGCGTTCGATAGTCTCCATCGCGGCGGACGGCTCGTCGTCGTCGGTTACTCGGAGCACGACCTCACGCTTTCGGCGGCTAAGATCATGTTCAACGAGATGGAGGTGCGCGGGTCGCTCGGCTGCCGCCCGGTCGACTATCCGCGCATCATCGAGATGGCGCGGCGCGGCACCATCGCGGTGAAGCCGCTCGTGACCGGACGATTCTCGCTCGACGACATCAACGCAGGCCTCGACGCGCTTCGCGGCGGCCAAGGCCTGCGAAACATCGTCGTGCCGACGGCATAGGAGGACGCGCGTGAACATCGAGGTCATCAACCGATTTGACGAACTCATCGAGGAATGCATCGAGACCTTTGAGTCTCTCGACTTTCCCGAAGCGCGCGAATGGAAGAGCGCCGAGCCGGGCCGCACCCTGATCGGATGCTTTCCCGTCTACGCACCGGTCGAGATCTTTCACGCCGCCGGCGCGCTGCCGGTCGGGTTGGTCGGCGCCGGGAACCGGCTCGAAATCTCTCACGCGGACGCACGCTTCCAGTCGTTCGTGTGTTCCATCATCAAAAGCACGCTCGAACTCGGCATGGTGGGCAAACTCGACGATTTCGACGGGTTGGTCTTCCATTCGATCTGCGACCCGGCCCGCAATCTGGCGAGCGTATTCGCGCGTAATTTCCCAAACACGCGCGTCGAGTACGTTCACTTCCCACAACGCCTCCATTCGGAAGAGGCCGTGACCTATCTCGAGCGCGAGTACCGGCGAATCCTCGACTGGGCTACGGCGACGACCGGGCGCAGCGTAACCGACGAAGAACTGCGGCGCAGCATCGCGCTCTACAACGCGATACGCACCGGCATCCGCTGGCTCTACGATTTCCGGCGCGCCGAGCCGCACAAACTTTCGACGCGCGAACTGTACGCGCTAGTGCGGTACGGCCACGTAGCGCCGCCGGAAAAGCATCTCCGCTTGCTCACGCACGCCTTCGACGAGCTGCAGCGGCGCGAGGGCAAGCCGAAAGACCGCGCGCGCATCCTCCTCGTCGGCTCCTTCTGCGAGCAGCCTCCGCTGGACCTCATCGCTTCTATAGAAAGTGCCGGATGCTACGTCGTCGACGACGACTTCCTGCTGGGGCGCCGGTTCTTCTCGGCCGACGTCGCCGACTCGCGCAACCCGCTCCGCGACCTGGCCGACGCATACGTGAACCACAGCGTCGACTCGAGCGTCAAGCACGATCTCGGTCACTCCAAAGCGGAAGCGCTGGTGGCGCGCGCCCGCGCGTACGATGCCGACGCGGTCGTCGTGCTGACCGCAAAGTTTTGCGAGCCCGCGCTCTTCGACTACGCGCTCTATCGCAAGGCGTTCCACGAGGCCGGCATGCCCCACGTTTTTCTCGAATTCGAAGAGAAGATGTGGCTCTTCGACAAGGTCAAGACCGAGA
>JAKAPQ010000045.1 GCA_021806945.1 bacterium | reverse complement strand
GAGCGCCCGCAGCTTGTCGTGCAACTTGGCATAGCGGACCGCGGAGGGGCCCATGTCGACGCCGCGACGGCTGGCACCAAGATCCATGGGGACGCCGATGATATCGACGCGCGAAGCGCGCGAGATGGTCTCGCTCACGGTAACGTGGAGTTCGCGCCGTCCGAGGCGTCGCCCTCGGGCGCGCCTGCGGCGAGCGCGTGCAGCACGAGCACGCGCAGCATGCCGGCGATGGGAACCGCGACGAGCATCCCGAGAAGGCCGCCGAGTTCCCCTCCGATCAAGATCGCCAGCAGCACCGCGAGCGGGCTCAGCGAGACCGTACGGCTGACGATGTTGGGAGCGATGAAGTGCCCCTCGACTTGATTGGCGAGAATGAAGACCAGCGTCACCAGGCTTGCGGAGAGCCAGCCGTTGTAGAAGAGCGCGATGGAGAACGCCGGCACGAAGGCCAGCACGGGGCCCACGTACGGAATGAAATCGAAGACGGCCGCGATGGCGCCGATCAGTACGGCGTAGGGGACGCGCAAGATCAACAAGGCGATCGCGATCATGATCCCGACCGACAGGCCGACCAGCAACTGCCCTCGGATGAAGCCGCCGATGACGCTTTCGAGCTCGCCGAGGATCTGCAGCGTGGCTTTGCGCTGCGATGCCGGAATCGCAGCGATAAACGCTCGTTTGACTCCGTCCGCCTCCAAGAGCAGGTAGGCGGCCAGCACCGGAACGACGACGAAGGCCGCCAGCGCCGCCACGGTGCCCACGAGCAGCGTGACCGCGTGCGAGGCGGCTTCCAGACCGTGCAGCCTCGCCCACTCGATGACCTGGTTCGGCACCTTCGCGAGCTCGCTCTTGAGCGCGTTCGGAAGATGGCGCATGACGAGGTTGTTCGGATCGTCGACGAAGGTTCGAACCGCCGCGGCGATGACGGGGTACTGCCGAACCAGCATCGACACGTCGCTCGAAATTGCCGGAACGACGATCGAGAAGAGCGCGATCAGCAGCAAGACGATCGCCGCATAGACCGACAAGATCGCAAGGATGAGCGGCATCTTGCGGTTGAGCCGCCGAACCGCCGGATAGATGAGATACGCGAAAAAAATTGCGGCGACCAGCAGGATCGTGATCGCGCCGATCCGCTCGAGGAAGTGCAGCACCCCGGCAACGATGTAAGATACGAGCACGACCGCGAGCAAGAACTTGAGCGCAAAGGTCAGTCGCCGCTCGGTGAGCCAGCCGTACTTCCTCGGAATGCGCTCGTCGTCCGTGCCCATGGCTACGGTCCCGACGGCGGAGAGCGCCCGTCGACCTGGGTCGCTTTTGAAGGGTAGGCACGCTTGAGCAGCCGTATCGCGAGCGATGCAAGTGCGTTAGACGGCCGTTTGAGCGCCGACCAAAAGCCACCGGCATATCCATCGTCGACGTCGATCGCGAAGAGAAAGAGCCGGTGCCTGCGCGGCAGAGCCGCGCTCCAGAGCCGCGCGCGGCGCACGCCGTCGGGGATCTCGCTCTCCAGAACGGCGAGCACGGCCGCGTCGTCGGGCGCTTCGAGCACGATGCGAGTGAACTCCCGATAGCGTAAGCCCAGCGCCCGTAAGAGCTCGCGATCCATCGGGCTCTGGCCGTAGAGATAATCGCCCAGCGTGCCGGCCAGCGCCGCCCGCGTCTTGTCGATCAAGCGCGGGAGCCAGCGAATCGAGCCGACCTCTTCGCTCCAGCGCCGCGGCGGCTGAACGGTCAGGTCTCTTGCCTGCATCAACCGCCGCTTCGCCGCCCGACCGCGCGCCTCCGGTCGCGGAGGCATTTGAGCGCACCATTGCGTACACTCCCCGTATGAAGCACAAGGGGATAGTTCCGCTCGCAGCGGCGGCACTGGCGCTGGCACTGAGCGGATGCGCGCATCACCAGCCCGGCCCGCGGCCCGGGCAGTTGAAACTCGGCATGGTCACCGACGTGGGCGGCTTGGGCGACAAGTCCTTCAACGACTCCGCTTACCGCGGGCTGTTGCTTTCCAAAGCGAAGCTCGGCGCCTACATCCGCGTCCTGCAATCGCGTTCGGCCGCCGATTACCAGCCGAATCTGATCGCGCTGACCAACCAGCATTTCAACATGATCTATGCGATCGGCTTCCTGATGAATCGCGATCTCGATCAGATCGCCAAGCAGAATCCCACGCAGCATTACGCGATCATCGACGCCATCGTCAACGAACCCAACGTCGTCTCGGTCACGTTCAAAGAACAGGACGGCTCGTTCTTGGCCGGCGCGCTCGCGGCGATGATGACGCGGACGCACCAGATCGCCTTTCTCGGCGGGCAGGATATCCCGCTGCTGCATAAATTTGAAGCGGGATATATCGCCGGCGCGCGTGAGATCGACCCGAACGTCAAGGTGGACGTGAAATGGGTCGGTTCGTTCGACGACGTGGCATCCGGCAAGGAACTCGCCAACGTGCTCTACGACTCCGGCGCGGACATCATCTACGCCGCGGCCGGCAAAGCCAACCTGGGTGCGATCGACGCCGTGAAGTCGCGGCAAAACGATTACCTGATCGGCGTGGACTCGAACCAAGACGGGCTAGCGCCGGGCAAGATCCTCACGTCGATGGTAAAGCGCGTCGACGTCGGCGTTTTCGACGTTGCGAAGTCACTGCAGAACGGTCACCCACTCACCGGTCACATCGTGCTCGGGTTGAAAGACAACGGCGTTAGCCTGACGCATTTCAAGTATACGCGCGCGCTGATCGGTACGGCCCGCATTCGCCGTCTCGACCAGTTGAAGCGCGCGATCGTCGACGGCAAGATCGTACCGCCCGCGACGCGAGCGGAGCTCGCCGTGTGGAAACCCGTCAAGGTCTAGGCACCTGCACTCCGGCAGCGCGCTCCAACTCCGCGCTATCCGCAAATGGTATCCCGGCGTCAAGGCCGTCGACGGGGTGGATCTCGACGTCTCGGCGGGCGAGATTCACGCGCTGGTCGGCGAGAACGGTGCCGGTAAGTCGACGCTCGCCGGCATCGCCTTCGGTTCGATAGCGCCCGACGCGGGTACCGTCAGCGCCGGCGGAACGGTGGGCCTGGTCCACCAGCACTTCGAACTGGTCGGCAGGCTGCGCGTCTGGCAGAACATCATGCTCGGCCGCGAACCGCGCAAGGGCTGGCACGTCGACACAAATGCGGCGCGCGCGCGCGTGGCGGAACTCGCGCGGCGCAACGGCTTGCCGATCGACCCCGACGCCTTCGTCGACGAACTCGCGATCGGGATCCAGCAGCGCGTCGAATTGCTGCGCGAACTCGAGCGCGAGCCCTCCGTCTTGCTGCTGGACGAGCCGACCGCCGCGCTCGCACCGGCCGAAATCGATGCATTCTTCGGCACGATCGTGCAGCTGGCCGCGCGCGGGACGGCGGTGCTCGTCGTCACCCACAAACTTCAGGAAGTCATCAACTACAGCAAGCGCGTAACCGTGATGCGCCACGGTAAGATCGTCGCCCATTTCGAGACGGCCAAGACCAGCGTCGACGAGATCGCGCGCGCGATGGTTGGGGGAAACCTGCCCGCCGTGGCGGCTCGCGCCGCCACGGCGCCTTCGCCGTGCTTCGTCGCCGACGGGCTCTTCGCGGGCGAGAGCGAGACCGCGATCGCAGGCATCGGTTTCGCCGTGCGTTCCGGCGAGATCGTCGGCATAGCCGGCGTCGAAGGCAACGGCCAGACGACCCTCGCCGATGCCGTCGCCGGAATGATTCCGTATCGCGGAACGATCCACATCGGCGGCAACGCCGGCATCATTCCTCAGGACCGCAATAAAGAAGCGCTGGTGATGAACTGGTCGATCGTCGATAACGCACTCCTCGGCAGGCAGCATACGCCTCGGGTACGGCACGGCCTCTTGCTCGACAGAAACGTCGCGCGTGCCGACGCGCAGGCCATCGTCGATCGGCTCGACGTGCGCTGCGCGACGCTCGACGTCGCCGTCAAGACGCTTTCCGGCGGCAATCAACAGAAGCTCGTCGTCGGCCGCTCGCTCTTCGGCGAGCCGCGCTTCGTGCTGGCGTACAATCCGACCCGCGGCATCGACGTCGGTGCCGCGGCTCTCGTTCAGTCGCGCTTGATCGAGGCTCGCAACGGCGGTGCGGCAGTCCTCCTGATCTCCTTCGAACTCGACGAGATCCTCGCGGTCGCCGACCGTATCCTCGTGATGTACCGTGGCGCGATCGTCGGCGAGTTCGAGCGGGCGAGCGTCGACCGCGCGACGATCGGCCGCCTGATGGCGGGCTCGCGATGAACGCGTATCGGCGTCTCTTTTCGGGGCCGCTCGGTGCGATCGCCATTGCAGTAGCACTCGCCGCGCTCGCGATGATCGTCGCCGGAGTCAGCCCGATCGCGGGATTCTCGGCGCTCTTCGGCGGGGCACTCGGCGGAACGTCGAATATCGCCGAGACGCTGGTCCAGACGACGGCACTGCTCTTCCCCGCCCTGGGGATCACGCTCGCGTTCCGCGGCGGGCTCTTCAACATCGGCGCGGAGGGGCAACTCCTGATCGGCGGTCTGGCCGCCGGCGCGGTCGGCGCGCACCTGCACGCACCGACCGCGGTAGCTGCCGTCGTGCTGCTCGGTCTGGGCGCGATCGCCGGCGGCGTATGGGGCGGTCTGGCAGGTTGGATGAAAGCGTACTTCAACGCCAACGAAATCATCTCTACGCTGATGCTCAATTTCGTTGCGGCTGCGCTAGCGAGCTACCTGGTCGTCGGCCCGTTGCGCAGCCCCCAGGCAACGGGCGCCGAAACCGCTCCGCTGCCTCATAGCGCGTGGCTTCCGCTGATCGTCCCCGACACGCGTCTCTCGATCTCGATCCTCGTCGCCGTCGCGCTCGCATTTCTCCTGCGCTTCGTCCTCACGCGCACCATCTTCGGATACGAGCTGCGCGCTGTTGGAGAGGCGCCCGAGGCCGCGCGCCGCAACGGCGTGCAGATGCGGCGCATGACCTGGTTGACGCTCGCGCTCTCGGGTGCGATCTCCGGTCTGGGCGGCGCCACGATCGTGACCGGCGTGATGCACACGTTCAACACCGAACTCTCGCCGGGGTACGGGTTCACGGCGATCGCCGTCGCGCTGGTCGGCGACTTGGATCCTCTCTGGGTCTGCGTTGCGGCATTCGGTTTCGGCATCCTGGAATCGGGAGGACTCGCGATGCAAGCGGTCGCCCAAGTACCCAAGGACGCGATCCACGTCATCGAAGGGTGTATCATTCTGATCTTGGCGGCGCGCCGTTACGTCGCTACGCGAACGGAGAGTGCACCCGTATGATGGACTTCGTGCATGGAGCGCTTGCCACGCTCGTTCTGCTGACGCTCGTGAAGTCGGCGCCGATCGTCTACGCGGCGCTGGGCGGGGTCATATCCGAACGGTCGGGGATCGTCAACATTGGCTTGGAGGGGATGATGACCGGCGGCGCCTTTGCGGCCGTCGTCGCCTCGTACGCGACCGGTAATGCGGCCGTCGGCCTCGTCGCGGGCGTCGCAGTCGGCGCGCTCCTCGGTTTCGTTCTCGGCTATGGCGCAACGAAGTTCAAAGTCGACCAAATCGTCGCCGGCATGGGCATCAACCTCATCGCTTCCGGCGGTGCAGCCTACGGCCTCGTGCTCCTCTTCAACCAGCCGGGCGCGAGCCCGCAAGTCCACGCGCTCGGGCGTTGGTACTGGTTGCTGATCCTGTTCGCGTTCGTCTGCGCCTTCGCATTGCACCACGTCCTCTACCGCACGCCGTGGGGGCTGCGCGTGCGGGCCTGCGGCGAGAATCCGCGCGCGGTAACGTCGGCGGGGCTCGATCCCCTGCGCTTTCGGCTCTACGCGGCGGTGATCAGCGGAGCGCTTGCGGGCCTAGGCGGCGCGTTTCTCTCGATCGGCGAAGTGAACATTTACTCCGAGGGCATGACGGCCGGACGCGGTTTCATCGCATTGGCGGCCGTAATCTTCGGGCGCTGGACTCCGTGGGGCGCGACCGGAGCCGCGGTGTTCTTCGGTTTCTTCGAAGCCCTTCAATTCGTTCTGCAGGGCCGTGTCGCGTGGCTGCCGAGCGAGGCGATGCAGGCGCTTCCGTACCTCGCCGCTCTCGTCGCGCTCTGCGGTCTGGTTGGGAAAGTGCGCGCTCCCGCCTCCGACGGGGTCCCATACTGATGCGCCGCGCAGCGCGCTTGTTCGCTCTCGCTCTCGCTCTCGCGCTCGCACCGGCACCGGCCGGCGCGGCCGCAAACGCGTACGTTCCGCTGCCCATCGAGCGGTTGCAGCAGGCGCTCCATCGCGCGTCGGCGCGGGCGCCGGGCCGAGTCGCGATGGAGATCAAGGACCTCACCACCGGTTACACGACGGCGATCCACGCCAACACGGCGATGCCGGCGGCATCGACCATCAAGGTCCCCGTAATGGTGGAGGTCTTCCGTCAACTCGAACTCGGCAGATTCGATTTGAACACGCGCGTCACGCTCTTGGCGCGAGACCGCGACTGGGGGTCGGGCTGGTTGTGCGACGCCCCCGTCGGCAGCACCTATTCCGTATCGCACCTGCTCAAACTCATGATCACGGTCAGCGACAATACCGCCGCAAACATGCTTATCAGGCTGGTGGGCCGCGGAGACATCAACGCCGCGATGCGCGAACTGGGCCTCGACCACACCGAACTCGCGAGCTATATCTACACGCAGCATTACAGTATTCGCAGGACGCTGCGCACGTCGCCGGCCGATATGGTGAAACTGCTCACGCTGATGGCCCGCGGCGAGCTCGTCGATGCCTGGTCGTCGCGGGCGATGATCGCAATACTCGAAGATCAGCAGATCAATACGCTGCTCCCCGAACCGCTCCCTGAAGGTATCCCGATCGCGCACAAGACCGGTTCCTTTGACGACACGCTCGACGACGTGGGCATCGTCTACGCGCGCCCCGCGCCTTACGTCATCGCGGTGATGACGACGGATCTGCCGACGCTGTCGGCCGGGCGCACCTTCATCCACCACATCTCGAAACTCGCGTTCGGCGACATCGAGCGTTTCGCGGCGTGGCGCGCCGAGAGCGGCGATCTCACGGTGCCGCAAGACGTCCCGCTCTGGGGGCAGGCCGGCGGGATCTAGCCGGTTACCAAGAGACCCGCAGTCCGGCACAAAGCCCCGCCCCCACTCTCCAAGAAACCGCGCGAAGACGCCTCGCCCAATGCGTTTCTGGAGGGGTCTGGGGAGCCAATAACGTAGCCTCCGCGCTGCGACCAGAACAGATATTCATATGTGAGGATAACGCTGTGATAGCCATTGCTCTCGCCGGGACACTCGCATGTGGGCCGGCGCAGCCGCTTTACGTGAAGGAGCGTACGAGAGCGACCGTCACCTACGCGCTTCCACGCAATCCTTACGATCGCGGCGAGGAATCCTACGGCTCAGTGCACGCGGCGCGCGTAGACGGTAACGGAACGCTCTGGTTGCTCTTCATGTACGGCCGGCAGATCGGGATGGTTCGCGGCGGCCGGTTAACGCTCTGCGTGGCGAGCGCGCAGCGCGCGCGATGGATCGACGCTGCGCTTCGCTCTCCGCGCTACGGCAGTTGGGGCCCTAAGCATGGAACGCTGTCGCTCCCTTACGGTCGGGACGGGCAGCGCGTCGTCGTCAGGTTCGCCTCTTACGCGGCACGCAGCCCCGTATGGCTCGAGCCGGGGCACCGGCTCATCGGCTTCGTACCGCCGGGTTCGGTGACGACGCTCGGTTATGAAGCGCCGAACGGTGATGTGTGGTTCAGCTTTGATTTCAGCGGAAAGAACGGCAATATCGCTAATACGGGAACGATCGCGCGCGTCGGCGCCGGCGGAGCGTATCGGGTATTCCGCATCGGAACGGATCCTGATGACGTGCATGGGACGTTCGTAAGCGACGTCCACGGACTGATCTGGGTTTATAACGAGTACTGCGAATGTCTTTGGCGGATCGATCCGACAAAATTGCACTGACCCAGCAGGTGACAGAGTGTCTCATTCTCTCGCATAGCATGTTGTCGGTGTCGTAAAGAACGACCGCACGATTTCCGGTCGGCGCTGAAGGTTACGCAGTGACGCATGTACCTTGGGCATTAGCTCGTCGGCATCGCGAAGCAACTGGCGCCCGATGTCGTGATGCTTGACGTGCCGCCAGGCACGCCAGACGAGTTCGTCGGGGTTGAGGTCCGGCGAGTAACCGGGAAGGAAGAACAGCCGGAGTCTGCGCGACATCGCACTCTTGTAGGCGCTCGGCGCAGCCCTCAGCCTAAAGTCACGAGCCATTCAAACCAAAATAATATGCTGACCTACCGCGCGCGTCGGACGATGCTCATCGCACCATTGCCGGCCTAGATCTCGACTACATACTCTGCCACCGTGACGAGCGCGTCGTGACCAGCACTCTCACGTTTCAATACGATGACGCGATCTGCGCGCTCACCGACCCGTACAGCAAGCGCCAGGCCTCGCCGGGTGCACGCGGACGGTACCATCCATGCCCACCACGATGCTCACGCTCTTGCCGTACAGCTATGCGGACCCCTACAACGCCGGACCCCCGTGGTAGGCTCCAAGGACCTCTATGCTCACCTCGACCGCAGGGTGCCCGACCCAAAGAAAGCGTATAAGCCGGCGGCGAATCACCCCTGGAAAACCCACCATCCCCCAGCCGCGCAAGCGGACATCTCTGCTTTGCAGAAACCGCAAACAGGCCGCCTATGGTCTCGCCGTCCGCGCGCGCGGGCATGTCCAACACCGCCCAGAGCCAGACGGCTGCTCGGCACTCGGGAATCTCCATCGGATCGCCGACGCTCTTGTGAGCACCCGCGAAAAAGTGTTCGACTTCAGCGTCGATGAGCGCCGCGAATTCGTCTCGGCCGGTGTGTACGGCAGCGCTCGGCTCATCTGCTCTGCTTGCTCTCGCTCCAAGCAGCCCTTCTTGTACTTCTTGCCGCTCCCGCAAGGGCACGGATCGTTCCGGGAATAAACCACGGCGGTCGATGCCACGTCCAGCAACCAAAGCCCTCCCTCCGTACAGGTGGGTGTTCAAAGCCCGGTTTCGCAGCGGCGCCTTCGGCTGGCGCTCGCAGCCGGCGATCGTGCGCATCACCGAAGCGGTCAGTGAGATCAAAAAGGTGGCGCGAACGAATCCGCTGGTCGCGGGCGACGGCGGCGTCACGTTGCTCGAGCGGCTCGTCCGGGCGATCGAGCACGTTGACGGTTCCTCCGGCGCGATCGGCGCGGCCGTAAATCGCGCGATCTCCGAACTTGTGCACGTTATCGCGGCCGCACCGGCCCCTTCCGCATTGCGCGAAGCGTGGCTGGAGCGGCTCTGGGAGGCGTTCGGCGACGATGGCATGGGGTATTTGGACGAACTCGGCAACCTCTTTGGCGAGCTGTGCACGACCGACGAACACGCGAACGCCTGGGCGGATCGCCTCTCGCAATTCGTACGCTCCGCCTATTCGCTACCATGCGACGGCTACCGATTCGTCAAGGGCGTCGATGCCTGCCTCAGCGTGCTCTTCAAGGCGCAACGCTTCGATGAGGTGCGAGCGATTCTCGATCTGACCGGCAGTAATTTTTGGCCTTACCACAAGTGGGGATTCAAGGCGCTCGTCGCCGAGGGCAAGCGCGATGAAGCGTTGCGGTACGCCGAAAGCCGGCGCGGCATCAACGATGGGTTCGCGATTGACCGAGCCTGTGAAGAGCTGCTGCTGAACTCTGAGCTCGTAGATGAGGCCTACAACCGATACGCTCTGAGCGCGAACCAGCAAGGAACTCACCTCGCCACGTTTCGCGCGCTCGTCAGGAAGTATCCGCACCAGAAGCCTCCGGACATCCTCCAGGACCTGATCGAGAGCACGCCGGGAGAACGCGGCAAATGGTTTGCCGCAGCGAAAAGCGCGGGCTTCTACGATGTCGCGATTGCACTCGTCCAATCTTCGCCAGCCGACCCTATGACGCTCGGTCGCGCTGCGCGCGACTTCATCGAGAAACAGCCAGCCTTCGCCATGGAAGCCGCCCTCGCAGGATTGTATTGGATCGCACGCGGTTATGGCTACGAGATTTCCGAGCTCGACATTCGGCAGATCTTCCGCAGCGGACTCGCTGCCGCCGTCCGTACTAGCCGCGAGTCAGAGTATCGCCAGCGCGTCCAGGCAATTGCACTGAACGCCAGTCTCCACTTCCGCGACGCCCTGTTTATGGAGCTACCCGCGATCAAGTAAACCCCAGCGTCGACATTGAAGAGCCCCGCCATCGGAACACCTGTCACGCTCGACGCCGTCGCGCTTAGCGCCCTGCGAGGAGTGTTGGCGTTTCATCGCCTGCAACGCTAAGACGATGGCGAGACCGATGTAGGACTACTTGAAGTATAGGTGGGTGAGGCTGAGCTGGTAGCGCCAACGGGAATCGAATTCCTTGTCCCTCGTGGTGCTGCGCCGTCGAATGTCGCGCTGCGTTCGGGAAACCCGCATACTTGATAAGCGGGCGTGCGCTGGGAGACGTCGAATTCGTGTGGGATATGGCTGACCTGCGCTATACCGTCGTGCTTGAGCCTGGGGATCCCGACGAAGGCGGATTCGTGGTAAGCGTTCCCGCGCTGCCGGAGGCCCACACCCAGGGCGATACCATCGAAGATGCCCTCGCGAACACCCGCGAAGTGATCGAGCTTTGCATCCTGTCACGACTCGATCACGGCGAGGACATCCCGCCGGGCGACGTGGGCGCAACGCGGATAGAAAGCGTCGCGGTTTCGGTCCCTGCCGCCTAACGGTCCCCCGATTGAGCACCAGACTCCCCGCTCTGGACGGAGCCCTGGTCGTACGAGCGCTATAGCGCGCTGGCTTTGCAGTTGATCGCATCAGCGGTTCGCACCATATCATGCGCCACGCCGACGGTCGCAAGAGTTCAATCCCGGTTCACGCTGGCAAGGCTCTTCGACGAGGGCTCTTGGCATCGATTCTCAAGGATGCCCACCTCAGCGTCGAAGAACTTCGCCAGCTCTTGTAACGCTGAAAGTTGCCTTCAACTGCCGGCGCGTGCATCGCGGACCAGCGGTCGGCGGTGCCGGTCAGCAGCGTCACGATGACGCTGCTCTCCAGCCCGCGTTCCAGCGGCAGCAGCGTGGCGGCGATGCTCGTCTACAGCGGCATCCCGGAAGCGTGCGGGGCGCTCGCGGCCGCTCCCGATGTCTGCGCAAGAAAAAGTGCTAAAAGAAGACCGGCACCAACGCGACGCATGCAAAACTCCCCCGAGAAGTTCACGCGGCGGACGCAGTTTACGAGCGCGACTCGCTCACCCGTACACCCTCATATCGGCAGGCTAGCACATCTACGGCCCCAGGTCCACCGGAATCTGCACCGATCGGGGCCGCGCCCGACAACGCGTACGCGCGCAAGGTAAAGTCGATGCGCTGCTGGCTCGACGAGAGGCCAGCGCCGTTGAAGTTGAAGGCCGGTGCGACCTCCGCAAGCGTGCGTGCACCCGCGCGGGTCGCCCGGCACCCGTTCGGTCCCATCCTGCACGAACAAGTTCGTCGACTTACCGTTGAAACTTCCGCAAGACGTCCCGCTCTGGGGGCAGGCCAGCGGGATCTAGCCGGTTACCGAAAGGCCTGCGGTCCGGCGCCGCGCATAGGCCGGGGTGAGCCAGCCCGCGTACGACGGTACGCCGTTGCGCACCACGCGACCGTAATACTCGGCAAGTTTGCGCGCGACCGGGCCGATCGTTCCGTCGCCGACGAGACGGCGGTCCACCGATTGCGCGTGCGCGATGCCCGCCGCGGTACCGGTGAAGAACACCTCGTCGGCGGCGTAGAGCTCGCTGCGGTCGATGGCGCGCTCGACCACCTCCAGCCCGAATTCGCGTTGCGCGATTTCGACGATCGCACGCCGCGTGCAGCCTTCCAAAACGTTTTGGGAGGGATCGGGCGTGTAGAGCACGCCTCTCTTGACCAAAAATATATTTTCGGCCGATCCCTCGCTCACGTGGCCGTCCGCCGAGAGCATGATCGCCTCGTCGAAACCGTTGGCGACCGCTTCGCTCTTGGCGAGCGCGCTGTTCACGTAGAGCCCCGTGATCTTGGCACGCGGCGGCGCGGCCGAATCGTCCGCGCGGCGCCACGAGCTGGTCCCGGCCCGCAGCCCCGGCGCCGCATCGAGATAACGGGTGAAGGGTAAGGGAACGATCGCGAAGGCGTCCGGCACGTTGTGCAGCCGTACGCCGATATCCTCGGCAGATTTATAGATGCAGGGCCGTACGTACACGTCGGTCTCGAAATTATTGCGGGCGCAGAGTTCCGCAGTGATCTCGACCAACTCGTCGATCGTGTGCGGCAGCTGCATCATGAGGATCTTCGCGGAGACCGCCAGGCGTTCGTAATGCTCGCGCAACAACAAGAGATAGAGTTCGCGGTCCTCCGGGACCCAGAAGCCGCGGATGCCCTCGAAGCAGCCAGTGCCGTATTGAAGGCCGTGCGTCAACAGGCCGACGCGCGCGTCGTCATACGCGCAGTAACGGCCGCCTGCGTACACGGTGGTGCTCCTCAAGTCCACGCCCTTCCAACCTCCCATCGCCTCGACGTAATCTCACACCCGGCCGCTTCCTGCGGCACGGGGAATGCCGCCTCCTGGCGAAGTGACCGCTATGATCCGAACGACGCTTCTCGCATCCGTCCTGGCCGTACTCTGTTCGGTCGCCGTTTTCGCAGCCAAGGCTCCCGACATCTTACCGAGCGGCTGGCGGCTGGATCCCCCGGCCGGGCCGCTTGCGGCAACCGGCACCATGCCGCAGGGGCTGGCCGTCTCGCCCGACGGGCGGCTGCTGGCCGTCGTCGAGTCCGGCTTCAATCCGCCGGCGCTTTCGTTGTTCGCGGCGCGCGGTCTGCGCGGCCTGGGTTCGATTCCGCTTCCCGGCGCCTTCGGCAAACCGGTTTGGATCGACGCATCGCACGTCCTCGTGGCCGGCGCGAACGCCGATGCGTTCCTCGTAGTCGACGTAGCGCGGCGCACCGTACGCGAGCACCGCATCGCCGCCGGCACGTGGCCCGACGCGGTTGCGGTCGCACCGGATCACGCCCTGGTCGCCGCCTCCGACGACGGAGACGGCACCATCACGCTCGCCGCGTATCCGTCGTTCGGCGACCGGCGCTCGATCGCCGTCGGCCCGCATCCGGGCGACGTGCTCTTCTCGCGCGACGGGGCGACGCTCTACGTTGCGATGCGCGGCGCGCGGACGGTCAAAGCGATCGACGTGGCCACCGGTACCGCGAGCGCGATTGCCGTCGGCTTGCATCCAAGCGCGTTGGCGCTCTCCGGCGACGGTTCGCGTCTGTACGTCGCCGAAAGCGACGACGACGCGGTCGGCGCGATCGACACGCGAACGGGCCGCCGCGTTGCCGATATTGCCGTGGGGCTGCACGACGGGCGCCTCTCCGGCTACGGCGCCTCACCTAACGCGCTCTGGATCGGCTCGTGGCCGAACTCGCCGCTGTTCGCGAGCCTGGGTGCCGAGAACGCCGTCGCCGTGATCCGCAACGATCGCGTGGTCGAGCGTATTCCGACCGGCTGGTATCCCACCGGCGTCGCGCTCGGCCGCGGCGACACGCTCTTCGTCAGCGACGGCAAGGGCGAGGGAATGCGCGCGAATCCGCAGTTCAATCCATACCTGCACCGCGACGCGGAATACGTTGCAACCACGCTGTACGGCTCCGTGCGCGCCATTCCGCTGGGCGTCTGGAAGCACGCGCGCGCGGAAACCGCAGACGTCCTCGCGGCGGAGATGCCCACGTGGCATGCGCCTGCGATCTCTCACACCGTCGTCCGTCCGCACGGGCCGATTCGCCACGTCATCTACGTCATCAAAGAGAATCGTTCGTACGACCAGGTGCTCGGCGATCTGCGCGGCGCAGACGGCGATCCGCACCTGGTATGGTTTGGCGAGAACGTCACCCCAAATCAACATGCGATCGCTCGCCGCTTCGGCATCTTAGATCGTGCCTTCACCAACTCGCAGGTGAGCGCCGACGGCCACAACTGGACCGACGCCGCAATCGCAAACGATTACGTCGAACGCTTCTGGCCGGTGAACTACGCCGGGCGCAGGCGCCTGTACGATTTCCAGGACGGTCTCGCTCCGGACGTACCGCACGCCGGTTACCTGTGGGATGCCGCGCGGCGCGCAGGCATCACATACCGCGACTACGGTGAAGACGTCATCACGCCTAAGGGGCTGGCCGGTCCGGCTACCACCGACATGGCCGGGCTCGCCGGCCACTTCGACCCGCGGTACTACGGCTGGAGTTTGAAATACTCCGACCGGCTGCGGCTGGCCGAATGGCTGCGCGAGTTCGACGGATACGCCGCTAACGGCGGCCTGCCGCAACTCGAGATCGTCTATCTCCCCAACGATCACACCGCAGGCACCGATCCGGGAGCGCCTACGCCGCAAGCCTACGTTGCGACGAACGACTGGTGCCTCGGCCGCCTCGTCGACGCGGTCTCGCATTCCCGCTACTGGAAGTCGACAGCCATCTTCTCGGTGGAGGACGACGCACAAGACGGCCCCGATCACGTGAGCGACCAGCGCTCGACGTTCTATGTTGCGAGCCCGTACGCCAAACCGGGCGTTCATCACGACGACTACTCGACGGCCGGCGTTCTGCACACGATCGAGTTGATTCTCGGCATTGCGCCGATGACGATCTACGATGCGACGGC
>JAKAPQ010000218.1 GCA_021806945.1 bacterium | reverse complement strand
GCGAGGTCCTCGTGCTGAACTTCACGTACGAAGCGTTGAACGTCACGAGTTTTCAGCGGGCGGTGAAGCTTATCTTTTCAGGTAAGGCCGAACTCGTGCATGGGCGCGAGCGCGTGATCTCGTCGCCCACGTTCGAGATGCGCATGCCCTCGATCATTCGGATGCTCTACTACGTCAGGCGGCCGATGCAAAGGGTCGCGCTGACGAAAAAGAACATCCTGATCCGCGACGATCATACCTGCCAGTACTGCGGGCTTCACGGCGACAAGTTGATGACGGTCGACCACATCGTGCCAAAGAGCAAGGGTGGCCCGTCTACTTGGGAAAACCTCGTTTGCGCCTGCATGCGGTGCAACAACCGCAAGAACAACCGGGCGCCCGAGGACGCCAACATGGCGCTCGTGCGCAAACCGCGACAGCCGAAATACATCCCGTGGATTCAGATCAAGCGCAACACGCTGCCGGGCGAATGGTGCAAGTTCCTGTTTCTCTACAACGTTTCGATCGAGGAGCGCATCGAGGCCTGAAGATCGCTGCCGGCGAGAGCCGCCAGGACGGTAACCGGAGACTTCTTCGGCGTTCCGGCGGGTTCGTTGCAGGGAAAACCCGAGATTCTTGGCATTCTGCGGTTTGACATTGGACCAGTCGAAGACGCCGTACTTCCAGGCCCTGCTCGATTACGTCGATGCGGGCGTCATCCCGTTTCACACGCCCGGGCATATGCAGGGCGTTGGAATGGATCTGGCGTTTCGAGAGTTCGTCGGGGACAACATCTGCTCGATCGACCTGACTCCGATGCCGGGCATCGACGATTTGCTGCAGCCGACCGAGTCGATCAAAGAGGCCCAAGAGCTCGCGGCCGAGGCCTACGGTGCCGACCGTTCGTTTTTCTTGATCAACGGCTCGACGAGCGGCAACCAGTGCATGATGATGACCGCGGTAAACCCAGGCGAGAAGATCGCCGTGCCCCGCAACGCGCACAAATCGATGCTGGGCGGCTTGGTCATGAGCGGCGCGCATCCGATATACATGCGCCCGGAAGTCGACGAAGCGTTGCACATGGACCACTGCGTCACCCCGGAGACCGTGAGCCAGACGCTCCAGGCATACCCGGACGTCGCGGCGGTCTACGTCGTGAGCCCAACCTATTACGGGGTGGCGGCCGACCTTGAAGCGATCGTCCGCATCGTACGCGATGCCGGCAAGTTGCTGCTGGTCGATGAAGCTTGGGGGCCGCATTTCCATTTTCACCCGGCGCTCCCGCTCTCGGCGACCGCGGCGGGTGCCGATCTGTGCATCAACTCGACGCACAAGATGCTTTCGGCTTTTTCTCAGTGCGCCATGCTGCACCAAATCGGGCCGCGGGTAAGCGTCGAGCGGCTCAAAGCGGTCATCAAGATGTTTCTTTCGACTTCGCCGAACCTGCCGATGCTCGCATCGCTGGACGTGGCGCGCAAACAGATGGCGACCGAAGGCGCGGCTCTCCTCTCCCGCACGATCGAGCTTGCCGAGGATACGCGCCGGCGGCTCAACGCGATCGCGGGCGTCTACTGCTTCGGGGAAGAGTTGCAGGGGCGGCCCGGAGTCTTCGATATCGACCCGACCAAGGTAACGATTACCGTCAAGGATCTCGGTTACACCGGCTACGAAGCGTCGGAGATCTTGCGGCGGCGCTACAACGTGCAGGTAGAACTGGCCGACCTCTTCAACGTCGTCGCGCTCTTTACGATCGGCACGACGGCTGCGGCCGCCGACCGGCTCGTCTTTGGCGTCTCCGAGTTGGCGCGCGAGGATCGCCAAGTCGACATCTTTTCGCCATCGGGCGTGCTCGACCGCCGGCTGAAGACGGGCAGTTACAAGCTTCCGAAGATTCCGCCGATGCGCATGCTGCCGCGCGAAGCCTTCCTGGCACCGGCCGAAGCGGTGCGTTTCAAGCAGAGCAAGGGACGGATCTGCGCCGAGACGATATCGCCGTATCCGCCGGGCATACCTGCGATCTCGCCGGGAGAGGAGATAACCCAGGAGCTCATCGACTATCTCGCTCTAGAGATGAGGGCCGGCGTCCGCATGCAAGGGCCGTATGACGACGAGCTGAAAACGATCCGCGTCGTAAAGGAACGCTAGCGGGCCTCCTAGTTGCCGCTCAACGATGAAGGTTGGCCGCCCGATAACGGGAAGAGGGATGCAACATTTTGGAAGCGAGGGTCAGTATTGGCGGTCAAAGCCGAATCGATCTCTCCGGGTTGGGAACTCACCCAACTCCTCGACATCTTCCCACTCCCAATTAGACAGGCGCTCGTTCGTCTTCCGAACCTAGAGGCCATGATCGAAGTCGTTCTCGATTTGGGGCGCCCGCCAGAGGCGCGCTTCGAAAACGATTTCGTCTATCTTTCGGAGACGCCGGTCTCTCAAGAAGATCTCGCCCAAGTGTGTTCGCGGGTTACGCCTTTCGCGGGGGACAACCGCGCCGGTATCGAGCAGACGCTGCATCGCATCAGCGCGATTCGCAACCGAACGGGCAAGATCGTCGGCCTGACGTGCCGAGTGGGCCGCGCCGTATACGGAACGATCGACATCGTCCTCGATATACTGCGCAGCGGCCAGTCGATCTGCCTTCTCGGCCGTCCCGGCGTCGGTAAGACGACGATGCTGCGCGAGTGCGCGCGCATGCTTAGCGAGGACCGCAAGCGCGTCGTCATCGTCGACACTAGCAACGAGATCGCCGGGGATAGCGATATCCCTCATCCCGGCATCGGAACCGCGCGCCGCATGCAGGTCACGGACCCGGCGCTCCAGCATGCCGTGATGATCGAAGCGGTGGAGAACCACATGCCGGAGATCGTCGTGATCGACGAGATCGGCACCGAGGCCGAGGCTCTGGCGGCGCGTACGATCGCCGAACGCGGCGTGACGCTCATCGGTACGGCACACGGGCAGACGCTCGAGAATCTGCTGATGAACCCGACCCTCTCCGACCTGGTCGGCGGCATCAGCGCGGTGACGCTCTCCGACGAGGAGGCTCGCCGCCGCGGGACGCGCAAGACGGTGCTCGAGCGGAAGGCTCCCCCGACCTTTGATGCGGTGGTAGAGATTCACGATCGCGATCGCCTGGCTATCCATAAGAACGT
>JAKAPQ010000044.1 GCA_021806945.1 bacterium | reverse complement strand
CGCCGAGGGCGGCCGCATGGTTACGATCTGCGGTAAGGTCGAGGCGGAGCTCGCCGGGCTGTCGCCGGAGGAGGCGCAGGAGTTCTGCCGCGAGATCGGCATCGACCGCAGCGGGCTCGCCGATCTCGTCGTGGCCGCCTACGATCTGCTTGGTTTGATGACGTTCCTGACCGCTGGAGAGAAGGAGGCGCGGGCCTGGACGATCGCACGGGGAAGCAAGGCGCCGCAGGCTGCAGGGAAGATCCACAGCGACATCGAGCGGGGCTTCATTCGCGCGGAGATCGTGTCGTACGACGACTACGTGAAGTACGAAACCCTGGACGCGCTTCGTACCGCCGGCCGCGTCCGTTCCGAGGGCAAGGAGTACGTCATGCGTGAGGGCGACGTCGTCAACTTCCGCTTCAGCGTCTAAGGGCGGCATAGCCGCTGGGCCGCCGATAGGGAAATCGGGACGCTCGCCGCAAAGGTACCGGGTTTGGACTTTTCTGGAGGCTTTATCGTTTTATGACCACTGCCGTGCGCGACGTCTCGGTATTCGGCGACGCCATCGCGTATTTCAACGAAGCTGCGGACCTACTCGAACTCGACGCATCGATGCGTGCGATCTTAACACACCCGTCGCGCCAGATTATCTTCTCGATCCCCTTCCAGCGGGATGCCGGTGGATTCGAAGTCTTCACCGGGTATCGCGTGCAGTACAATTTTGCACGCGGCCCCGGCAAGGGTGGCATCCGCTACCACCCCGGCGTGACGCTCGACGAAGTGACCGCGCTGGCCTTCTGGATGACCTGGAAGTGTGCGGTCGTCGACCTCCCCTTCGGCGGCGCGAAGGGCGGCGTGACCTGCGACCCCGCGACGCTGTCGATGAACGAGCTCGAGCGCATCACGCGGCGGTACGCCGCGGAGCTCGTCGAGGTCGTGGGCCCCGACAAAGACGTTCCGGCGCCCGATGTCAACACTACGCCGCAGGTCATGGCGTGGTTCATGGATACGTACTCGATGCATATGCGCCAGAATACGCCGGGCGTCGTTACCGGCAAACCGCTGGCAATCGGCGGCTCGCGCGGACGGGTCGAAGCGACCGGGCGCGGTGTGACGATCCTCGCTCTCGACGAGATGGCGAACATGCACATGCGCCCCGAGGAGGCGCGCGTCGTCGTGCAGGGCTTCGGCAACGTCGGCATGTACGCGGCCAAGCTCTTTGCCGAGCGTGGCTGCAAGGTCGTCGGCATCTCGGATATTACGGGCGGCTACTACAACGCCCAAGGACTGAACGTCGAGAAAGCTTTTGCTCTGGCCAAGGAGCACCACTCGCTCGAGGGCTTCGACGGCGGCGATCGCATCAGCAACGCCGAGCTGCTCGTAAGCGATTGCGAGGTGCTCGTACCGGCCGCGCTGGAGAAACAGCTCAATACGGAGAACGCGAACCTCGTCAAAGCCAAGCTGATCGTCGAGGGTGCGAACGGGCCGACTACCCCCGAAGCCGATCGTATTTTCAACAAGAAGGGCATCATCGTGATTCCGGATATCATGGCTAACGCCGGCGGCGTCACGGTCTCGTACTTCGAGTGGGTCCAAGACCGTATGGGCTACTTCTGGAAGGAGGCGGAGGTCAACGAGCGCCTCGAGGATACGCTGCTCGTTAACTTCCATGAGATGCGTAAGATCGTCAACCAGTACAAGGTTCCTTACCGCACGGCGGCCTACATGATCGCGATCGATCGCGTCGTGCAGTCGCTGAAACTGCGCGGCGTCTACGCCTGATTGACTGCAAGGCCAGATATGGAAGAGGGCGCCCGCGGGCGCCCTCTTCCATATCTGGCCGATAGTAGGTCATGGCCCCCGGTGGCCACATGGAAGCGGATGCGCCATTTTCACCTCAGGCTCATTAGTGAGGAGCGTACGGGTCGGTAGCATAGATCGCGCCGATCTGCGCTTGGCTGAGCGGCGGTACCGTAGCGCCGAACGCCTGGTCGATCGTGCCAATGAACGCGTTTGCCACGAGGGCGTATCCGGTGTCCGACGGGTGCAGGCCATCGAAGCTGAGGAGTCCACCGCCGAGAACGAGACTGCAGCATTTCGGCGGGTTGATCGGAACGCCGCCTGCTTGCAGGATGCTCGCGAAGAGCGCGTGCATATCGACGAGCGGTGCGCCGGTGGCCTGTGCCGCCGCTGCTATCGACGCGTTGTAGGCCGTATTCAGGCCCTGGACTTGTGCGGCGAAAGCATCCGTCAGGTAGACGCCGCCGAGGCCAGAGCCCGTACCGTTCGGGTCGAGGACCGGTTGCTGCACGCCGTGAGCGATCTGCGAGAGAAAGGCGAAGAAGCCGCTCTCGGTGAGGTATCCGTTGGGACCGACGCTGTAGGCCGTCTGCAGATATCCGGTATACTGTGCGGCCACCGCTTGCGCGTTTGCCAGCGGCATACCTTGGCTCAAGAAGGCTTGGAGCAGGCCGCAGAAGACGTAGCTGCGCACGAGGCACTGCTGCGCCGGGTTGGCGGGCACGCCGCCCTGAAAGAACTGCGGGGTGATGAGGATATCCGGCAGGTTCGCAACGACGACTTTGGCGCCGGCATGCTGCAGGCGCTCGATCGTCTGCGTAATGTCGATTTGCATCTGTGCCGGCGAATCGGTCGCGACCGGATTGCCGCCCGAGAAGGTGAACTTCAGCAGGTCGTTTGCGCCAAGCCAGACGGTGGCCAGCGTGGGGTGTAGCGCCGCTGCAGCGTCGACCTGGTCGAGGTTCTGGATCTTGCCGGCAAAGCCGCCCAGGATGGGGTAGAAGAGGCTGCTCTCGCCTTGGACGAGTTGCTGCAGGCCGCCCGCTGTCGGGTCGGTGGCCGAACTCGGATACGGCGGGCAGGAGATGTTCGGTGCGGTGCCCACCATGCTTGGCGGCGGTCCCGTCAAGGGCGCGACTTCGTATAGCGCTTCGTGGGCGGTCTGGCCGGGGACCGCGACATCGAGGATCGTGGCGTTCGGGTTGGCGCGCACCGTCGAAAGGGCCGTGCTCAGCTGGTACGCCGCTTGGTTGAACGGATCGCAGCCAGGATGCGAAGGCGCGAAGCCGACCGGCGAGATGGCCGGCGAAACCGGGATGAGCTGGCCTCCGAGGCCGGGTGCGTTGATGAGCGGAAGCACGGACGTCGCGGGGTTGGCCATCGCGGCCGCCGAGGTGCCCGTGGCTTGCTCGTAGGCCAGCGCCCACCAGCCGTTCTCCTGAGTCGGCGGCACGAGGTTGCCGGGCAGTATCGAGAGCGGGTTGCTCGACGCAACGCCGACGATGCCGGCGGATTGATAGCCGGCCGTGAGGCTGTCGCCGACGCCGACCATCGTGGCGAACAGACCCGTGCCGCCGGTCTTCGGCGGGATCACGCTTTGGGTGGGCGTCGTGCCTCCGCCGCCGCCACAGGCGGCCAATGCGAATACGGAGAGGACCGCAAGCGGTCGGATGAGTTTTTTCAACATAGCGCAGTATCCCATCATTAGAATTGGATCACGCTCGGTGAGCCGATGCCGAATTGGATTTGCAGTTGCGTCGCCTTCAAACCGCCGACTGCGGGAACCGTGGTGTTCGCGCAGTTACCCGCTTGCTGGCAGTACAGAGCCGAGACGCCGTACGGGCTGTAATTTGTCGGGCCACCGCTGTTGAGAACCAACTGGACGAATCCGGCCTTGCCGATGCGTTGTGAGACGCCTAGGAAGTACGCCATCAAGTGCTCGGCGTACGGGTCGGCCGGTAGATAGTCGCGCGAGCTCTGCGGCTCGAAGAAGAATTTCGTCGTCGGCGTCGGGTTGTACTCCAGGTAGAGAATCTGGTACAACTGCACGTGGTTGTCTTGGTTGAGCCCAGCCGTGTGAACCAGCCACGACGGCGCGACGGTGAACGTGCCGAACATCTTCGGCGTCTTCAAGAAGGGCAGCGTAAACGCGATCGATTCGACCTGCGCCGTGCGCGTGTGCACGCCATAGACCGGATATCCGTTGTGTTCGAACGCTACGACGTCATTGTTGGTTGGGGAGGACGCGATCTTCGACCAGCGCGCGACGTAGGTCGGCGTGACGACCAGCGGTATGACCTTCCCGCCGTTGAGTTTGATCAAGAACAACTTCTCTAGGTTGAGCAGGACGAAACGGTCCTTGGTCGCGACGTCGATCTGGGGGTGCAACTGCGCCAAATCAACGGGTGCGCCATTCGGCAGGCCTTGAATGTAGAACGGCTTCACGCCGCTATTGAAGCCGACCGGGTAGTGCTGCAGTTCGTAGTAATTTGCGACGATGCGCGTGGTCGGGTCGAAGCCGTAGCCGGCCACCACGTCCATGCCGCCCGGGAGCCAGCCCGTCTTGCTTCCGATGTCGCCGAACGGTTTGGCGATAGAGACGTCAAACGTGTAGGTGAAGCCGGTCGGCAGGCCGAGCTGTTGCTGGCTGACGGGTTGTTGCCGGACTGGAGGAACCTGCGCGAGCGTACGGTCGGGCAGCGCCGGCCGACTCGCCTTGTGGGTTTGAGCGTTCATGGCATTCTTGATGGCGACGTTCGCGGATTGAACGACGCCGCTCGATAGCGCCGCGCCGGTGTCCGCCAACGCGGCCGGTGCCGCAGCCATGCCGACCGTGACGGCTAACACCATGGCCGTCGACGTACGAAGTAAGGTACGAACCATATCGATCTCCAAGACAGCGGGGACGGCCTATTAAAAATATCAGTCCCCAGGTGAACGCGTACCTACCGCTTTACGGCTGGGAAACCCTGCCTTCGGCCGGCGGGACGGTTGCGGCAGGGCCGGGTTTTCGTCCCTTGAGGCGTAACGCGATCGACTTCACGATCACGTAGAGGACCGGAGTGATCGCGAGGTTCAGCGCCGTCGAGACCAGCATGCCGCCGAAGACGACCGTTCCGAGCGAATGGCGCGCGGCACTCCCGGCTCCCGAGGCGAAGACCAGGGGAAGGACCGCGATGACGAAGGCGATCGAGGTCATCAGGATCGGGCGCAGCCGCGTCTGCGCGGCACGGAGCGCGGCCGTCACCACGTCGGCGCCTTGCCTGAGTTGTTGGTTGGCGAACTCGACGATCAGGATCGCGCTCTTGGACGCGAGTCCGATGAGCATGACGTAACCGACCTGGGCGTAGGCATCCTGCGAAAGGTTGGGGTCGCCTGCCAGCAGGATGAAGGGGAAGCCGGCGTGCCCCATCGCGATCCGGTAGTTCATGAAGAGCAGCGCGCCCAGCAGCGCGGCCGGCACGGCTAAGATAACGATCAGAGGGTCGACGAAGCTCTCGTACTGCGCCGAGAGCACCAGGAAAACGAAGACCAGCCCGAGGGTGAAGATGAGTATGCTCTGCGCGCCCGATTGGATCTCGTCGAGCGAGAGCCCCGACCACTCGTAGCCTACGCCCGGCGGATCTACCTTCTTGGCGATTTGCTGCATCGCTTGGATCGCTTGCCCGGTACCGTACCCGGGCTTTGCGTTGCCGTTGATCTCGATCGAGCGAAAGAGGTTGTAGTGGGTGATGATCGGCGGGGCGAGAACGCGGCGCACGTTCACGAGGGCGCCGACCGGCGTCATCCCGCCCGAGCTCGAACGGACGTAGAGCCCGTTGAGCGCGCTGACGCGGTCGCGGTACTTGGTATCGGCTTGCACGTAAACGCGGTACGAACGGTTGAGATAATCGAAGTCGTTGACGTACACCGACCCGAGCTCGGCCTGCATCGTGTCGAAGAGATCGGTGAGCGAGACGCCGATGGCCGTTGCTTTGTTGCGGTCGACGTCGACCTGAAGTTGCGGCGAGTTGATGCGAAACTGGGTGAAGACTTGTGCGAGCGGCGTACCGGGGCGGTTCCCGAGCGCCATATATTCGGAAGCCGTCTTCATGAGCGCCGGCAGGCCCACATTGCCCCGATCTTCCAACTCGAATTGGAAGCCTCCGAAACTTCCGACGCCGTTGATCGCCGGGGGGTTGAACGCGAGGACTTGCGCGCCGGGAATCTCCTTTTGGAAGCGCGGCATCAACGCGTGGGGACCCGCATAGAGAATGCCCGTCATCGATTCGGCGAAGCTCTTGCGCTGCGACCACGGCCTCAGCCGGACGAACATCATGCCGCGATTGGGCCCCGCCCCTGCGAAGCTGAAACCGCCGATGTCGAAGACGTGGCTCACGCCGGGGGTACCGCGAACGATACGCTCCGCTCGAATGGCGATGCGGCGCTCGTCTGCGAGCGAGCTCCCTTCGGGAGCCTGTACCAGAACGATGAAGTAGCCTTGATCTTCGCTGGGGATGAACCCGGTCGGCGTCGTCTTGAAGAGCCATCCGGTCGCCAGCAGCGCGATGGCGAAGACTCCGAAGACGGCCCAGCGCCGCTTGAAGAACTTGGGAAGCAGGACGCCGTACATCCGGCGGAAACCGTGCAACCCGCGGTTGAACCAACCGAAGAAGCCGTGCTCGGACTCCGCGCGCGGTCGGAGCAGCCGCGCGGAAAGCACCGGCGCAAGCGTCAGCGCGGCGAAGAGCGAGATCGTGATCGACGCGGCGATCGTCAGCGCGAACTGCTTGTAGAGCTGTCCGGTCGTACCCGGGAAGAAGGCGACCGGAATGAAAACCGCGAGCAGTACGAGCGACGACGCCACGACCGCGCTCTGAATCTCGCGCATCGCCGCGCCCGCGCCCTCGATGCCGCGCAGATTCTTCTCCTGAACGAAGCGCGCGATGTTCTCTATGACGACGATGGCATCGTCGACGACGAGCCCCGTTGCAAGCGTTAACCCGAAGAGCGTGATCGTGTTGATCGTAAAGCCGAAAAGTTTCATCACGAAAAACGTGCCGACGAGCGATACGGGAATCGTCGCTGCGGGGATGAGCGTCGAGCGCGCGTCCTGAAGAAACAAGAAGATGACGAGCACGACGAGTACGATCGAGAGCACGAGCGTGGTGACGACTTCTTTGATCGACTCGCGCACGAACGACGTGGAGTCGAACGCGACTTGATAGTGGACGCCGGCCGGGAAGCTCTTCGAGAGCTCCGCCATCTTCGCCAGCACGCTCTTGGAAACCGTCAGCGCGTTCGCGGTGGGCAGTTGCAGAACGCCGAGCCCGACGACGTTGTTATTGCCGTCGAACCGTATGAATGACGAGTAATCCTCCGCTCCGAGTTGTATGCGGGCTACGTCGCGCAGGCGCGTGAAGCCCCCGTAAGGGTTGCTGCGCAGGATGATGTTTCGGAATTGTTCGGGGTCGGTCAGTTGCCCGGCTGCGTTGATCGTAAGCGTGTAGGACTGCGTGCGGGGCTCGGGGGCCGATCCGATGCTGCCCGCCGCCACTTGGACGTTTTGCTGCTGGAGGGCGGTTACCACGTCTCCGGCCGTTAGACCGCGTGCCGCCAGCGCGTGCGGGTCGAGCCAGATGCGCATCGCATAGCGGCGTTGCCCGAAGATCCTCACGTCGCTCACGCCGGTCACGCGCTTGAGGACGTTGACGATGTTCAACTCGGCATAGTTGCTGAGAAAGAGCGTATCGTACTTGGCGTTGTTCGATGTGAGCGCCAGGCCCATCGTGAAGGTCCCGGAGTTCTTGCTGACGGTGATGCCGGTCTGCTTCACCTCGTTGGGAAGGCGGCCCAGCGCCGTTTGCACGGCATTCTGCACGTCGGTCGCCGCAATATCCAGGTTCCGGCCTAGATCGAACGTGCAGGTGATCGTCGAGACGCCTTGCGCGCTCGTCGACGAGATGTAGCGCAGTCCCTGAACGCCGTTGATCGCCTCCTCGAGCGGCGTCGTTACGGAGGTCTCGACGGCTTCGGGGCTCGCGCCGATATAGTTTGCGGTTACCGTCACCGTCGGCGGTGCGATCTGCGGGTATTGGGCGACCGGCAGGGTCGGGATGGCGATCAGACCGGCAATCAGGATAACGAGGGAGCATACGGCTGCAAAGATCGGACGCCGAAGAAAAAATCCCGTCAACTCCGACAGCCTCTAGGCGCGGAAGGCTTGTTCGGCGTGGTACGAACTGCGTGAGAGCGGGCTCGAAACCACTTGGTGGAAACCTTTGGATTTCGCCAGCGCCCCGAGGCGGCGGAACCTCTCCGGCGTTACGAACTCATGCACGGCGAGGTGCTTCTTGGTCGGCTGCAGGTACTGGCCCATGGTGAGGATGTCCACGCCTACTTCGCGCGCGTCGTCCATAGCCGACTCGATCTCTTCGTCGGTCTCGGAGAGGCCGATCATGAGGGACGTCTTCGTGAAGCCGGCGGGCGCGCGTTTTTTCGCATGGGCGAGCACGCGCAGGGACTGATCGTAATTCGCGCGCTTGTCCCGCACGCGCGGCGTCAGCCGGCGCACCGTCTCCAGGTTGTGCGCGAAGACGTCCGGCGCCGCATCGAGCACGATGTCGAGCGCGGCGAGATCGCCGCGGTAGTCGCCGGTGAGGATCTCGACCTTGCTTTCCAGGACGCGTTCGTGAATCGCCCGCACCGTATTCGCGAAGATCAGCGCGCCCCCGTCCGCAAGATCGTCGCGGTCCACGGCTGTCACGACCAGATATTTCCAGCCGAGATCGCGTACGGCGTTCGCGACGCGCGCCGGTTCGAGCCAGTCGACGAAGCCCTTCGGATTGCCGGTCTTCACGTTACAAAAGCGGCAACCGCGCGTACAGGTATCTCCGAGAATCATAATGGTCGCGGTCCCCGCGCCCCAGCACTCGGCGAGGTTCGGGCATCTCGCCTCTTTGCAGACGGTGTTGAGTGCGAGGGCGTTGACCTTCGCCTTGACGCGTTCGTACTCGTCGCCATGAGGCAGCGGCACCTTCAACCAGTGCGGTTTCGGGATACGTTCGGTGGCGGGCTCTACTCTCGTCACGCGCACGCAACCTCTGCGAGCGGCTCGAATCGCACGTTGAATGTGGTGGAGAGCGAAGCGAGCAGAGCCGCCTTCGCTTCGCTCACGCTCACGGTTCTTCCGGTTTCGCGCGTCAGGCTCGTGATCCCGCGCTCGGCCAGGCCACACGGAGTGATGAGGCTGTCGTAATCCAACGGCGTACACGCGTTCAGCGCGATCCCGTGCAGCGTCGTCATCTTTTTCACGGCTAAGCCGATCGCGCAGATCTGATCGCAGCCAACCCACACGCCGGCGTGCTCGCTCCAGCGCTCGGCCGTAACGCCGAACGACGCGCACGCGCCGATCGCCGCGCCTTCGAGCGCGCGCACCAGCGGAACGACCTCCCGAAACCGCGCGAGCTTGAGGATCGGATAGACGACGATCTGCCCCGGCCCGTGGTAGGTCACATCGCCGCCACGTTCGATCTCGACGAGATCCACGCCGCGCGCGGCCAAGAGGTCCGGCGATGCCAAGACGTTACCGCGTTTCGCCTGGCGGCCGAGCGTTATCACCGGCGCGTGTTCGACGAAGATCCATGTATCGGGGTCGTCATCGCGCGAAACGCGTTCGTGGACGGCACGCTGCAGATCCCACACCTCGCGGTACGGTCGCAATCCTAGATCCAACAAGCGGGGCCGTTTCGTCTCATTCATTTCATCGCCCCCCGCGCACCGCTGCTGGCGCTATTGGTTGGGCGGCAGGTTCCCCTATGCGCGGGACGCCCGCCTTTCCCCATCCGTGGGAAAAGGCTACTGCCTGAAATCGCCCTCCCGCCATCCTGGCTCCGGGCGATTCTCAGAGCCCCGCGCATAGGGGAACCTGCCGCCCAACCAAATAGAGGCATGATACGTGCTAACGTGTCGCGGCTTTGGGCTTTGCGTTTACGATGTGAATCGCTTTGCCGTGCGCCGCTTCGGCCGCGTCCATGATGCCTTCGGTAAGCGTCGGGTGCGGGTGGATCGAGAGGCCGATGTCTTCGAGCGTTGCGCCCATCTCGAGCGCGATCACGCCTTCGCCGATGAGCGATTCCGCCTGCGGAGCCACGACGTGCATGCCTAGCAAGAGATCGGTCTTTGCGTCGCCGACGAGTTTGATCAGGCCGTCGGTCTCGTTCATCGTGCGCGCGCGACCGCTCGCGGCAAGCGGGAACTTGCCGATGCGCAGCTCGTACCCTTGCGCTCGTGCCTCCTCTTCGGAGAGGCCCACAGTCGCAACCTCGGGGTCGGTGTAGACGCAGTTCGGAATCGCAACCGGATCGAACGCGGCGGATTTGTCGCCGCCGATCACCTCTGCCGCGACGACGCCTTCTTTCATGCCTTTGTGAGCGAGCATCGGAGCGCCCGTTACGTCGCCGATCGCGAAGATGTTGGCGACCTTCGTGCGCCGCTGCGCATCGACGTCGATGAAGCCTTTCTCGCTCGTGGAGAGACCCGCGGCGGCGAGATTCAGCCCATCGGTTACCGGGCGCCGCCCGACCGCGACGAGCACCATATCGAACTCGCGCGTCTCGTCCTTACCGCCGGTGCCGGCACCGTTGAAGGTGACCTTCGCGGTCTTCCCGCTCTTGTCGATGGTGCCGACCTTGGTATCGAGCACGATCTCCACGCCCTGCTTTTTGAGGATGCGTCCGAGCGTCTTGCCGATCTCGGCGTCGATCCCGGTAAGGATCGCAGGCAGCGCCTCGATCACCAGCGTCTTCGCGCCCAGACGCGTGTACGCGGTCGCGAACTCGAGGCCGATGACGCCGCCGCCGATGACGAGGAGATTTTTTGGGATGCGCTTCATCTGAACCGCATCGTCGGAGTTCAAAATCACCTCTCCGTCGCGCGGCCACGCCTTCACGTCGACCGGAGCCGATCCCGTTGCGATCGCGACGTACTGCGCGGCGATCGTCGTCTCGCCGCCGCCGCGTTTCTTGACGAGGATCTCGGTCGCGCTCTTGAAGGACGCTTCGCCGTACACGAACTGCACGTTATTGGCTTTGAAGAGCGTCTTGACGCCGCCGACATTCGCTTCGACGACGCCGGTCTTGAACGCGACGACGCCTGCCCGGTCGATTTGCAGGCCTGCGACCTTGAGGCCGAGCGCGTCGGCATGCGAGATCTGCCGTGCGATTTCGCCGACGTGGAGCAGCGCCTTCGTCGGGATGCAGCCCCAATTGAGGCATACGCCGCCGACCTCGTCGCGGTCGACGCAGATGACGCTCTTGCCGAGTTGTCCCAGACGAATCGCCGCATGGTATCCGCCGGGTCCGGCGCCGATGACGACCGCGTCAACCTGTTGTTCAGCCAATGTCCGCTCCTTACTGCGACGCCGATGCACTGCGCGCATCGTTCGGCACTCCAATCCACGTTCATCTTAGCAATCCGCATGCGTTGCGGAGCGGACCAAAGTAGGGGTGAAACCAGCCAATCCGGCGAAATTGGGTGGGAATGTCTAAAATTGGATGGCCTGGTGCGCTTCCGCCGATCGACCGGAACAGCATCGTTCCCATCTACCGGCAGATCTACGAAGGTCTGCGCGAGTCGATCCTCGCAGGGACGCTTCCCGAATCGACGCGTCTGCCGCCCGAGCGTACGCTGGCGGTCCGGCTCGGCGTCAACCGGAGCACCGTCGTGCGCGCCTATCGCGAGCTGGTGGCCGACGGCTTGATCGAGCAGAGGGTCGGGTCGGGTTCGCGGGTCGTGCCGACGCTGCGCACCGGGCAGCCGGAGCGCTCGGCTGCAGTTCCCTGGTGGGTGACGCTGCCGCCCTGGCGCGTGGGCGAGTTTCCCATGGTGCTTGGCGAGCTCGCCGCCAAGCAGGAGCCTGGGCGCATCTCGTTCGTGCAGGGCGTAGCGCCCGACGAACCGTCGCCGCTCCCCGAACTCGCGAAGTGTTTCTCGCGCGTCGCTGCCGATCCGCGCATCGTGCTCTCGTACGGCGATTCGGAGGGGTACGAACCGCTGCGCGCGGCGATCGCGCATCGCATGACGGATCGCGGGGCGCGCACGCAAGCCAAGGACGTCATCGTGTTGACCGGCTCGACGCAGGGCATCATGATCGTCGCACAGAGCCTCGCCGAGCCGGGCGACGAGATTATCGTCGAGACGCCGAGTTATCCGGGCGCGCTGCAAATTTTTCAGATATGCGGGCTAAGAGCCATTCCGGTGCCGCTCGACGACGACGGCATGCGCGTCGATCACGTGGAGGCGATCCTGCGCACGCGCCGCCCGCGCTTCATCTACACGATGCCGTCGATCCACAATCCTACCAACGTGACGATGAACGCCGACCGGCGCGAACGGCTGGTGACCGTGGCGCGCCGTAGCGGGATCCCGATCATCGAGGACGACCCCTACGGCGAACTTGCGAAAAACGGAAACCCACCGCTCGTCGGATTGGCTCCCGACTACGTCGTCTATTTGAGCACCTTCAGCAAGACGATCGCGCCGAGCCTGCGCGTCGGCTGGCTCTCTGCGCCGCGGACGATTCTCGAGCGGCTGCTGCTGCGCAAACAGGCGCACGACATGGCCACGAGCCTCTACGTGCAGGCGGCCATCCGCGACTACCTGCAGTCCGGATACGACGCTCACGTCGCGCAGCTGCGGGAGGAACTCTTCGCGCGGCGCGCCATCGCCGACGAAGCGATTGCCGAGCACTGGCCGGCAACCTTTCGGACGAGCAAAGCTAGCGGAGGATTCTACCTGTGGGTGACGACGCCACGCGAGATCCGCGCGCGGCCGCTGCTCGATGCGTCGGAACGGCAAGGCGCCTCGTTTCTCTTCGGCGAGGCGTTCTACGCGAACTCCGGCGGCGACCACAATCTCAGGCTTGCGCTCACGGCGGTGCCCCGCAACGAGATCGCCGAAGGCATCCACCGCATCGGCGTGGCGATCGCGCGCGTTCGTTCATGAGCCACCCGCGGTTGCAGCGGCTACTCCTGGCCTGGTACGGCCGATGCGGCCGCGCGCACCTGCCGTGGCGCAAGACGCGCGATCCATATCGCGTGCTGGTGAGCGAGCTCATGCTCCAGCAGACGCAGGTCGACCGCGCGCTGCAGGCGTTCGAAGCCTTCGTGCACCGGTTCCCGAGCTTGGAGTCGCTGGCAACGGCGAGTACCGCGGACGTTGTGCGCATGTGGAAGGGGCTCGGCTACAATACGCGTGCCGTCCGTCTCAAACTGCTGGCCCGGACGGTGATGGAACGATTCGGCGGGGTGGTGCCATCCGACGAGGCGTCGCTGCGATCCCTACCCGGAGTCGGACCGTATACCGCCGCCGCCGTGCGCGCGTTTGCCTTCGATCTCGACGATGCCGCGATCGATACGAACGTTCACCGCGTCGTCCACCGCTGGCTGTATGGCCTCGAGCATCCGCCGAGCGCTAGCGCGCGAACGCTCGATGCCGATGCACGCGCGCTCGTGCCGAAGGGGCGAGGACACGCCTGGAATTCTGGCCTGATGGACCTGGGTGCGGCGATCTGCACGGCGCGCGCGCCGAAGTGCTCGATCTGCCCGATTAGAACGGCCTGTGCCGCAGCCCCGATAGACGCTGCAAGCCTCGATGCGGCGCGGCGCCGCCATTCGCGCAGGCGCGCACCGCAAGAGGTCGTTCCGTTCGAGCGGAGCACCCGTTACGTACGCGGGCGCATCGTCGACCGTCTGCGAGCGCTGCCGCCGGGGCAACGCGTCAGCCTGCTCGATCTCCACCACGAGTTGGAGCCGCAGCTCGGCGAGCGAAGCATCGGCGAGTTCGGTATCGTGGTCGAATCGCTGGTGCGCGACGGACTCGTCGCCAAATCGGGCGCCGGCCTTGCGTTACGCGACTGAGGTGCCGCGCGAGAGCGTGAAGAAAAGACCCGCTCATGGGAACGGTTCGTGATGACGCGCGATCTGCTGGGTGATCTGGCGCGAGTGCTCGCGCGCGATCCTCCGCTCGAGGAGGTCTTTGAAACGCTGCGCGCCGGCTCTGCCGACGTCACATCGCTTCGCTCTTTTGCGGCGGTGATCGATCTGGGCGACGGCCTTAGGCCGGTCTACTCCCATACCAAAGACGTCGAGTCGGGCGCCGGCGAGCTCCCGACATCGTGGCCGTCGCTGCTGCGCGCGGTCGAGGCCGGGGCGATGGTTCGTGGCGATGACGGCGGCTATGCCACCGCTGCATTCCCGCTACGCGCCGGAAGCGACTCGATCGGGGCGATCGCCTTACAGAGCGAAGGCGCCGGCATCGGTGAAGCGATCCTCGCAACGCTCGAGACGGCGGCGCTATACCTGGCAGCGTTCCTGGCGAACCGGCGTTTGGCGGAGCTGGCCACGCGCGACGCGTTAACGCAACTCGCGAACCGGCGAGCCTTCGACGCCCGCTTAGCCGCCGAATGGAACCGCGCGGCGCACTCCGCGCAGAGCCTGGCTCTGATCCTCGTCGACGTCGACTACTTCCATGCCTACAACGCGCGTTACGGGCACGTCGCGGGCGATCTGTGCTTGCAGAAGATCGCGCGCGGGATCGCCGCCTGCGCGCCGCGCCCGCTGGACCTCGTTGCTCGTTACGGCGGCGAGGAGTTCGTGATGCTGCTTCCCGGTGCCGACGAACGGGCCGCCTGCGAGGCCGCACGACGCGTTCTCGTTAGCGTCTCGGATCTCGCGCTCGACCACGCGAGCACGACGCTCGAGCGTATTACGGTGAGCTTGGGCGTAGCCGCGGGCGTCGCGGTGCCCGATCGCGATCCGACGAGCCTGGTCGAACTCGCGGACCACCAGCTATACGAAGCCAAGAATGCGGGACGCAACCGGTACGTCGCGCAAGGGCACCGCTCGGATACGCCCGCCAACCACGAACGCTTCGACGCACGCCACAACATGCCGAGCTACATCACCACCTTCGTCGGGCGAGAGGCAGAGCTAGCGAAGTTGGAGCGAAC
>JAKAPQ010000217.1 GCA_021806945.1 bacterium | reverse complement strand
GAGACGCAGGCAGGCGATTTTTCGGCGTACATTCCGACCAACGTCATCTCGATTACCGACGGCCAGATCTACCTTACGCCGAGTCTCTTCTTCCAAGGCATCCGCCCCGCCATCGATGTCGGCCTCTCGGTATCGCGCGTCGGCGGCTCCGCGCAGACCAAGGCCATGAAATCCGTGGCCGGGCAGTTGAAGCTCGAGCTCGCGCAGTATCGCGATCTCGCGGCCTTCGCGAAGCTGGCAAGCGATCTCGACAAAGCGACGCAGATGCAACTGCTGCGCGGCGAGAAGCTCACGGAGTTGCTAAAGCAGCCGCAGTACCAGCCGATGCCCGTCGAAGATCAGGTTGCGATTCTCTACGGCGCTACCAAAGGATTCGTCAACGACGTGCCGACGCCGCGCCTACAGGAGTGGGCCACCGCGTTCGTCGGTTACCTGCACCGCGTGGCCCCCACGGTCGCGAATTCGATCGCCGAAACGGGCCAGCTCTCCGACGGCGTGAAGGGGCAGCTCGAAGCGACGCTAGCGGAGTTCAACAAGAGCTTCTAATGGCATCGGTAAAGGACCTTCGCGAGCGGATTGCGTCGCTGAAGAACACGCAGCAGATCACCAAGGCGATGAAACAGGTCGCCGCGGCGAAGATTCGTCGTGCCGAGACGGCGCGCGCTCAGGCGCGTCCGTATGCCGATGCGCTTGGCGAGATGCTACGCGATCTCGTCCTCGCCGTCGGAAGCGTCGACCATCCGTTCATGAAGCCGGGCCGCTCCGGCGTACCTCCGGGCGCGATCCTCATGGCGGCCGACAAGGGCCTGGCGGGTGCCTTCAACTCGAACATCGTGCGGGCGGGCGAGCTCTACCGAGGCGAGCATCCCCAAGCGGTCTTTTACACCGTTGGGATAAAGGCGCGTAATGCCGTCCGGCGCATGGGCCGGCCGGATCACGCCACCTGGCCGCTCGGCGCACGGGCGAAGATCGATACCGCGCGGGATGTCGCGCAGCGCGTCGCCGACGATTTCGCTGCGGGCAAGATCTGCGAGATCGTGCTGATCTCGCCGAAGATCGTCACGCGGATCTCGCAAAGGCCCGAGCTGCGCCGCTTGGTCCCCATCGCCGCAACCGAGGTTGCCGGCGAGACCGCGCCCGGCGGGCATCGGGGCGCGGTCGAGTTCTCACCCTCGCCGGAGTTCGTGCTCTCGCGCCTGCTGCCCAAGTATCTCGAGTTCACGATATTTTCGGCCATGCTCGAAACCGACGCAGCGTTCTTCGCCGCTCAACTGCTCGCCATGAGTAATGCCACCGACAACGCCGGCAAGCTCATCGACGAACTTACGATTGCAATGAACAACGCGCGTCAAGCCGCGATCACCAAGGAACTGCTGGAGATCGTTGGCGGCGCGGAGGCACTCTCCGGATGAGGGCGGCCTACCCGCCGGTACCGGGGACGCCCGCGCTTTCACATCCTGTGAAAGCGCTACTGCCTGAATTCGCCCTCTCGCCATCCTGGCTTCGGGCGATTCTCAGAGCCCCCGGTACCGGCGGGTAGAGCGCCCTCATCCCGGCACGAGTTTCGCCGAGCGCGACCACCGAATACACGCAAGAGAAGGAAACGTTTGAATAATGGCTGCCACCGGTAAAGTCGTCCAAGTTCTGGGAAACGTCGTCGACGTCGAGTTCACCGCGGAGACGCTGCCCAACATCAACGACGCATTGAGCGTTCGCGTGAACGAGGACCGTGCGGATCTCGGCGGGCGAGCCGCGGCACGTACCGCCGATCTCGGCGGTACGGCGATGCAGGCGCGCGACCTGGTGCTGGAGGTGCAGGACGAGCTCGGCAACAGCCAGGTGCGCTGCCTCGCCATGGGATCGACCGACGGCCTTGTGCGCGGCGCCGCCGTTACGGCGACCGGGGGCCCGATCACGGTTCCGGTCGGCGAGGGCACGCTCGGGCGCATCTTCAACGTCTTGGGCAAATCGATCGACTCCAGCGAGCCGGTGAAGGCCTCGGCGATGTGGCCGATCCACCGCCCCGCGCCGAACTTCGAAGCGCAGGATCCGACGCCCAAACTTTTCGAGACCGGTATCAAAGTCGTCGATCTGATGGCGCCCTACACGCGGGGCGGCAAGGTCGGCCTCTTTGGAGGCGCCGGCGTCGGCAAGACGGTGCTCATCCAAGAGCTCATTCGCAATATCGCCAACGTGCACAAGGGCTTCTCGGTCTTCACCGGCGTCGGCGAACGGACGCGCGAAGGCAACGACCTCTGGCTTGAAATGAAAGAGTCGGGCGTGCTCGCGCAGACGACGCTCGTCTTCGGGCAGATGGACGAACCGCCGGGCGTTCGCTTCCGCATCGCGCAGGCCGGCGTCACGATGGCCGAGTACTTCCGCGACGAACTCGGCGCCGACGTGCTGTTCTTTATGGACAACGTCTTCCGCTATCTGCAGGCCGGTTCCGAAGTCTCGGCATTGATGGGCCGCATGCCGTCGGCGGTCGGCTATCAGCCGACGCTCGCGACCGACATGGGCGTACTAGAAGAGCGGATCACCTCGACGCACAAGGGCTCGATTACGTCGGTGCAGGCCGTCTACGTCCCGGCGGACGATTACACCGATCCCGCCGTTGCCGTAACCTTCGCTCATCTCGACGCCACCACGGCGCTCTCTCGTCCCATCTCGGAGCTCGGCATCTATCCGGCGGTCGACCCGCTGGCATCGTCCTCGCGCATCCTCGATCCGCAGATCGTCGGCGAGGAGCACTACAACGTCGCTCGCGGCGTTCAGGAGACGCTTCAGCGTTACAAAGACCTGCAGGATATCATCGCGATTCTCGGCGTGGAGGAACTCTCGGAGGAAGACAAAGTCATCGTCGGGCGGGCACGCCGCATGCAGCGCATGTTCTCGCAGCCCTTCTTCGTCGCCGAGCAGTTTACGGGCACGCCCGGAAAATACGTGAAGATCTCCGACACCGTGGCGTCGTTCAAGGAGATCCTCGACGGCCGCGTCGACCATCTGCCGGAGCAGGCGTTCTTCTATGCCGGCGGGATCGACGACGTGAAGGAGAAGGCCGAGAAGATCGGCGCGTCGCTGTAATGGCCACGACGATTCCATTCACGCTGATCACTCCGACCAAGGTGATCTTCGAAGGGGA
>JAKAPQ010000216.1 GCA_021806945.1 bacterium | reverse complement strand
ACGCGGGCGCTCTCGAGTACGCGCTGCTCGTGATGCTGGCGTTCACGATCATCATCTCGCTGCAGGCCGTCGGCATCGTCTTGGTCGCAGCCTTGCTGGTCACGCCGGCCGCCGCGGCCTACCAACTAACGACGCGTTTTGCCCGCATGATGGTGCTCTCGGCCTTCTTCGGCGCGCTGTGCGCGGTCGGCGGGCTCTACCTATCGTATTTTCTGCGCAGCAGCAGCGGCGCGACGATCGTGCTAGTCGCCACGGTGCTCTTCTTCGCGGCGATCGGCGTCAAACAGTTCAAGCGCCGCTTAGCCCGGCGCGCGTAGAACCCGCCAGCGCTCCTCGCCGGTGCGTGCGAGAAAACCGGCGCCCGCCAGCGTCTCCAGGACCTCCGCCATGGCGGCGCGCTCGTTCTTGTTCGGCATGCCGGCCCAGCGCATCGCGACCTCGCTCAGTTGGAGTTCGGTTTCGGGCTGCAGGAGCGCCGCGACGAACGCTAGCGGGAGATTGACGCGCTCCATGCGCCGAGCTACCGGCGCCAGCGCGAGCTCGAGGTCGTTGGCCGGGGTCCGAGCGGCCGGCTCGGGGGCCGATGGCGCAGGCGCCGTTGCGGGCAGCGTTGCCGGAGGAGCCGGCATCGCGAGATCGGCCAGTCGTGGAAACCATTCGCCGAGCGTGACGGCCGCGGTCTGCCAGGGTACGGCGTTGACGCGGGCCGGGCGCGACGCAACCGCGCGCAGGATGCGCGACGCGACGCGTTCCGCCGGAACCGCGAATGACGCCGGCGAGATGCGCGGCGTGCCGGAGGCCTCCGCAAACTCCGTATCGGCGATGCCCGGATCGACGTAGGTGACCGCGATGCCGTCGGCGCGCAGCTCGCGGCGTAGTTGCGTCGCCGCGGCGCGCACGGCCGCCTTTGCCGCACAGTACGCACCGTAACCCGGGGCGGGAACGCGCGCGAGGCCGGAACCGACCAGAAAGATCTGCCCGCGTGCGGCGCGCAGGGCCGGCAGCGCTTCGCGCGTGATGCGAATCGGTGCCGCGACGTGCGTCTGCCACTGCGCTTCGATGGCGGCATCGGTTTGTGCCAGCAACGTCCCCGGGGCGCCCATTCCGGCGTTGTGCACGAGCACGTCGAGCCGTCCGAAGCGCCGTAGGGCTGCCGCCACGATCGCCGCTGGGGCGCGCGCGTCGCGCACGTCCATCGCGAGGATCGCGCACGCCCCGCCTGCGGCGACGATATCGGCTTCGAGCTGCGCGAGGCGCTCGGCGCGCCGCGCGATCGCGACCACCGCGAAACCCGCGCGCGCGGCTTGCCGCGCGAGCGCGCGGCCGATGCCGGAGCTCGCGCCCGTGACGGCGAGAACGCGCTGCTCAGCCATCGGTCTCGAGATACGTGCGATACGCGCTCTCCACGGCGCCGGGCAGGCCGGCGAAGTAGGTTGCCTCGTCGAGGATCGGCGGCGGAGGCGTCATCACCTCGCGCTCTTCGCGCGCGAAGCGTGCCAGCATGCGGGCCACGGGCTTCTCGCTGCCGTCGCCGCGCACGATGCCGAAGGTCAGTTCGTGCGGTGCGCGATCGAAGGGTGCGAGATCCGCGATTTCGCCGGCGTAATCTGCCCAGCACCACCACAAGCCGCCGAGCGCGCCCTGCCGCTGCAGCGCGTCGAGCACCGCGTACCCGTAGCCGGCCATCTCGTCTTCGCTCAAGCACGCAAAGGGAGAGGCCCCCGGCCGAAGCGCTCCCGGCGGACACGTCGGGTTGCCGAACTCGCTGAACAGCACGGGCGTTCCGGCGCACGACTGCATCACCCGGCAGAGGAACGGCACGACGTCGCTATCCAGCCGGCCGCGCGCGAAGGCGCTGTAGACCGAGTACCCGTGCATGGTCGCGAAAGCGAACGGCCTGCAGAGCGACGAGGGGCGAATGTTGCGGTCGAACGTGATATCTTCGCCATGCGTTCCGGCCGAGCACGCGATCCCCGAGGTTTCGAGCAGATCGTGCGCGAGCGTCTTGCTCCACTGCGCCGCGTCGCCGGGCGTTTGCGGCTCGCGCAGGTTGCTGAACTCGTTCCCGAGATCCCAAGCGTAGATTGCGGGGTGATCGCGGCAGCGCTCGCCGACCGTGCGTACCTGCAAGCGCTGCGCTGCGAGCAGCGGGCCGCCGTACATATCTCCGATGCCGTACGGGCGTTCGGCGCCACCGCAGTAGGTTCGGAAGCGGCCGTGCGGTGTCGCCGAATCGAGGGTCCATTCGGGCAGCCAGTTCACGCCGCTCATGTGGCCGGTAAAAAAGGTGGGGATGGCGCGCAGACCGGCGCCGGCGACCGCATCCAGCAAGCCGTCGAGGCGCCCCATGGCGGCGCGGTCGATGAGGTCCGCCTGCGGCTGGAACGCCTCCCACGAAAGAAAGAAGCGTACCGCCTGCAGCCCGAGTTCGCGCATGCGTGCGAGGTCCTCGCGGATCTCGCCGAGGTCGAAGCGCTGCCACATATACATGGCGCTGCGCCGGGGCCAGTAGTTGATGCCGAGGAGAAACTTCGCCACGCCGCGCTCTTCGCCGCGCTCCAAGCGTATCCCCAAGGGTGCCCGTGCGGGCGACTCGAAGGCGAGTCGGGATGGCAGAGACGATCGCTCCCCTGGTCGGGATCATCATGGGCAGCGTCTCGGATATCGAGACGATGGCCGGTGCGCGCGATACCCTCAAGGCGCTGGAGATTCCCTACGAGATGCGGGTCGTTTCGGCGCACCGAACGCCGGACGAGATGTTCGCGTACGCCGAGCAGGCGGCCGGGCGCGGCCTGCGGGCGATCATCGCGGGGGCAGGCGGTGCGGCACATCTTCCCGGGATGACCGCGGCCAAGACGCTCCTGCCGGTCATCGGCGTACCCGTCCGCTCGAAGGCCCTGAGCGGAATCGACTCGCTGCTCTCGATCGCCCAGATGCCCGTGGGCGTACCGGTCGCAACCATGGCGATCGGCAACAGCAGCAACGCTGCGATCTTCGCGGCGCGGATCCTCGCGTTGCAAGACGAAGCCCTTGCCGCGCGTTTGGCCGCCTACGTGCAACGCATGCACGACGCGGTCACCTCCATCAAACTGTGATCGCAACCATCGGCGTGATCGGGGGCGGTCAACTCGGCCGCATGTTCGCTCTCGACGCCAAGCG
>JAKAPQ010000043.1 GCA_021806945.1 bacterium | reverse complement strand
ACGTCGCGCAAGGGCACCGCTCGGATACGCCCGCCAACCACGAACGCTTCGACGCACGCCACAACATGCCGAGCTACATCACCACCTTCGTCGGGCGAGAGGCAGAGCTAGCGAAGTTGGAGCGAACGTTCCAGAGCGCCCGGCTGGCCACCCTCGTGGGTCCGCCGGGTGCCGGTAAGACTCGCTTGGCAACGCGTTTTGCGGAGCGGTATGCCTGCTGCTGCCAGGACGGTGCGCGGTTGGTCGAACTTGCATCGCTTCACGATTCGGCGCAACTCATCTCGGCTTTGGCGAATGTTTTCGGTATCCGGGAGGCGACCGGCGAGGGAGCCTTCGAAGCGCTGCTCCGCGATCTGCGCGATGTCGAGGCGCTGGTGCTCTTGGACACCTGCGAACATCTCCTGGGCGACTCTGCTTCGACGATTGCGCGGCTGCTGCTCGCCGCTCCGCGGATCCGGGTGCTCGCGACCAGCCGCGAGCCGTTCTCGATTGCCGGCGAGTGCGTCGTCCACGTCGGCGGTTTGCCGCCCGAGGATGCGCGGCAGCTCTTTCTCGAACGAGCGAGGCGGGCTGGCGGGAATAGCGACTTGCCGCTGGACTCGGAATCGCTTGATGCCATCTGCCGCAAACTCGATCGCCTGCCGCTCGCCCTCGAGTTGGTGGCGGGGCACGTGCGCGAGATCTTGGAGCCGGGGGACGCGGCGCGGGTGCTCTCGCTCTCGGCGCGGGCGCCGCACCCCCGGCAAGAGAGCCTTTATCACGCGTTCGACTGGAGTTATCGGCTGCTCTACGAGCAGGAGCGCCGCTTGTTTCGGCGTCTTTCGGTCTTCGCGCTGGGCGGTCGCGTCGAGGCGGTTCGCGAGGTGTGCCAATCTGCCGAGATGCCGCCCGGTGAAACCGAGACGCTCCTGGGATCGCTCGAGCGTAAGTCGCTCGTCGCGACGGAGAATGGGGGCACGCGCTTTCGAATGCTCCAATCGACCGCGGCGTATGCGTTGCAGCGCCTGCAAGAGGACGATGACGCCGAGTCGCTACGGGACCGCTTCGCGCGCTACTACGCCAAGGCATCGAAGCGGCTGCTGGTAGACGGCGGCGATCCGGAGTACCAGGTGTCGCTCATCGCCGACCGGGTTGAGATCGACAACTACGTTGCGGCGTTGCGCCGGCTGTTGCCCGAACATCTCGACCCGAGCGCCGGTGCCGATCTGCTCGCGAATCTCGCCGGTTTCCTCGGGCGCACCGGGCGCCACGCCGAAGGCCGCCGCTTGGCGCGGCTGGGCCTGCGGCATGAAGAGTCGCTCGACGACGCCACCCGCGGGCGCCTCCACCGTTGCTTGGCAGTGCTCGCCTACGGTCAAGCCGATCCTGCGACGGCGGAGCGCGCGGCGCGCGACGCGCTCGCCGCGTTCGAGCGTGCGGGGGACGAACTCAATGCGGCGCGCTGCCTGCAGACGATCGGTAGTTCCTACTACATGCGCGGTAATTTCGGCGAGGCGCGCGATATCTACGGCCGCTGCCTCGAGATATTTCGCCGTGCGAAGAACCCGCATGCGATCGCGGCGGTCGTTGCGAACCTCGGTGCCGTCGAGACGGATGGCTACTGCAACCACGCCGCAGCGCTCGCGTACGCGGACGAGGCCGTCGATATCTGCCGGCGCATCGATCTTGGGTACAAACTCGCTTCGTCGCTGCTGACGCGCGGGCAAATCAAGTACCGGATCGATGAAACGCAGGCCGCCGTACGGGATATGGAAGAAGCCTGCGCGATCTTCGAACGGATCGGCCACCCGCTGCTGGCGCTGGCACTCTCCATCTTGGCTCGTTGCCGTTTGCGACTTGGGGAGGTAGGAGCGGCGCGTGAGGCGCTTCGCGGCGCCGCAGGAGTCTACGCCTCCTCCGAACCTCCGCACTACGTCGCGTACTTCTTGGAGACGTACGCGTGGTTTGCGAACGCGACCGGCAACGATACGATGGCCGCCGAGTTGACGGGGTTCGCGGAACGCTACCGTAGCCGTAACGCCGCCGTGCTGGCCACGGCCGATGTGGCGGAGTACGATGGGATTCGAAACCGCGTGTGCGGCGGAATCGGCGCGGCCGAGTTCGAACGCAGGCGCGTGCGTGGTGCCTCGACGACTTTGATCGCGATGTTGCGCGAGTGCGTGCTGCTATAGTTAAGAAGGTGCCAAAGGCCGTAGCGTTCGAGGAACTTGCGATTCTCGAACGCGCGTATCCGCACGCGGCCACGGCTCTGGATTACCGTAACCCATACGAGCTGCTCGTCGCCGTCATTCTTTCGGCACAATGCACCGACGTGCGAGTGAACCTGACGACGCCCGCATTGTTCGAGCGGTACCCAACGGTACGGCAACTGGCGAAGGCGAACGAGCTCGACGTTCAGCGTTTGATCCAATCCTGCGGTTTTTATCGCATGAAAGCCAAGAATATCGTTCGAGCCGCGCGCGAGATCGCCGAGAGATTCGGCGGCGAGGTTCCGCGCGAACGGCAAGCCCTCGAGTCGTTGGCCGGCGTCGGGCGAAAAACGGCCAGCGTGGTTATGTCGGTAGCGTTCGGCGAGGCGGCGTTTGCCGTCGACACCCACGTTTTTCGCGTCGCGCACCGCCTGGGTTTAACCCTCGGCAAGACGCCGCTTCAGGTTGAGAAAGACGTGACCGCTCTCCTACCGCGCGAGAAGTGGCGTCACGCGCACCATTGGATGATCCTCCACGGACGCCGAATCTGCAAAGCTCGGGTGCCGCTCTGTGGGCAGTGCCCGGTGAATGGGATCTGTCCGACGCCGAAGCTCCTCAAAACCGCAAAGGGCCGGGTGCGTCGAGGTGGGGCGGCCGCGGCAACTCTGCGTCCCGCGCGAAGAGTCTGAGGAGGTTCGGCGCCGTCAGCGGCTCTCCATAACCGCTCTCCGTCGACAGCTTCGAAAGATTGATCAGCGACGGCGTCTCGGCGTTCGGATCGAACTGCCACTCTCCGTCGAGATCGCCTCCGCTGATGCGAACCAGCTGGCGCATCTCGTCTAAGTCGAGCCCGACCCGCTTGCCGCGAAAGCGCAGGCGCACCCGGAGAGGGCGGCGCAGCCTCACGTAGGTGACGCCGGTGCGCTCTCCGAGGATAGCGTTCAAGCGCTTGACGCCCGATCGGAGTTGTTCCGCGAAGGCCGCAAGCGCCGCCTCGGCATCCTCAAAACGCTGGGGGGCCGGGGACGCGGCGCCGTCGACCGCCGCGTCGACGTCGCGCCGGGCTCGGATGCGCGTGGCGGCGGCTACGATGGGATTGCTCTGGGTGAACGCTTCGTCGAACGGGTTGGCCATGGGGCAAGTATTCGCGATGCGCCGCGGTGAACTCCGCTCTAGTCATGATGCGCCGCTCCATAATGGTCGTCTTACTCTTTGCCTCAACTTGCGCCGGCGCGACGGCAGCGAGCCCGGCCTTTCATTTGACGCTGAACACCGTCTTTGCCGGTCGCCCGCCATGGGGCTTTCTGCCGTCTCGGATCGCGTGGGCACCTAGTGGCCGTACGTTTGCGTACGTATTGCCCGGCCAAGACCCGAAGGCGGTACTTCCGGTCTACCTGTACGAGGTTGCTTCCGGGCGCAGCCGGGTCTTGATCGATCCCGCCCGGTTCGGTAAGAACGCACGCACGCCGAGCTCGCTCGTCTGGTCGCCGAACGGAAAATCGCTGGCGTACCTCGAGCGGGGGACCCTCTACGTGCGCGACGTCGCGGCCGGCACCGACCGTAAGGTCGCCGAACGCGCGCGGGATCCGCAGTGGTCACCGCTGGGCAACGCCATCGCCTACGTCCACGCCGCGGATCTATACGTCGCCCACCTCGGCCGGACGCTGCGGATTACGCGGGTGACGCATGGCGGGCTAGCTAACGCGATCCTCAACGGCGAGCTCGATTGGGTGTACCCGGAAGAGCTCGGAACGCCGCACGGCTACGCTTGGTCGCCCAACGGGAGGGCTATTGCGTATCTTCGGATGGACGAGCGGGGCGTAACGGAGTTTCCCATCGTCGACTTTCTGCCATACGATAACACCGTCAGCTATCAGCGCTACCCGCTCGCGGGCGAAAACAACCCGCGCGTCACGCTGCGCGTGGTGGATCTGCGAACGGGCGCGAGCCGCCTCCTCTACGACGCGGGAGCGAAAGACGAGTACTTACCGTTCTTCGGATGGAAGCCGAACTCGAAAGATTTGCTCGCCGAGTTGCTGGACCGCTCCCAAAAGCACTTGCGCGTCGTTGAATGGGATGATCTCTCGCGGCCGCCGCAGAGCATCTACGCCCAGTCCGACGCGAAATGGCTCGACGACGTACCTCTGCCGACGTGGCTGCCGAACGGCTCATCCCTGTGGGTCCTCGATCGCGGTGCTACGTTCGGGCTCTACGAACGTGCGCCGCGAGGCGCGCTACGCCGCCTGACCGGAGCCTATCGCACCTTCAACCTGCTCGGCACGGACTCGAGGTCGCGCGTCGCCTACGTCACGGCGGCGTATCCGACGCGGCGAGACCGTTCGTTGCTTGCGGTACCGCTACACGGTGGCCCCGTGGAGGATCTTACGCCGGCGAAGGGCACGCACCGCGTTTGGCTGGCGCCCGGCGCCGCGACGTTCGTCGATACCCATTCGACCGTGAACCAGCCTCCGCAGGCCGACCTCGTGAATCTGCGCGACGGGCGCGTCCTTGCGACGCTCGCTGCGAAGAGCGCGGCGCTGCAGGCGGCGCTGCTGCCGGTGCGGATGCTCGAGATACCCTCGGCGTACGGTCCGCTCGACGCGTGGATGCTCGTGCCGCCCCGCTTCGATCCGCATCGCCGGTACCCGGTCATCGTCTACGTTTACGGCGGTCCAGCGGCTCCGACAACGGCCGACGGTTTCGGCTACCAATTTGCGCTGTACCATCAACTGCTCGCGCGCCGGGGTTTCATCGTGTTCTCGATCGACGGGCCCGCATCGCAGGTGAATAGCGACGCGCACGTACGTATGCTCTACCACAACTTCGGCCCGGGTTCGCTGCTCGGGCAGGTGATCGGAGTGCGCTACTTGGATTCACTCTCCTACGTCGATGCCAAGCGCATCGGGATCTGGGGATGGAGTTTCGGCGGATACGAAACGGCATACGCCCTCACGCATACGACGTTGTTCAGAGCGGGGGCGGCGGTCGCTCCGGTGACCGATTGGCACTTGTACGATACGATTTACACCGAGCGCTATATGGGGCGCCCGCAAGACGATCCTCGTGCGTACGACGAAAGCTCGGTGTTGACGGCGGCCAAGAATTTGCACGGTGCTCTGCTCATCAGCCATGGCACGAGCGACAACAACGTGCATATGGCCAACTCCATCGCGCTGTTGCAGCAGTTCGTGCTTGCGGATAAGGAAAACGTCGATTTTATGGTCTATCCGCGGACGCTCCACCCGATTGCGGGACTTGCCCAACATCGCCAGCTCTTCGGCCACATGCTTACCTGGTGGGTCGAACATCTTTGAGGTACGAACCGAATCTACCGAGTCGCCCGAACGTGGATGCGGCCGACTGGAGGCACGTCCAACCGCGCATCCCCGACACGCCGCAACGCCGGCAACTCGAGCGCCAGCGATCCGTGCGGAACTTCGTCTTTGGGGCCAAGGACGGCATTCTCACGACGATGGGCATCCTTACGGGTATCGGCATCGCGTCGGGCGGGCGCCTGACCGTCATCATCAGCGGGCTGCTGGCGCTTATCGCGGGCGCGCTCTCGATGGGCGTCGGCGAATACCAGGGCTCCAAATCGGAGCGCGAGGTAGTGCAGGCCAGCGTCGATATGGAGCGCGGCGAGATGGAAGCGCATCCGCAAGAAGAGTTCGCCGAACAAGTCGCTTACTATAAGGTCAAAGGTTTCAGCTCGGAAGAGGCGCAGATGATCGTAACCCGGCTGACGAAGAACCCCGAGATATATCTGTATGAAATGATGCGCGATGAGTTCGGTATCGATCCGCGCGTTGCTCAACAGTCGGGTCTGTTCCCGGCTTTCGCGATGGCCGGTTCGTATGCGCTGGGTTCGGTGATCCCAATCGTCCCGTACTTCGTCGGGGTTCCGCTCGCGCACGCGGTCTTTGCCAGCGGGATATTCGCTCTATGCGGGCTCTTCGGCATCGGTGTGGTAGCCGGGCGCATGGGAGGGCGCAATCCGTGGCTGCGTGGCCTCGAGATTGCGATGTACGGAACCGTTGTCTTCGTCATATCGTTCTTGGCCGGGCATTACATCCCGCCGCTCTTCGGATATACTCCGATGGGCCTTGGCGGCTAGGAGCCTAAGGTGAAAATGGCGCATCCGCGCTGCGCGCGCCGCGCCCCCCGTCGGCAAAGCCGCCGGGGCCCCCGGCCTTCGGCCCCAGTGCATTTTTATTCGCTTCCATGTGGTCCCCCCGGGGCCATGGCTTCCTGTCGGAGTTGAGCCCGGTTCCGTCTTTGGGCCGCCTTTTGCCCGAATACTTCGTTGCTCATCGGTCACGAAGCTACGGCTTCGCTCCTGGAGGCCACGGATGGCCCAGTGCCTGCGAAGCACAGGATGTGCGGGAGCAGGCTTCTTCGCGCCTCGTCTCCGGACAAAATTCGGCACCAAATCCGAAAACGGCTCAACTCCGATAGGCTCCTAAAGAAAAGCGCGGTGTTGCCACCGCGCCGTTCGGGATGAACGCGAAAGAAAATAGCGGGGAACTAGTGCTTGACCTTGGTGCCCTTGGTCGATTTGGTCTTCTTGGCGTTGGTGGTCTTCTTCGAAGACTTGCCTTTCTGCGGCGATTTGGTCTTCTTCGAAGACGTGGTCTTCTTGGTTGCTTTAGTATGCTTGGTCGCCTTGGTGTGTTTGCCGGATTTCGAGACCGCGTGCGTTTTGGTCTTGGCATGGGTGGTTGCGGCCATGACCGGAGCCGCCAACAAGAACGATGCGGCGACGAGCGATGCGAGAAGCTTCTTCATTCGAGTATTCCTCCTTTCACATAAGAGTAGCGCCCGGACCATAGACCGGGCGTTCGTCACAGTCCTAGAACGGAACGTGAGGCTCAAAAGTTCGACCGGGTGCGGCGTCCCCCTCTTTGGGAACCGAACGGCGGCGGGAATGCCTTCCTATGCATTGGGCGTGGCTTTGGCCGCTCGCCCTTTGCCGACCAACGCGCGGGAGATAACCAGGCGTTGGATCTGCTGGGTGCCTTCGTAGATCTGCGTGATCTTGGCGTCGCGCATCATTCGTTCGAGCGGGTACTCGGCCGAGTAGCCGTACCCGCCTAGAACCTGCACGGCATCGGTCGTGACGCTCATGGCAACGTCGCCGCACTTCAATTTCGCCATCGCCGCCCAGAGCGTGACGTCCGCCGCGCCTGCGTCGCATTTGCGCGCGGCTTCGTAGAGCAGCAGGCGGGCCGATTCGACTTCGGTTTTCATGTCGGCGAGCATGAAGCCGACGCCCTGCTGGTGTCCGATGGGTTTGCCGAACGCGATGCGCTCCTGCGCGTAGGCGGCAGCGTAGTCGAGCGCGCCTTGCGCGATACCGAGCGCCTGCGCCGCGATCCCGGGGCGCGATTTGTCGAGCACCTTCATGGCGATCTTGAAGCCTTCGCCTTCGTTCCCGAGCAGGTTCGCCGCAGGGACCTCGCAGTTGTCGAAGATCAATTCGACCGTCGGCGAACCGCGAATGCCCATCTTCTTTTCGTGCTTGCCGACGACGAAGCCCGGAGCGGTCTTCTCGACGATGAACGCGCTGACGCCGCTCGCGCCTTTGGTCGGGTCGGTAACGGCGAAGACGCAGACGACGTCCGCCACGCTGCCGTTGGTGATCCAAATCTTCTGCCCGTTCAAGACGTAGGCGTCGCCTTTCTTTTCGGCGCGAGTGCGCATCGAACCGGCGGCGTCGGAGCCGCTGCCTGATTCGGTTAGCGCGTAGGCCGCGATCCACTTCCCCGACGCGACGTTAGGGAGATAGCGCTGCTTCTGCGCTTCGCTGCCGCCGATCAAAATCGGAAGCATGCCCAGCTCCTGGACGGCGACGATCAGCGAGCTCGACGCGCAGGCCTTGGCGATCTCCTCGACGACCTTGACGTAGGTAACGAAGGAGCCGCCGAGGCCGCCATATTCGACGGGGATCGGGATTCCGAGCAGGTCGTTCTGCGCGAAGATCTCTCGCAGATCTTGCGGATACTCGGCGCGCGCGTCGATCTCGGCGGCACGGGGTGCGACTTTTTTGGCAACGATATCGCGTACCACTTCGAGGATCAGCGCCTCTTCCTCGGAGGATGCGTTGTGCGGCGTTGCAGCGGCCATGGGAGGGGCTCCTTCTTGAGCGCGCCGCACGTTGCGCGGCGCTTGGCATTCCTCGTCGGTTTCGGCGCTTCGCGCCAAAACCGCTGCCGCGCGCCCCGCGACGGAGCGCGAAGCGGGACCCCTGAGGGTCTCCCTAGCATAGATGGCGTTGTATGGAGAAAGTATTTGCATCGTGCGCGGAGGCCGTTCGGGATATCCCCAGCGGCGCGACGCTGGCCGTCGGCGGCTTCGGGCTCAACGGCATTCCACACAATCTCATCCAGGCGTTGCTCGAACAAGGTGCGACCGATCTCGTAACCGTCTCGAACAACTGCGGGGTCGACGGCTGGGGGCTGGGTGTTTTGCTCGATGCCAAGCGCATCCGCCGCACCACGGGTTCGTACGTCGGCGAGAACAAGGAGTTCGAACGGCAGTATCTGAGCGGCGAGCTCGAGGTGGAACTCGTACCGCAGGGCACGCTCGCCGAACGATTGCGCGCGGGCGGTTGCGGTATCCCGGCGTTCTACACGCCGGCCGGCGTCGGGACGCAGGTCGCGGACGGTGGATTGCCGTGGCGTTATAATCCCGACGGCACGATTGCGAAGACGTCGCCCAAGAAAGAGACGCGGGCGTTCGACGGGCGCGAGTACGTGATGGAAGAAGGGATCGTCTGCGACTTTGCGCTCGTGCGCGCGAGCGTCGGAGACCGCGCCGGGAACCTCGTCTTTCACAAGGCCACGCGCAACTTCAACCCGTTATGTGCGATGGCGGGGAGAATTACGATCGCCGAAGTCGAGCGCCTCGTGGAGCCGGGCGAGATCGACCCGGAGCAGGTGCACCTGCCCGGCATCTTCGTGCAGCGGGTCGTACGCGTTTCGCCGGAAGGGAAACGCATCGAGCGCGTGACGACACGCCCCGCGCCCGCTTCCGGCGATTCGTCGAAAGGGGAGAACTGAGATGGCGCTGACTCGCACGCAACTCGCCGCGCGCGTCGCACAGGAGCTGCGCGGCGGCTGGTACGTCAATCTCGGAATCGGCTTGCCGACGCTGATTCCGAACTACGTTCCTGCGGGCATCTCCGTCGTGCTGCAGAGCGAGAACGGCATCCTCGGCATGGGGCCCTACCCCTACCAAGGCCAGGAAGATCCCGACCTGATCAACGCGGGCAAAGAGACGGTGACGGTCCTGCCGGGCGCGTCGTTCTTCGACTCATCCCTCTCGTTCGGCATGATTCGCGGCGGCCATATCGACCTCGCGGTGCTCGGTGCCATGCAGGTCTCCGAACGCGGCGATCTTGCGAACTGGATGATTCCGGGGAAGATGGTCAAGGGCATGGGCGGCGCGATGGATCTGGTGCACGGCGCGAAGCGCCTGGTCGTCATGATGGAGCACGTTGCGAAGGGCGGCGAGCACAAGATCCTCGCGAACTGCACGCTGCCCTACACCGGGCGTGGCGTCGTGCAGAAGATCGTAACCGACATGGCGGCGATGGACGTGACCGGCGAGGGGTTGGTGCTGCGCGAGGTTGCGCCCGGTGTGAGCGTCGACGAGGTGCGCCAGGCTACCGGCGCGCGCCTGCTCGTGCCCTCCGAGCCGGCGACCATGGCGATTCCGGCCGGCCTTGCCTGAAACGGCTCAACTCCGACAGCCTCCTACGCAGCGCGGGGCGTCTTGCGCATCGTGAAGACGACCCAGGGGACGGCGATCGCCGGTGCGATGGCGCAGGCGGCGATCGCGCCCTCGTAACCGACGCCGAGCTTTACGAGCAACGCGGCGAGCAAGGCTCCGGACGACGTCCCGATCGCGAACGAAAGGTTATAGGCGCCCATCGCGATGCCGCGGGTCCCGCGGCTGCTGTGCTCGAGGAAGAGTGCCACTCCGACCGGCACCACCGCCGACCACGCTACGCCGAGGAGCGCTCCCGCCAGCAGGACTTGGCCTGGGGCGTCCGCGCGTGCGGCCAGCAGGCAGCCGGCAATCTCCGCGACGGCTACGGGGATGGCGATGAGGCGCGGTCCGTAGCGATCGACGAAACGCCCCGCCGGATACCGTAGCGCGGCGGTTACGAGAGCCATCGAAGTGAAGATGAGCGCCCCGTTAGCGATCCCGCGTTGCGTGAACGTCAACACTGCCAGCGTGCCGTTCACGCCGCTTTGCATCGTCACGGCGACGAGAAAGACCATCGCGGGAAGCCATGCGGAACGCATCAAGATGAGGCGCGAACGCCGCGGTCCGCGGACGTCGTGTTTTGCCGGAAGAAACCAGAGCACGGAGCCGCCGACGAGCGTCAGCAGTCCCCCGATGGCGAACTGCTCGCGTTGTAGGCCGGACTGCCATAGCCAGACCCCGACGGCCGGCGAGAACGCGAAGACGACGTTCGCAATCAGACCCAGGGTGGATATCGCCGAGACCGTCCGGTCCGGCGGCACGATTTCGCTTGCGTACGCGAACTCCGCGGTGACATAGCTCATCATCGAGAAGCCGCGCAGCGCCATTAGCAGCCCGCCCCAGAGCGGGCCGTGCAGCGCGGCCATCCCGAAGCTTGCGAGCGCCATCAGCACGACGGCCGCGCGGATCGTTACGAGCCGGCCGACGCGGTCGACGAGCGCGCCGACCGGGATGCTTCCGAACAGCTGCGCGAACAATCCGCCGCCCATGGCGAGTGCGATCTCGCTCGGCAGCGCGCGATCGCGCAGCAGGGCGAGCGGCATCGCCCCGATCGGCAGGTTGGCGGCAAACTCGGTCAGCAGCGTCGCGACAACGAGCCAAAGGAAGGGGCGGTTCTTCACAAGGCTTAGGCGATCGTGGTGGGGTCGTCGCGGAACTGTTTTTGGTACAGGCGCGCGTACGCGCCGTTGCGCGCCAGCAGCGTTTCGTGGGTGCCGCTCTCGACGATCTTCCCGCTCTCTACCACGAAGATGACGTCGGCGGAACGGATCGTTGAAAGCCGGTGCGCGACGACCATGCTCGTGCGGCCGCGCATCACGTGCTCGAGCGCGGCTTGGATCGCAGCCTCGTTGTGCGAGTCGAGCGAACTGGTCGCTTCGTCGAGAATCAGGACGTGTGGGTTTTTCAGCAATACGCGCGCGATGGCGAGCCGCTGGCGCTCCCCGCCGGAGAGCTTGTGCCCGCGCTCCCCGACGACGGTCGCGTACCCGTCCGGGAGTTTCGCGATAAAATCGTCGATGTTCGCGGCGCGAGCGGCGTCGCGCAACTCGTCGTCGGTCGCCTCCGGCTTTGCGTAGCGCAGATTGTTCGCGATCGTGTCGTGAAACAGGTACGTCTCTTGGGTCACGATGCCGATATCGCGGCGCAGCGACTCGAGCGTGACCGAACGAACGTCGCGCCCGTCGATGAGAACGCGGCCGCGCTGGGGATCGTAGAAACGCGGAACCAGCTGCGTGATCGTCGTCTTGCCGGCGCCCGACGGGCCGACGAATGCCGCGATTTGCCCCGGTGCGACGTGCAGGCTCACGCCCGCGAGCGTATCGCGGCCGGCGCCGTAGGAGAACGTAACGTCTTCGAAGCACACGTCGCCGCGGAGCGACGGCAACGCTACGGAGTCCGGGCGCGCGTACTCTTCAGTCTCGAGATCGAGGTAATCGAAGATGCGCTCGAAGACGGCGAGCGCGCTGACGATCTGCACTTGGATGCCGGCGAGCGCGGCGGCCGGCCCGTAGAGCCGGCCCTGGATGTAGGTGATGAAGGCGAAGATGACGCCGATCTTGAGGCTTCCCGCGATGGCGAGCCAGCCGCCGCCGAACCATACGATGGCGGGGCCGACGATGACCATCGCTCCGATCGAAGCGAGGAACCACCGCCCGACCATCGCGAGACCGATCTCGAGCCGCATCAAATCGGTTCCGGCTTTATAGAAACGGCTGCGCTCGTACTTCTCCCGAACGAACGATTTGATCAGCGTGATGCCGGATATCGAGAGCGTCTCTTGCGTGATCGACTCGATCTCGTCGCGCTTTTGCCGCGTGAGTTTGCGAATCTCGTACATGCGGCGTCCCACCGGAGAGAGCGGCAGAATCATCAGCGGGACGACCGCGATCGATACGAGCGCGAGTCTCCAGTCCCACAGAAACATCGCGACGACCGTCGTGACGATTACGACCACGTTCGTAAGGATCGTCGTGAGGGTCCCCGTGACCACGTTGTCGATGTTGTCGACGTCGCTCGAGACGCGGTTCATGATCTCGCCGGTCTTCGTGTTGGTGAAGAAGGCGAGCGGCATCTTGTGAAGATGCGCGACGAGGCGGGTCCGAATGTCGCGCATGATTCCTTCGCCGACGATGGAGTTCAGATACCCTTGACCGACGCCGATGAGCGCGGCGGCCGAAGCGGCCGCGACGATCAGCAGGACGTCGGCGACGAGTTGATGGGCGTCGCGATGCGGTATGGCCGAGTCGACGATCCGCGCCGTCATGTACCCGGGAATCAGGCCGAGCACGGCCGCCAAAACGATGGCGGCGAGCACGACGATCTCTTGCCGCCAGTAGGGGCGGAAGAGTACGCCGATCCGGCGCCAGTCGACGCGGCGCGGTGCCTGCGGTTTGTCGGGGCGATACATGGAGGACCACATCAGCCCGTGACCGCCGATCATTTAATAGGCGCTCCACGCTGCGCGCTGCGCGCCCCCCATGGGCGGAGCCCATGGGGGGCCCCATTACTGGCGCTTGGCGGGGAGGCGCTAAATTGCGGTCGTGGCTTGATGGAGCGTCACCTTGTTGCCTTCGGGGTCGTGAAACGAGGAGAGACGGCAGACCGGCGTATCGTGGATGGCCTCGGTCTGTACGCCCTTCCCGGAGAGATGCGAGAGGGCGCCTTCGATGTCGCCGACCTCGAAGACGATGCCAGCGGCGCTGCCCGGGGCGACCCCCATCCATTCCGGCGTCATCAAGCTGAAGTATCCGCTGCCGACGTGAGCCTCCGCGTATTTGGCAACGCCGTCCTCGCGATACGGGTCGGCGAAGCGCAGCCGGAGAGCGTCCGTATAGAACGACATTAAGACTTCAACATCGGCCGCCGGGTATGCCGTAAAGGCGATATCTTTAACCATGATCCCCGCTTCCACATACGTGCGTAAAAGTGCTTTTCAAGGAGGCCGCACCCAGCCCGAGTGCGTTCGGCCGGCGGGCGACTGGGCTCTTTCCCGTCATCAAGTCAAGCGTCGACAGCGATCGCTGCCCTGGCCGATTTCTGTTGACGGGCTCGGCGAACGTGCAGATGCTCCCGCACCTCTCCGAGTCTCGTGCGACGGTCATTTGAGGCGGCCTAAAGGAGCTTGGACGGGCTCGCTGCGAAGCCTTCGAGAACCATGCAGCTTGAGTTCACTGCGGTCTTCCAACCTGTCGCGGAAGGTTTCATCGGCTTCATCGAGGAGCTTCCGGGCGCAAACACCCAAGGGGCTACGCTAGACGAGGCTCGTGAGAACCTCCGCGAGGCGGTTCGGTTAACCATGGAGACCAATCGCGCTCTTGCCGAAGAGTCGATCCGGGGCACCGCCGTCATCCGCGAAGCCCTGGCCATCACGGCGGCGTGAAGCGTCGCGACCTCATACGCCACTTGCGTTTCCACGGATGTCAGCAGGCGCGCGAAGGCGCGAGTCACGCCGTCTATTTCAATCGGGGGAATCGTAGAACGTCGACAGTACCGAGGCATCGTGAGATCAACGAGTTTTTGGCAGCGAAGATCTGCCGTGACCTCGGGATTCCTGAACCGTAGCCATCCCACAACCGGTCCTTTCCCTCCGCGCTTCCCCTCGCGCTTGTGGCCGGCTATGTGTATCAGCGCACGTCAAATCTTTGGTACGGCGTCATCCTGCATGCGTCGGCGGAACCTTGGTGGGGCATAACCCTTGATAGGAATCGAACCCAAACCACCAGTGGTAACGAGCCAGGAAATGAATCAGGGGGATCGGTTGCGGACTATCTCTTTCCGTTGTGCAGTGCGTTGAGCTCCTTGAAGAGTTTCTTCTCTTTATCCGTGAGATCCGCAGGCAGCTGACCGATCAAGCGCACGTACTGATCGCCGTTGCCGCCGTTGCGGACTTTCGGCATGCCCTTGCCGGTGAGGCGCAGGAGCCGGTTGTTCTGCGTGCCGGCTGGGATCGTCATCGTTACGTCTCCGGCCATCGTCGGCACCTTGACGTCGCTGCCGAGGACGAGTTCGTAGATGCTCACCGGCAGGTCGACGTACAGATCGTCGCCCTTGCGCTTGAAGGCAGGGTCTTCCACGAGTTTGACGATCAGAAAGAGATCGCCGTTGGGCGCACCATTGATGCCGCTGCCGCCTTGCCCGGCCAGGCGGATGCGCTGCCCCTCCGAGATGCCCTTCGGGATCGTCACTTCAAATTTTTTGGTGGTCACCAGGCGCCCTGTTCCGTGGCATTGGGGGCAGAGCGAGCCGCGATTGGTGCCGGTCCCGTGACAGCGTGGGCAGATATCTTCGAGTTGCAGGGAGACCGATTTCTTCCCGCCCTTGTAGGCATCGCCCAAGGTTAATTCGATCGTCGTTTCGAGGTCTTGCCCGCGCTGCGCGAACCCGGTCTGCTGCGGCGTCTGGCGGCGGCCGACGCCCGAGAAAAACATATCGAAGAAATCGGAAAACCCGCTCGGTCCGGCGCCTTCGCCGTTGCCGAAGTCGAAGAACGTCTCTTGCTGGGCGTTAC
>JAKAPQ010000215.1 GCA_021806945.1 bacterium | reverse complement strand
TGTGGTAGCGTGATCTTCTCGAGTGCGGTGTCGCGGGGCGTGCCCGTGCCGTCTTCGCCTTCGTCGCGCAGATAGCAGCGCGATTCGACTCCGCCCTCGTTGTCGCTGATGAACGAGACGGCGAACCCTTTGCCCGGCATTTCGTCGTAGATGCGCATCGTCTGCGGGTTAAGTATCTCGATCGAGTGCGTGGCGTTGTTGGCGTCGAAGATGACAATCGTCAAATAATCCCGGTTCGTTATGTCGATCGAGGCGACGACGAAAATGTTTTTCGCAGAGAAAAATTCATGCCCGCGCTTGTTACGGCTCGAGACTTCGTAGAAGACGCGATGCGCGACGAACCGGTTGAGGATTTTGCGTAACGTCGCCAGCGAAGCGAGCGTTTCCGTACGGTTGCCCCGCGTGTAGATAATCTTCACGGGCGGCCGTCAACCTTGCACGGGTCCGAAGGAGAGGCCTGCCGAATGGATCCGGACGCATGTTCTCGCTACCTGATATGACCGTCTTGGGGATCCTGGCGCTGCTGGTTTTCGGTCCGGAACGCTTGCCGGGGATGATGCGCCAGGCCGGGCGCGTGATGCGCGAAGTGCAGAATACGTCGCAGTCGTTCATCCGGGAGATGGAGCGCGTGGCCGAGGTGCCGGAGCGACCCGCCATGCCCGAGGAGGCGCTTTCGACCGTGGAAGGGGTCCCTGGCGGCGAAGCCGCTACGGAGCCTCCCCCGCCAAGCGACGCCACAGGCCAATGACGCGGCGCACGTAGGCCTGCGTCTGGGCGTACGGCGGCACGCCGTGGAAGCGTGCGACGGCAGCCGTACCGGCGTTGTAGGCTGCGAGGGCGAGGGTGTAGCGTTGCGCGGGGGCGGAGCTTGCGTAACGGTCCAGCAGGCCGCGCAGGTGAACGGCGACGCCATGAATGTTTTGGCGCGGGTCGCGGGCGTCGACCCCGAGGCCGCCGGCTGTGGCCGGCATGAGCTGGCCGAGCCCAATCGCACCGGCGCTCGAGACGGCGCGCGGCCGCCAGTTCGATTCGATGGCGATAAGCGCAACGAGCAGGCGCGCGTCGAGGGCTTGCGCATCGGCTTCCTCGATGACGGTTTGAGCCCAGCGCACCGCGCGGGGCTCGCTCAAGTGCGGGTTGAACGCCCGCAACGCGCGCGCATAGGCGAGTATCGTATCGACGTCCGAGGCGCGAGCCGCCTGCACATGGGTTAGAACGCACCACGCAAGAACGCAGAGCAGAGCGGCCGGTAACCGTCGCACGAACGGATGAGTGCCCTCTTCCCGGCAGTGCCGGACGGGCGACTAAATGTTGAAGTTCTGGCGGATCTCGTTGATGCGCTGCTGCAACGCGGAGCGCACCTGCCCGTGAATGCGGTCCTTTTGCTCGTCGGGCAGACGGGTGTACACGAGGTAACCGGCAGCCGAGATGATTCCTCCGAGGACGCCGACGAGGAGCGTCTTGCCGAGCTCGTTGCTGACGCCGTTCTCGGCGTTGTCGTAGTTCGCATTTGCGTTTTCGGCGTTCGCGCCCTTGTAGCCGTTGCTGCCGAACCCCTGTTGTTCGGACGGCGTCGACCGATACGTATCTGACATGCTGCCTCCTTCGCGCTCGATTGTTCTATCTTACCCGATTTCGGGTGGCGATGTTACGATTTAGGCTCCCGTCCTCCGAACGGCGCGGACGTGGTCGGGATACTGCCGGGCGATCTGCTCGATCGCCAGCTCGGCCGTGGCGACGATGGCGGCAACGCGCGGGTCGTCGCGCGAGGATTCGGGCCAGCTCAACTTGAGGACGCCCTCGTGCTGCTCGGCCTGCAATGGGAGCCCGACGTGCGACTCGAGCCCGAGGCGCGCCGCCTGCAGCAACGCCGAGGCCGCCGCACAGACGACGTCCTGACCGTAATCGGCCCACCCTGCGTGGCCCTCGGCGGAAACAGAAGACAGCCGGTCGCGGCTGTCTTTGAAAAACGTTACCTCGAGCATCGTTCCGCAAAAAGGGGCTGGGCGCGGTGCCGGCTACGGGAGGTCGATCTTGGTGATCTTGACCTCGGCAAAGCGCTGACGATGCCCGTTGAGTTTACGGACGCGCTTCTTGGGCTTATACCGAAAGACCAGAATCTTCTTGTCTTTAGCTTGGCGCAGTACCGTACCGGTCACGACGGCGCCGCCGACGGTGGGCGCACCGACCGAAACGGCCCCCTCACCTTTGCTCGCGAGGACGATCGTCTCGAACTCCACGTCAGATCCGACCTCGCTCTCGAGCAGATCGCACCTAATAACGGAGCCTTCGGAGACTTTGAACTGCTTGCCGCCGGTCTCTATGATCGCGTACATAACTAGGGAAGACTAGCACTCCCCCGCCGGGCCTGTCAAATGCGCTACGGGCAGCCGAGCGAAGGAGACCTTCGAGAGAGCTCCTTGACATCGGCTCGCGATCGCCGTATTATGCAGATAGGTCTAAAAAATAGACTAATCTCAGAAAAGGACCGCGCAAACGTGAATACCTTGGAAGCGAACGAACACCTGGAGATGGTCGACCGGATATTATCTCACGCCGTGGGTACGCCTCGCCCAAGCGGAGCGCTTTTCATCGTTTGGGGCGTTGCGGGAGCCATCGGGACCGTGCTGATTCAACTGGTCAACGCCGGGCGCATCGCGCCGTCCTGGATGTGGCTTGCAGGGGCGGTGGCCGTGGCGGCCATCGCCTACACGATCTTCTGGGTCCGCCGTTGCCGTGGCCGGGGCCGCTTGAGCGTGGTCGATGCCGCGTTCGTGCGCGTGCTCTACGTGGCGCTCCTCGCGGCGTTCGTCGGTTCCGACGGTGCCTTCAACATCTTCACGGGTTGGGGCGCCGGTGCGATCTGGTCGGTGTGCTTGGCGATCCCGCTGCTCTTCGTCGGGTGGCTCGGCAATCGCAGTGCGACCATCGGCGGGGCGATTCTCCTCGCCTCGGTCGTCGTTGCGAATTTCACGCCGCACGCGGTCGGTTACGTGCTCGCCGCGGGATGGATTCTCGGTTATGCGGGCGCCGGGCTCGCCTTCGAACTTCAGCGAGGCTAGCGTGGACGAACTCTTGCTATCGAAGATTCGCCTCGGCGTCATCGCGGAGTTGGTCGCGTCGGAATGGGTCGCCTTCAGCGAATTGCAGCGCGCGACGCAGACGACCAACGGCAATCTGGGAGC
>JAKAPQ010000214.1 GCA_021806945.1 bacterium | reverse complement strand
CGGGCGCCGCCGCAGCGATGCTGGCCAGCGGCTCGCCGACCGAGTCCGCGTTTATCGGTTCCAGCACGCGCATCCAAAGCCTGAGCCAGCGCCGAAACGCCGACGGGAGCTATAAGGTCGATGCGGACCTCGCGACATCGAAGGGTGAGTATTTCATCACGTTCACCGTCTCGGGCGGCATCATCACCGCGAAGACCGCGATCAAACCCTGATATGGGCCGCGCCCGCCGCGTTCTCGGCGCAGCGTGCATCTTCGCGCGTGGCTCGCGAGTCGAGCCCGGCACCGTGAGAACGTGCCACATTGCGCGCTCTACTTCAGATCTGTGAGCCTCCGACCACGCTAAGTTCTACGTTATAGCCGGGTGCGCCGTACACTTTACGGCCCTGGCTATCCCATGCCGCCAAGATCACGTGGCCGTGCGCAGAGTAATCTACAGTTCCCCGATTGATGCTACCGAGAGCGCGTATAACAGCGGTGCCGTTCATGAGGAACGCGCGGTCGGCCAGCCGCAACGTTGCGCCGGTCGAAAACGGAATCGCCACGACCTGCATGGGGCCCGTCGTTCGCAGGTAGTGTGCGGCGCGTAGGTCGTGCTTCACCGGGAGTCGCATCGCGAGCCACGAGAGTCCGGCAATAATCACGGCGGTCACCACACCGAGGCCCCCGAAGGCGCCTAACATTGCGCTACCCATTCCCGGAGCCGCATTAAATAGGTCGATCAGTGCACCGATTACGGCGAAAAGGACGATGAAACCGCCGGCGACGTACAGCACGCGTCGCCAATCCCGCGCGTTCTGCTGCGCTACGACTATCGCTATCCCCGGGAACATCGGCATCTCTACCGTGGCCGGTTCCGTGATTCCGCCGGCCGGTGCCTGTCCTTGCACGATTGCTCTTCCAGACTTGACGAAGCTCCATCCCATGGCGGCGAGAAAAGCCGAGATGAAGAACGGCAGTACGCCTACATGTCCGCCGCCGAGTTCGGCCATGACGAACAAGATAAGAAAAAGCGAGCTCGCAATCAGCATGACGTATCCTGCAATGCGCATATCTCAGTTCTCCCAGGTGATGTTCGTTACGTACGGCGGCGTTTGGGCAGTGCCGAAAAGCAAAAGCACTTGCCTCCTGGGGCTGAGACGATCAGCCACCCGGAGGTTCGGCCCCATTAGGCAACGGCCGTGCGGTTCCTTGCCGGTGGCAAGCGGGCAGGCACGTGCCAAACGAACTGCTCAACGAGATTGCCAAGGCCGGCGGCATAGGACGTTGCGGAACGGCTAATCTTCGTCGGGCCAGCTTGCCAGTTTGCCGACGGCCGCGGTCTTGAGCACCTTCAATCCGAGCATCGCGCACTTGAGGCGAGTCGGGCTGATGCCGATGCCGACGTTTTCGAGCACGGCCTCTTTGGTCAGGCGCGCGACGTCGGCGAGCGGGCGACCTTTGACCGTCTCGGTGAGCATCGACGCCGAAGCTTGGCTGATGGCGCAGCCCTTGCCGAAGAAGCGCACGTCGGCGACGGTGCCGTTTGCGTCGACCAGAAGCTCCATGCGGATCCGGTCGCCGCAGAGCGGATTCGTATCCTCCGCGACGACGTCCGGATTTTCGAGATGCCCGAAGTTCCGCGGGTTGCGGTAATGATCGAGGATGTAGTCGCGGTAGAAGTCGTCCATCGTGCCCAGCGTTTCGCGCTAGCCGCCGAGAGCACCGGCCGCGCCGGCCCGGTCGATCTTGAATATGGCTGCCGCTTTTCCGAGGGCGTCGATCAGCGCGTCGACATCCTGCTTCGTGTTGTAGATATAGAACGACGCGCGCGCAGTTGCGGGCCAGCCCATCTTCTCCATGAGCGGCATCGTGCAATGGTGACCGGCCCGGATGCAGACCCCTTCGCCGTCGAGGATCGAGGCCAGGTCGTGCGGATGAATGTCCGCGTAGTTAAACGAGATAACGTCGGCGACGAGGTCGGGGTCGCGCGGTCCGTAGACCACCAGCCCCCGAGGCTCGAGTTCGCGCAAACGTTCGAATGCGTAGCGCGCGAGCGAACGTTCGTGTTCGCGAACCCATTCCATGCCGATCTGCGAGAGGTACTCAACGGCCGCGCCGAACCCGATCGCTCCGGCAATGTTGCTGGTTCCGGCCTCGAATTTCCATGGCAGATCGTTATAGGTCGCGCCTTCGTAGGTCACCGTCCGGATCATGTCTCCCCCGGTGAGGAAGGGAGGCATCGCCTCGAGCAGGGCGCGTTTACCGTAAAGCGCGCCGATGCCGGTTGGCGCGCACATCTTGTGACCGCTGAATGCGTAGAAATCGACGTCGAGCGCCTTTACGTCGACCGGCATGTTCGGTGCCGCCTGCGCTCCGTCGACCAGCACGACCGCGCCAGCCGCGTGGGCTCTGGGCACGATGGCGTCGAGCGGCGCGATCGTACCGAGCGTGTTGCTCACGTGCGAGAGCGCAACGAGTTTGACGCCGTCTAGCAGATCGTCCAGGTCGTCGAGGACGTGCAGGCCGCGGTCGTCGACCGGTATGTAGGCTAAGCGCGCGCCGGTTTTCGCTGCCAGCTCCTGCCATGGCACGAGGTTGGAATGGTGTTCCAACTGTGTGACGAGAATGACGTCCCCCGGCTTGATGTTCGCGCCGCCCCACGAATGGGCGACCAGATTGATGGCTTCGGTGGTGTTGCGCGTCCACACCAGTTCGCGCGGATTGGCGTTGACGAAACGCGCAACTTTCGAGCGAGCGTCTTCGAAGGCATCGGTCGCGCGCGCGGCGATCTCGTAGACGCCGCGGTGGATGTTGGCGTTGTAGGTGGAATAGTACGTCACCAACGCGTCGATCACGCACTGGGGTTTTTGGGAGGTGGCGGCGGAGTCCAGGTAGACAAGGCGCCGGTTCCGCACCGTGCGCTCGCGCAGGATCGGGAAGTCGTCGACGATGCGCGCGAGCTTCGAGGCGTCGTCCGCAACGCAAGCGCGCACGTCAGCCCGCCTTCGCTGCAAGTGCCGCGCGTATCCGCTCGCGCAACTCTCGCGTGGGGAAGCGGTCGATGACCGGTTCGAAGAATCCGAGCACGATCATGCGCTCGACCTCGTCGCGTTCGATGCCGCGGCTGGTCATATAGAAGATCTGCTCTTCGTCGAGCGCTCCTACGGTAGCGCCGTGGTAGGCTTTGACGTCGTTGGCGGCGATCTCGAGTGCCGGGACCGAATCGACGTGCGCTTTTT
>JAKAPQ010000213.1 GCA_021806945.1 bacterium | reverse complement strand
CTGGAGCCGACGAGCGGGCTCGAACCGCTGACCTGCTGATTACGAATCAGCTGCTCTACCAACTGAGCTACGTCGGCGCAACCGGCGCCGAGCCAGGTTCGTCATCGAGCCTTCCTGCCCTCTCGCTACGACGGGCCGGCCCGAAATCGGCGCGATCCGGCCGGAGCAGGCCGGGCAGTCCGGCGTTGCGAACGTGAGAGTTCGTAGGCGGAGGAGTCCGCCGGCGAGTTATCACATCGCAAACTGCCGAATAGGCCAATGACTCCTGACATTACGAACGTACGTCAGTGTCGGAGAATGGTTTGAGTAAGCGGTCCGAAACGATGGAGACGCCGGAGTGACGCTAGCGCCTATTTTCGTTCAAGCGGCGCAGGTGGCATTGCTGCTGTTTTTGTCGCCGCTGCTCACCGGCAGCATCGCGCGCATCGAAGCGATCGTTCAAGGACGGCGCGGGCCCTCGGTCTTTCAGCCGTATCGCGACATCCTCAAATTTTTTCGCAAGCAGTCGCTCCTGCCGGAACCCGCCTCCTGGATCTTCCGCACGGCTCCCTACGTTGCGTGCGGCGCTTACGCAACCGTGGCCACGCTGATCCCGGTACTCACGACCTATCCCTTGCCGGGAGCGACGTACGGCGATATCCTCGGCGGCGCGTTCGTCCTCGCGTTGGCGGGGTTCGTAATGGCGCTCGCCGCCTTGGACGCGGGCTCCCAGTATACCGGAATCGGCAGCAGCCGCGCGGTGATGGTCGGCATCCTCGTGGAGCCGACCCTCATCTTCGTCTTCTTCTCGGTGGCGTTTCTCACCGGCACCGATCTGCCGTATGCCATGAACGCGGCCCTGCGCCACTCGGCGGCAAACGTACTTCGCCCCGCCCACCTCCTGGCGACCGCAGCCTTCTTCATGATGATGCTCGTCGACACCGGGCGGATTCCGATCGAGAGCTCGTCGGCAACGACCGAATTCGGGATGATCGACGACGCGCGTTTCTTCGAGCACTCGGGGCCCGCGGTCGCGCTCTTCAGGTGGGGCGGCTCGATGAAGCAGTTCCTGCTCTACACGATCTTTATCAACGTCTTGCTGTTGCCGGTCGGGCTGTCGTCCGACGGGTCGTTGCCGTCGGTGCTCTTTGCCGTTGTAACGCTCTTCGCCAAGATGCTGGCGGTCGGGCTGGTCGTCGCGACGATCGAAACGACCTTCGCGAAGCTCCGCCTCTACAAGATACCGGATTTCATCGCGACGGGTCTGCTCGTCGCGGTTCTGGCGGTATTCGCCTACGTCGTGGGGGTCGGGTAGTGATCGCACATCAGCTCACGGTTCCGGAGGCCCTGGCGGGGACCGTCGCCGTATTGCTCATGCTCGTGCAGCTCGCCTTGTTCCGCTCGGTCGTGATCTCGGAACTCATCCGCCTGTACGCCGTGCAGTCATTCCTGGTGGCCGCAATCGGCTTCGGTGTCGGGGTTACCGAAGGCAGCTGGGATTTGATCGCACTGGCGCTGCTGACGATCCTGTTCAAAGTGGTTGCGCTTCCGATCTACATGCAGTCTCTGGTACGAACGATATCCACGCGCGTCGAGTTGCCGACGCGTATCAACATCACGCTCTCGCTGCTCGTGGCCGCCGCGCTGATCGGCTTCGCGATTCTCACGGCGATGCAACTCCCGCTCCATCAAGGCGCCTTCTTGCCGCAGGCCGACTTGGCGACGACCTTGGCCATCGTCTTCGTCGGCTTCCTTCTCGCCATTCTCCGGCCAAACGCCCTAGCTCAAGTCATCGCCTTTCTCACGCTTGAGAACGGCCTCTTCTTCGGAACCGTGACGCTGGCGCCGGGGCTGCCGTTCGTCATCGGCGTGCTCCTGCTGATCGACGTGCTCGTCGCGGTCGTCGTCTTTGCCGTATTGGTGCGGATCCTCGTCGGGCAAGAGGCCTCCGCATCCACCACCTTCTTCGAGAGGCTGCGCGGATGAACGGGCTCGCCGTCGCTATCGCCGTCGTGCCCGCTACGCTTGCGGTCGTAGTGCTCTTCGTACCTTCGCGCGTGGGACGCATCGCGACTGCGATCGGCGGGCTCGCGACGGCGGCGTGCATCGCAGCGCTCGCCCTCCAAACTGCGGACGGCGTGCCCGGCGCTCCGGACGCCGTCTCCGCGCTCTTCCTGCTGCCCGTCGCGATCGTCTACGGAACCGTCGGTCTCTACGCGACTTGGTACGTGCGCGTCGAGAGCATCGGCAGCGGCGACGACGAGATCTACCGGCGCGAGTTTCTGGCGCTGACCAATGCCTTCGCCGCAGCCGAAGCGATCGTTCCGCTGGTGACCAACATGGCGGGCGTATGGGTTGCGCTGGAAGTTACCACCGTCCTCGCGGCGCTGCTGGTGCGGTTGCAGGGCACCGCGGCCGCGCTGGAAGCGGCCTGGAAGTATATCCTGATCGCATCGTGCGGCCTCGCGATCGGGCTCGTGGGCGTCATCGTGCTCTACGCCTCGGGCACCGGGGTTCTCGGCCAGCACTACGAACCCGGATGGAGCGCCTATATGGCGGTTGCCTCACGGCTGAACCCCGACGGCGTGCGCCTGGCCTTCGTGCTCGCTCTCGTTGGTTTCGGTACGAAGATGGGACTCGCGCCGATGCACACGTGGCTTCCCGACGCTCACGGCGCGGGCCCTACGCCGACGAGCGCGATGCTCTCCGGCGTGCTGCTATCGGATGCGCTCTACGTCATCGTTCGCTTTGCGTCCATCGCCAACGCCGCAACCGGCACCACGATGACGCATCGCCTATTCTTCGTCGTCGGCCTGCTTTCGCTGTTCGTCGGAGCGTTTTTCTTGCTGCGCCAGCGCGATATAAAACGCATGCTCGCGTATTCGAGCATCGAGCACATGGGCATCGTCGCATGCGGCTTGGCCTTCGGCGCGCGTATTGCGGTGACCGGGGCCTTCCTCCATGCGATAAACCACGCAGCAACCAAGTCGCTGGCGTTCCTTAGCGCCGGCCGTCTCTCCCATCGTTTCAACACGCGCGAGATCGCGGGCATACGCGGTGCGGTGGCGGCGCTTCCGATCTCGGGAACCATGTTCGCACTTGCCGGCCTCGCGCTGGCAGGTATGCCGCCCTTCGGCACGTTTCGAAGCGAACTCATGATCCTCGCCGGCGGTCTCGGCGGGCGCGAGTGGTGGATCGCGATCGTGGCGCTCCTCCTGCTCGCAATCGCGTTCGCGGGAATCGTGCGATGGGT
>JAKAPQ010000212.1 GCA_021806945.1 bacterium | reverse complement strand
TCGCGCTCGCGCAATACGTCGCCGCGGCCGAGAAGAAGGGCATTCCGCGCAAGATTCTCGGCGGAACGGTTCAAGCCGATATCCTCAAGGAGTACATCGCGCAGAAGGAGTGGATCTTTCCGCCGCGACCGCACATGCGTATCCTCGCCGACATGATGCGCTTCTGCCGCGACGAGATGCCGCGCTGGAACTCGATATCCGTCTCCGGCTACCACATTCGCGAGGCCGGATCGACCGCGGTGCAGGAGCTCGCGTTTACGCTGGCCGACGGCTTCGCCTACGTCGAAGCGGGCGTGAACGCCGGCATGGATGTCGACTCGTTCGCGCCGCGCCTTTCGTTCTTTTTCAACGCGCACATCGACTTCTTCGAGGAGATCTGCAAGTACCGGGCCGCCCGCCGCATCTGGGCCCGTCACCTCAAAGAGAAGTACGGTGCGAAAGATCCCCGGTCGTGGCAGATGCGTTTTCACACGCAGACCGCCGGCTGCAGCGCTACGGCGCAGCAGCCCGAAAACAACATCGTTCGCGTCGCGTACGAAGCGCTTGCGGCGGTGCTTGGTGGGACGCAGTCGCTGCACACCAACTCTATGGACGAGGTGCTGGCGCTGCCGACCGAACGGTCGGTGGAGATCGCGCTGCGGACGCAGCAGGTACTCGCGTACGAGACCAATGCGACCAACGTCGTCGATCCACTCGGAGGCTCGTATTTCGTCGAGGCGCTCACCGACGAGATGGAGCGGCAAGCCGAAGAGTATTTCGCGCAGATCGAGGAATACGGCGGCGTGATCGAAGCGATTGAAGCCGGATTCTTCCAGCGCGAGATAGCCGATGCGAGCTACCGTTACCAGCGCTCTTTAGAGACGAAGGACCGCATTATCGTCGGCGTCAACGCTTTCGAGAGGCCCGAGGATCGTGGCGAGATCGAACTTCTCAAGATCGGCGAAGAGATCGAGCGCGGGCAGGCGCAGTCGGTAGCCGAATTGCGAAACCGGCGCGATGCCGGCGCCGTCGGCCGTACGCTCGAACGGCTGCAGCGCGCCTGTAAAGATCCGGCCGACAACGTTATGCCGCACCTGATCGCGAGCGTCAACGCCTACGCGACCGAAGGCGAGATCGTCCAGGCGATGGTCGAGGTTTACGGGCGTTACACCGAGCGCGCGGCTTTTTAGGAGTATCATGGTAATAAAGAGTGAGATTCCGCGCGCGCGGGCGCGGCAGACGCTTGAAGAGGTAACCCGCAAGCTCGAAGAGGCGCTCAGGCTGAGCCGCCAACTCGAATCCATCGGCTCCCCGCCCGCTCCGGCTGCCGGCCGCGCCGCAGCCGGCTCGAAGGAGCGGCATGATTAGACCGCTTCGCATCATCGTTGCGAAAGCCGGGCTGGACGGTCACGACCGCGGTGCCAAAGTGATCGCGCGCGCGTTGCGCGACGCGGGCATGGAGGTGATCTACACCGGGTTGTTCCAAACGCCCGAGCAAATCGTCCAGACCGCCATTCAAGAGGATGCCGACGGCATCGGGTTATCGATCCTCTCCGGCGCGCACATGACGCTCTTTCCGCTCGTGGTCGAACAACTGAGAGCGCAAGGCGCGGAAGATATCGTCTTTTTCGGCGGCGGCACCATTCCGTCGGAGGATGCCGAGGAACTTAAGCGCCGGGGCGTGCGGGAGATTTTCACGCCGGGCGCGCCGCTCTCGCAGATCGTGGAGTTCGTGCAGCGCGAGTGTGGGAAGCGCCGGCAGCTCGTCGGCTGAACGGGTGGGTCGTGGGTGGGTCGTGGGTGTGGCGCATCTGCCCGTGGGGAACGCCCGTCTTTTCCCATCCTTGGGAAAAGGCTGCTGCCTGAAATCGCTCTCCCGCCATCCTGGCTCCGAGCGATTCTCAGAGCCCCCCGCGGACAGATGCGCCACACCCGCGACGAGCCCCGCGGGCGGCGCTCCGGCGCACGCGCGTGCTTCGGCGGGCTCGGCATGACGAGCATGCGTGCTTCGGCGGACTCGGCATGACATGAGGGGGGTGCTTCTTGTCATCCTGAGCTTGTCGAAGGATTGTTGGGGGTTGAACCAAAGCACGTGTATCTCTTTGTAATCGAGGGTCTGTGAACGTTCGAACGCGCGTTGCTCCGTCGCCGACTGGGGACCCGCATGTCGGAACCGCCTATGTCGCGCTCGTGAACTACTGCTTCGCGAAGAAGCATGGCGGGCAGTTCGTCCTGCGCATCGAGGATACCGACCGGCAGCGCAGCACGCCCGAATCGGAGCGGGCGATTCTCGATTCCTTGCACTGGTTGGGGCTGGCGTGGGACGAAGGGCCGGATGCGGGCGGGCCGCACGGGCCGTACCGGCAGAGCGAGCGCTCGGATATCTACCGCGAGTACGTGCGGGTGCTGCTCGAAGCCGGGCATGCCTTTAAGTGCTTTTGCACCCCGCAGCGGCTCGAGGAGATGCGCGAGGCGCAGCGCGCCGCCAAACAGCCGCCCCGCTACGACGGTTCGTGCTTGCGTTTGACGAGCGCCGAGATCGAGCGGGGCGAGGCGGCTAACGAGCGTTACGTGGTCCGCATGAAGGTGCCGGAGAGCGGCATCTGCGTCGTCGACGATCTTCGCCGCGGTCCGATCGAGATCGAGTGGAACACGGTCGACATGCAGGTGCTGATGAAATCCGACGGCATGCCGACCTATCATCTTGCGAACGTGGTCGACGATCACCTGATGGAGATAACGCACGTCATTCGGGGCGAAGAGTGGGTGAGCTCGGCCCCCAAGCACATGCTCCTCTACCGGTACTTCGGGTGGGAGCCGCCGAAGTTGATGCACCTGCCGCTACTTCGCAACCCCGATAAGAGTAAGCTCAGCAAACGGAAGAATCCGACCAGCATCCTGTTCTACCGAGCGATGGGGTACCTGCCGGAAGCGCTGCTGAACTTTTTGGGATTGCTCGTTTCGTCGTCGCCCGAGGGAGAGGAGATCGCGGATCTCGGCACGCTCGTGCGGCGCTTCGATATCGAGCACATCTCTCTCGGCGGGCCGGTATTCGACGTACAGAAATTGGATTGGCTCAACGGCCGCTATCTGCGCGAGCAACTCGATACCGCCGGCTTCTTGCAGCGCGTTCTCGCCTGGGGCTTCGAGCCGTCGCGCGCCGAGCGCATCGCATCGCTCGCGCGGCCGCGCGTCGAGCGCCTGAGCGATCTCGGGCCGCTGCTGGCCTTCCTCTTCGCCGGGCGCCTGCCGGTGACGGCCGAAC
>JAKAPQ010000211.1 GCA_021806945.1 bacterium | reverse complement strand
CGGGTTCTGCGGATAGAGACCGAGCGCGCACCACACGAACCACGCGCTCATCGTCCCGAGGTCGTCGTTACCGGGGATCCCATCGGGTGCGTCGGCATAGAGCCGGTCGAGCGCCGAACGCACCACGCGCTGCGCCTTCCACGGAGCGCCTGCCGAAAGGTACGCCCACGGGCTTCCGAGGCTCGGTTCGTTCCCAAGCCATGCGTACGGCTGGTTCGGCCCCGCATTGAGATGCGTAAAGAAGGTATCGAGCGCTTCTATGGCGCGTGCGTCGCCGCCCATGCCTTCGACGAGCGCGCGGAGATTCTGCGGCACCATCCAGGTGTACTGCGCCGCGTTACCTTCCTGGAAGCCGCTCTGCCCGTTATCGGTGATCGGCGTCTCCATAAAAGCTCCGCTACGGCCGCGCGGTTCGATGAGGCCGGTCGAGGTGTCGAAGAGCTCGCTCCAGTTCTGCGCGCGTGCCAGCATCTCGCGCGCGATCGGCCGATCGTGCAGCGAGCGTGCGAGCATCGCAATCGAGAAATCGTCGAGCGCGTACTCGAGCGTCATCGACGCGCCGTTGGGAACCGGCGAGACGTTCGTCGTGTGCGTGTTTACGACGTACCCACGCGAGAGGTACTCGGCCAGACCCGGACGCTCGACGTACCATCCTTGACCGGGCGCGCCCGTGGTTCGCGTCGCGCCCTTCACCATCGCCGCGAGCGCGGCAGGCGCATCGAAATCGCGCGCGCCGAACGCATAGGCTCCCGCAAGGATCGGATCCGCGGAGTCGCCGCCCATGACCCCCGTGTACCCGTTGGCAAGCGCCCACTTCGGCAGCCAACCACCCTGCTCGGCCGCGTCGACGAGCGAGCGCATCATATCGCCGGTCCGCCGCGGCGCCAGCAGCGCAATCAACGGAATCTGCGTACGATAGACGTCCCAGCCTGAAAAATTCGCGTATTCGCGGTGACCGCGCGCGGCTCGATGCACCCGGCCGTCGAATCCGCGATACCGGCCGCCGGCGTCGCTATAAAGATTAGGATGGAGCATCGCATGATAGAGCGCGGTGTAGAAGATCCGCCGCTCGGCCGGCGTGCCGCCGGCGACCCGCACGCGCCCGAGCAGCCGCGACCATTGCGCGAAGCGATCCTCGCGTACGCGCCGCAGGTTCCAAGTCGTCGCCTCGGCGCGTAGATTCGCCTCGGCTCCCGCAATGCTTACCCACGAGACCGCGGTTTGCACTTCTACAGTCGGGTTCTGCGTCGTATCGAACGTCACCCAACCACCGGAACCGGCACCGCGAACGGCCCGCGTGTCCGGCGTAACGCGCACGTTGCGCCACGTTCCATGCGCTACGAACGGCCGGTTGAAACGGGCTGCAAAGTAAACCGTAAAGACGTCGGGCATGCCGCAAAACGATCCGCTCGTCGCCGAGCCCACGATCTCGTCGTCGCCGACGATCCACACGCCGGCGTCCGTAACTCCGGCCTGATCGGACGACGCATTGAAGAGCAGATTTGCCTGCGTCGTCGCCGGAAACGTAAACGCCCCAAGGCCGGTACGCTGCGTCACGGTCAGCTGCGTGCGAATGCCCGGATTCCCGACCGTTACGGCGTAGTAGCCCGGCTGCGCGACTTCGGTTGCGTGCGTGAAGGGCTGCTTGGCCGACGCCGGATTCACGATATCGCCGACCGTCGGCAAGATGCCGGCGTCACCGAAGACGGAGCACCCGGGACCGCTCAAATGCGTGAGGCTGAAACCGACGATCGACGTATCCGCGTAAGCGTAGCCGCCTCCCGCGGGCTGCGACGGCGTGTCGGGACTCCACTGCACCATGCCGAAGGGCGCGTCCGCGCCGGGGAACGTATCGATCGGTCCGCCGGTCTTCGTCCCCGACGTGCCTACGAACGGATCGACCAGCGATGCGGGATCGGTCGCCGCGCCCGCGCGCGCGACCGATGCCAGCGCGAAACCAAACGCCAGGGCCAAGCCCATGCGGCGGCTCGTCGTCACTGCGCTCCGCCCTGCGGTTGCGGTGCCGGCGCCGCGCTTCGCAGCGCGAGATCGCGCAGCAGACTTTCTGGTACGGACGTCGGCGCATCCATCATGACGTCCCGCGCCATCTGGTTCTTCGGAAAAGCGATGACGTCGCGGATGCTCGTCTCGCCCACGGCGAGCATGACGATGCGGTCGATACCTAGCGCCATTCCTCCGTGCGGCGGTGCGCCGTAGTCGAGCGCTTTGACGAAGAACCCGAAGCGCTGCTCGATCTGTCCTTCGGTGAGCCCCAGCATCTCAAAGATTCTACGCTGGAATTGCGGCTTGTGGATACGAATGGAGCCGCTTCCCAACTCGAAGCCGTTCAGCACCATATCGTAATGCTGGGCGCGCATCGCCATCGGATCCGTATCGATGAGATCCCACTGGCCCTCGCCGGGGGCCGTAAACGGATGGTGTGCCGGCGCGGGCAGCCCGCTCTCTTCGTCGCGCTCGAAGAGCGGAAAATCCGTTACCCACGCGAACGCGTAGTCGCCGGGGCGGCGCAGACCGCAGCGCTCGGCGATTTCAGCTCGCATCTTTCCGGCGACGCTCGCCGCCGCGTCGCGCGCGTCGGCGAAGAGCAGAATCGCGTCGCCGTTCTCAGCCGCCACCGCTTCGCGCAACAGCTCGGCCGTCGCCGCGTCGATAAACTTCGCGGCAGAACTCTTGAGGCCGCCTGCATCCAACGATACCCAAACCATGCCCTTCGCGCCGTGCCCCTTTGCGATCTCGGCAAGCGCGTCGAAGTCGCGGCGCGAGAGCGCCGCTCCGCCCGGATACCGCAACGCGAGGACGGCTCCGAAGGCTCGTACCACCGACGCGAATACGACGAACTCCGTTTGCGCGAATATCTGCGTAACGTCGGTCAGCTCTAGCCCAAAGCGCAGATCGGGTTTGTCGGTCCCGTACCGTTCGAGCGCTTGGGCGTGGGAGAGGCGTGGAAACGGCGGCAGGCGCACGCCGAGCACTTCGTGCCAAACGTGGCGAATGCACGTCTCCATGATTTCGAGCACGTCCTCCTGCGTGCAGAACGACATCTCCACGTCGACCTGGGTAAACTCCGGCTGCCGGTCTGCGCGCAGGTCTTCATCGCGCATGCACCTCGCGATCTGCATGTAGCGCCCGAAACCGGCGATCATCAGAATCTGCTTGAGCAACTGTGGCGATTGGGGAAGCGCGTAGAACGATCCCGGGTGGATGCGGCTGGGAACCAGGTAATCGCGCGCGCCTTCCGGCGTCGACTTTATGA
>JAKAPQ010000210.1 GCA_021806945.1 bacterium | reverse complement strand
AGAGCGTCGGCGCCGCTATCGCCCAGAGTACGATGGTGCCGAGCAGATAAGAGATGACGAATGCCCCGAAGACCTGCTCGCGCTCTTCGCGGATCGACATGTCCAGATCCGAGATGCGATCGGTTGCGTACAGCCAGAAGACGTAGAGCATCGGGCCGATCGACGTAAAGGACGTCGTCAGGAGCAGCAGCCACCAGAAGTCTTGGGCACCGGTCGCTTGCATGTGCGCGAGAATGACGAAGAGCGCGAGCGACGTCAAGAACGGATTGAAGACGGTCGAGAGGATCTTCGCCAGGTCGCGCCAGACGCGCCGGTTCTTGAGCGGAACCGGCGCGAGCAGTTGGGGCTGCTCAAGCATCAGGCCTACTAGCCCCGCCGGCAGCGCCAATCCTGCTCGGGCACGGAGGGCGAGGGAGCACATCAGGACATCGGAGCCTCGTGGAAGAAGCCCCACCCCTGCGAATGGTTATCGAACGCATCTCAGCGCCCGCCGACCTCAAGAGCCTCTCGCGAGCCGATCTAGACACGCTTGCTCGGGAGATCCGCGAGCTCCTAATTCGCACCTGCGCGAGCAACGGCGGGCACCTCGCACCGAACCTCGGTGTCGTCGAGCTCACGCTGGCCCTGCATCGCGTGCTCGAGCTCTCTCGCGACAAGCTCGTTTGGGACGTGAGCCACCAGGCATACGTGCACAAGATTCTCACCGGGCGGCGCGATCGTTTTTCGACGATCCGCAGAGGCGGGGGCCTCTCGGGTTTCGCCATGCGGAGCGAGTCTCCGTACGACCACTTCGGCGCCGGGCACGCCAGCACGAGCGTCTCCGCAGCGCTTGGCATGGCTCTCGCCCGAGATCTCGCGCACCGGGACGAAACGGTCGTCGCAGTGCTGGGCGACGGCGCGCTTACGGGCGGGCTCGCATACGAAGCGCTCAACAACGCGGGCCAGCTGCCCACGAACTTCATCGTCGTGCTGAACGACAACGAGATGTCGATCGCACCCAACGTCGGATCCATCGCCTCGTACCTCTCGGTGCTCCGGAGCAAGCCGGTCGTGAACTTCGCGCGCGAGAAGGCCAAGGGGGTGCTCGGACATATCCCCTTCGGGGGCACCGCCAAGAAAGCGCTCGAGTCGGCCGAATTCGCGGCCATGCGGTTCGTCGCACCGGCTGAAAAGGCAGCCGTCATCTTTGAAGAACTTGGCTTCCGGTATCTCGGACCGGTCGACGGCCACAACCTGGACGCACTCATAGACGCGCTGGAGACGGCTAAGTGCGTCGCGGGACCCGTGCTGCTCCACGTGCGCACCGTGAAGGGCAGGGGCTACGAACCGGCGGAGCTCGATGCGCGGAAGTTCCATGGGATCGGCGCCTTCAATCTCGACGACGGCACGGCGGCCGGCGCGCCGCGGATCGAGACTCCCAAGCCGGCGCCCCGGCCGACGTTCTCCGACGCCTTCGGCACCGCACTGACGGCAATCGCGGAGCGCGACGCGCGCATCATCGGCATCACGGCCGCCATGCCGGACGGAACCAAACTCTCGACCTTTGCCAAACGCTTTCCGCACCGGTACTTCGACGTCGGCATCGCCGAAGCGCATGCGGTCTGCTTCGCCGCCGGCGCCGCGAGCGCGGGTCTGCGCCCGGTCTGTGCGATCTACTCGACGTTCCTGCAGCGCGCATACGACCAAATCGTCCACGACGTGAGCGTGCAGAACCTTCCGGTCGTCTTCTGCATGGACCGTGCCGGGTTTGTCGGTGACGATGGCCCGACCCACATGGGCTTATACGACATTGCCTTCCTCCGGACGCTGCCCAACATGACGTTGATGGCACCGCGCAGCGAAGCCGAGCTGCTGCCGATGCTCGAGCACGCCTTTACCCTCGGCACTCCGGTCGCCATACGCTACCCGCGCGGCTCCACGAGCGGCCGCCACGCGGAGCCGCCCGCACCGGTCGAGCAAGGGCGCTCCGAGGTCTTACGGCACGGAAGCGGCGTCGCGATCCTCGCGTACGGGAACACCGTCGACGTTGCGTTGGACGCCTACGGCTTGCTCGCGGCGAGCGCCGCCCGGGAGATGCTTCCGACCGTGGTCAACGCGCGTTTCGCCAAGCCGATCGACGGGCAGTTGATCGAGGAGTTAGCACGCGAACACCGGCGCTTTCTGACGCTCGAGGAACATGCACTCGCAGGCGGCTTCGGCTCGGCGGTCGTAGAATGGGTTGCGGACCATGGGCTTGGGATAACAGTCGAGCGCGTCGGCGTGCCGAACGTCCTGGTCGCGCACGACTCGCAGGAGGCGCAGCGGGAGCGTTTCGGGCTGAGTGCCGACGGCGTGGCCGGGCGTGTCGCCGCGGCGCTTGTGGCACCAGTGTGTCCGTGATACAATCCCGGGCGATTATGCCGGGCCACCTTCCTCCCTTAAGGTACATGTGAATTGATTTCGCTGCTGCTCGCTGCGACGGCCCCGGCCGCTCCGCCAATCCCCACCCAGCAAGTCCAGATTCCTCCGGTCGCCGTGCAGAACCAGACGTGGTTTCAAGACCATGCCGCCTGGCTGACGCATACGCTGGCGGGCGGCTTCATCGTCGCCGCGGTGGCGCTGATCGTCTTGCTTGCCGTGCAGACCACGAAGCAAGAGGGTCTCTCCGGCACCATCGGCGGGCGCGTCGAGTCGGCCTATAGCCGCATGGGTGCCGAGGACCAACTCAAACGGATCACCGGCGTCGTCGCAATCGCCTTCGTGGTCATCGGCACGATCCTGGCGCTGACCGGAATCTAGAGCCTTCGATGGCCTTACTCGAGATCAAGAATCTTCGCACCACCTTCCGAACCGAAGACGGCGAGGTAACGGCGGTCAGCGGCCTTTCGTATGCGCTGGAAGCGGGGTCGACGCTTGGTATCGTCGGCGAGTCCGGCTCCGGAAAATCGGTGACGGCCCTCTCGATCATGCGGCTGCTGCCCAGGAGCGCCGCGGTCACCGCCGACGGCATCCTGTTCGAGGGGCAGGATTTGCTGAAGAAGAGCGAAGGCGAGATGCGGAAGATCCGCGGTCATCGGATTGCGATGATCTTTCAGGACCCGATGACTTCGCTCAACCCGGTTCTCACCGTGGGCGAACAGATATCCGAAGCGGTGCAGGCCCACCTCGGGTACAACCGGCACGACGCGCGCGACAAGACCGTCGAGATGTTGAAGAAAGTCCGCATCCCGGCACCGGAAAAACGCGTGCACGAGTATCCCCACCAGTTCTCGGGCGGGATGCGCCAGCGCGTAATGA
>JAKAPQ010000042.1 GCA_021806945.1 bacterium | reverse complement strand
GACGACGTGCTGCCCGTGATGGGGCTGATACTGGCGGCCGTCACGTTGGTCGCGTGGGCGCTCCTCGCGGCGTGGGGCATCCGGCACGGGGCGCCGGCGGTCGCGCTGGTAGGCGCGCTGGTCCTGCCCGCGTCGATCGCGCTTTCGTGGCAGCAGGCGTACTACACCGCTTCAGGCGTTTTGCGCAGCTACAACCTGCAGCAGATCGCGATGAACTTCGCCGTGCTGGCCGCGATCTCGGTCGCTCTCTTCGCGTTCCATGCGAACGTCTTCGTCTTGTTGATCGCCTGGGGTGCCTGCATGTATGCAGCCGCGGGGTACTTCACCATCGACATGCTGCGTTCGCGAACGCGGCGGCGCACCTCGACGATACGCACCAACCTCGCGGAGTTCGTTCGCTTCGGCGCGCAGTCGGGGATCAACGTCTTCCTAGGGCTGCTCAACTACCGCGTGGACTCGCTGATCCTGGTGGCGTTGGCGGGAACGGTCTCGCTCGGCATATACTCGGTCGCCGTCAGTATCGGCGAGCTCTTGTTCCTGCTCTCGCGTTCGATGACGATGGCGATCACGCGCGACATCGGCACGCGCGATCTTGAGTCCGCCGCCCGGATGACGGCCACCAGCATACGCATCTCGACGGCGATGACGCTCGCCGGGGCATTCGTCGTCGGGGTCGCGGGTCCGCCGCTGATCGCGCTGGTTTACGGGCCGGCATTCGCGAGCAGCGCGACGCCGCTACGCATCCTCCTGCCGGGGATCGTCCTGTTCGCCTCCTCCGGAACCTTCGTTTCGTTCTTTCTCTTCCAACTCGGGAGGCCGTCGATCGTAACTTGGTGGAACGCCGCGATGATCGCCCTTCAGGCGAGCGCGTGCGTGCTGTTGGTTCCGCGCCTAGGGATGAGCGGCGCGGCCGCCGCGTCGTCGGTTACCTACCTGGTCGGAGCGGGCTTCAATACCTGGTACTTCTCCCGCATCTCGGGCGTCGCTCCCGGGGATCTCTGGTTCTTGAGACGCGGCGATCTCGGCGATATCCGCCGCGCTCTCGAGCGGATGCTGCGACGCGGTTCGAGCACGCAGGGCGGCGCCGCTACGGCTCCGCGGCGCGAGCGCGCGCGGCCGGAGACGGTCGTACTCACCGGTGCCGCGGGTCAAGTCGCAACGCTCGTGCGGCCGCTGCTCGGCACCAGTTACCGCCTGCGGCTCTCCGACGTGCGGCCGGTCCGCGATCTGCAGGGAAATGAAACGTTCGTGCGTGCGGATCTGCGCAGTCTGCGCGCCTTGCGCCGGCTCGTGCGGGGCTCGGACGCCGTCGTGCATCTTGGCGGCATCTCTCGCGAGTCAACGTTCGATGCGGCGATCGAGACCAACGTTCGCGGAATGCACAACCTGCTCGAGGCGGCGCGCCTTGAAGGCGTCAAGCGAATCGTTCTGGCCAGCACCGCTCACGTCATGGGGTTCTATCGCCGCGACCAGGTCGTCGGCGCCGACAGCCGTATGCGCCCCGACACATTTTACGCGGTCGGTAAGGTTTGTACCGAGGCGCTGGCTAGCCTGTATGCGGACAAGTTCGGGATGGAAGTGCTATCGATCCGCATCGGATGGCTGACCGAACGGCCGCTGCGCCCGGCCGCCGCGACGAACTGGGTTAGCCCGCGCGACTTGGTGCAACTGATACGCATCGGGATCGAGCACCCCGGGGTTCGCAACGATATCGTCTACGGCGTCTCGGGAAACGCGGCCGCGCCCTACGACTGCCCGCGATCGCGAGCTCTCGGCTATATTCCGCAGGATCGCGCGGAAGAGCATATCCTTCCGGCGGCCGAGATATTTTCACATCCCATAGACGCACTGTGTCAAGGTGCCGATTTCGCTGCGCGTGATTTCCAGGGAGACCTGGTGGCCTTATGAAGCGCGTCGCCATCCTCACGCAGTTCTTTCCGCCGGAACCGTGCGCGGCCGCCAACCGGATGGCTGCGCTGGCGGCGGCGCTGCGCGATGCGGGCCACGAGGTCACCGTCGTAACGGGCTTCGCAAACTTTCCCGCCTATGAACTTGCTCCCGGCGACGTCGGCGTCATGCATCGCAGCGAGCGCGTCGACGGGTTCGACGTCGAACGGTTGTACACGATGGTTCCCAAGCGCACGCGTGGGGCGCGCGCGCTGGTCTGGCTCTCGCTCGCCGTGGGGGCGATCTGCTATCTGCTCTTCACCAAGCGCCGCTTCGACATCATCGTGGTAACCTCGCCGCCGATTACCCTCGCGCTGCCGGCGATCCTAGGAAAACTGCGCCACGGTGCGGTGCTCGTAACGGATATTCGCGACGTGCACCCGGATCTCGGCGTGAAGATCGGGGTTTGGAAGGAGCGCAGCCTCCCGGCACGCGCCGTGCAGGCGGTGGCCGACGCGCTCTATCATGCCTCGGACCTCGTCGTAGGAGTCACGCGCACCGCGATGCAGCGCATCGCGCTACGCGGCATACCGCCCGAACGCCTCTACCTCGCCCCCAACGGTTTCGACGCAATCGGCGCGGTGCCGGCGGAGCGCCCTCCCGGCGGAAGCTTTGAGGTTGCCTTTGCCGGTAACTACGGTATCGCGACGGGGCTGGACGTTGTGGTCGAGGCGGCGCTCCTGCTCGCGGAGGATTCGAGCATACACTTCACGATCGTCGGCGGCGGCGTCGATCTGCCGCGCATCCAGCGCCGTCTAGCCGATAGCGGCGCGCCCAACGTAACGCTGGCCGGCGTGCTGCCGCGCGAGCGCGCGCTGGGCGTCATCGCCGCTGCCGACGCCGCGGTCGTTCCACTGCGCCGGGAGATCGTCGACAGCCTGCCCACCAAACTCTTCGATGCGTTCTTCGTCGGGACGCCGGTCGTGCTGAGCGCCTCCGGTGAGGCGGCAGAGTTGGTCGAGTCCTCCGGTGGCGGCTTATGCGCGCGCGCAGAGGACCCGCAGGCGCTGGTAGACGCGCTTCGCCGGTTGCAGAGCGACCCGGAGCTCGCGCGAAGCATGGGTGCGCAAGGCAAGCAATTTGTCGAGAGGCACTTCGACCGGGCGCGGATCATGCGCGGCTTCGTCGCGCGGATCGAAGCGCTCGGCGCATCGCGCGCCCGAGTGGCACCGGCCGATGCCGCGGTTCCAGCCGCGCCGCTGGAAAACTAGCCGCCGAGCATCTCGCGGTACAGCGCGGCATAGCGGTCTGCGGTCCGCTCGATATCGTAACGATCGAGTGCGGCGGAGCGAGCTGCGAGAGTTCGGGCGGCGGCGCCTGGGCCGTCGCATAGCGCGCCTTCGAGGGCCTCGACGACGTCGGGCGGCTCCCAGCCGCGGGCGATGCACCCCAGGCGCCCGTCTTCCAACATCTCGGCGGCGCCCTCCCATGGCGTGGTGGCGACGGGAACGCCGGCGAGCATGGCCTCGATCACCGTCATCGGCATCGCTTCGTTCGTCGACGTCAGAATCAGAGCGTCGGCGCCCGGTAAGAGGGCCGGCACGTCGTCGCGGAACCCTAGAAACGTAACGCGCTCGTCGAGGCGCAGTTCGCGCACCAGCGCCCGCAGCGAGGCCTCCTCGTCGCCGCCTCCGACGATGAAGAGCCGCGCGAGCGGCATGCGCGCGCCGAGAAGGGCGAAGCTGCGAAGGCTTAGTCTGTGGTTCTTGACGTCGTAGAGGCGCCCGACGTGCAGCACGGCGCGCACCGCGCCGCCGGCAATGCCGAGCGCCGCGCGCGCGCGTTCGCGTGCGCCGGGCAGCGCTGGAAGCACGGGGATGCCGTTGGGCACGATCGCGATCTTACGTGCCGGGATGCGTTCGGCCGATGCCAGCTGCCCCGCATGTACGCGCGAGAGGGCGACGAAGCGCTGCGTGGCCGGATGCAGTAGCCGGTTGGCGAGGACGGTCGGCGGAGAAGAAGCGAATGCGCTGTTATGCTCGGTATGAACGATGTGTCGGGCTCCCGCGGCAATGGCGGCCAGGCGTCCCCAGTATTTTCCGTTGTGCATGTGCGTATTGACGACGTCGGGACGAAAGCACCGTATGGCGCCGACCATCCGGAAGAAGAAACCGGCGTCCGCCGAACCGCCGCGGCGGATGGCGATCGTTTCGTATGCGGGCTCGCGCGTTTGCGGAAAGGGGCTTTCGTACATCGTCATCACCGCAACGCGTTCGCCGCGTGTGGCCAGCGTGCGGCAGAGCTCGTCCACGAGGTGCTCGCCGCCGTAATACGGGATACGCGAGACGACGTGCAGGACGCGCGGGTGCGCGGCGGAGTCAGGCATCGTAGATCTCGTAGATCCGGTCGACCCAGCGGTCGAGCGAGAGGATCCGCCGCTCTGCAGTGGCGAGCACGCAGTTTACGAACGTCTCCGGCGACCTCAGCGCCTGCGCCAGAGCCCGAGGATCTTCTCGGGAGAAGAACCGGACCATCGGGAGGCGCCCGGCGAGCGCGCCGAGCGCCGGCAGGTCCGAGGCCACGACGGGTACGCCGCAGCAGAGTGCCTCGAGCATCGCGAGCGGTGCGCCTTCGAGCCGGCTCGGCATCGCGAGCGCGTCGGCCGCCCAATACAACGGCACCGTGTCGAGCGCGATGCCGACCGGCAAGACGCGTGCCGACTCGGCCAGTCGAGCGAGGTTTGCGGCCGGGGTCCCGATAGCCAGGACCGTGAAGCCGGGGGCTAGCCGGAGTGCGGCCTCCAGCACGTCGCCGCCCTTGACGAACGGGTCGCGTCCAAAAAAGAGGAGGACCCGCTCGTGCGGCTCTATCCCGAGGCTGCGGCGGGCCTCTGCCCGTTCGGACTCGCTTGGGGCATGAAAACGCTCGGTGTCGACGCCGTTGGCGATGACGCGGATCTTCGAAGCGGGCGTGCCCCAGCGCCCCATCTCTCTGCCGAGTTCGGCCGAGACCGCGATCGCCGCCTCGGGCAAAGATCCAAGCCACGCGTACTTGCATCGCCGGAGCAGGCGGCGGACGGGTCCGGCAGCATCAGACATGGCCGAATGCAGGTGCCAGAAGAGCCGGGACCGCGCGCCGATGGCCGCGAGGGTTGCGGGGACGAGGTACCCGTTGAAGTGAACGTGGACGATATCTGGCTTGAGGCTTCGAATCGCCCCGAAGAGGGCGGCGGGCGACCGCACCGTCCGCAGAGCGGCCTGGGCCGCCGTTATGCGCCAGGGCCATTCGGCCTCATCCGATATGGCTGGCACGACGAATGTGAAGGCGTCGCCCCGCCGGCTGGCTTCTCGAGCGAGGGCCGCGATCGCCGGGATGAAGCTCCCCGCATACGGCGTGGTGTAGTCCGTTACGTGCACGACGTTGCGACCCATGCAGTACTCCCTATGCTATCAGTATCGCACATTGCCGGCTCCGCGTATACCGCCCTAGCGTCCCGCTTACAGGGGGCTTTCGAGGTACGGGGCCATGAGTCTCACGCGATTTTGGGGGAGGGCGCTTCGAAATGGATTAGTGCAAATGTCCTGGGTCTTCTCCCCGGCGATCGGTAGCAGGAAAGCGTGTGTCGACCGTCCGAGAGCCTTTTTTTTGAGCATACGGGCCCGCTTCATTGGGCCTAAGAGGGTAATTCCGGCTAGTCTTTTGGGAAAGAGATTGCAAAATAGCCCATTTGGGGGGTGTGATTCCGCTTAGGTCTGATACGATTAGCGCGGGCTCGGTAACGTTTGGGTAACAGCACGGTAACGCTAAACGCCAGCGGCCCGCAACGGTTGACAAAAGTCGCATGATCTTATCATGTCGAGCGCAAACATTTCGAAGGGGCTATTCGTACGATGATTTCCACGGGCACGCTACGGCTATACGTTATCGAGGGACAGGTTCTCTTCGGTAAGGCGCTCTGTCAGGTCTTCTCCATGGACCCGGAGCTACAGATTGTGGGCGATGCGGAACGCATCGCGGAGGGGCCGATCGCGCGGGCCAAACCCGACATCATTCTGCTCGATCTCGACGGAGCGCAGTGCGACCTCGCGGAGGCTATCGCGCAGTGCCGTGCCGCCGCCCCGGAAGCCCGTATCTGCGTGCTCTCGATGCGTGCGCAGCCGGAGATCATGCAGCGCTGTCTCTCGGCGCATGCGGAGGGCTTCATCATGAAGGACGTGACGCCGGCCGAACTGATAACTGCGGTAAAGATGGTAGCAAGCGGCGTGCCGTACGTCGATCCGCGCGTTGCCGGCAAGTTGCTTCGCCAGCGCAGCCTTTCGAACGGGCGCCCGGACCTCAACGAACTCTCGATGCGCGAGACCGACATCGTGCGGCTGGTCGCGGAAGGGCTTTCGAACAAAGAGATCAGCGCGCGCCTCTCGCTCTCGGAGAAGACGGTCAAGAACCATATGGGCCGCATCTTCTCGAAGCTGAATATCACCGCGCGCACGCAGGCCGCCGTCTACGCGATCAAAAACGGGCTGGTCTAATGCCGCCCGTCGCCCCTATGCCTCCGTCTCGGAGTTGCCAGCATGTTCAAGGGTAACCTGTCATCGTTCTTCGCGACGCGGCGCCGGGAACCGCAGGAGTTTGTGCCTGCGTTCTTCGGTACCGATCGCCAGTCGCAAGCCGAGAAGGTCGCCTCGATGCGGCCGCTCGATGCAGAGGACGTGAGTGCCCACGTTTCCGTCGTGGACCACTCGCGCGTGGACCACTCGCGCCGCGTCGCGCGGATCGCGATGTCCACGTTTCCGGACCCAGACCCCGCGACCGCTGCGGCCGCCCAAAAGGCGCCGCGGCCGGTAAGCGATCCGCCCGCGTCACCTGCGGTTGCTCCGCCGCGTGTAGGCCAAGCGCCGCGCACCAGCCAGCAGGACGAGCGGGTCATGCATCTCGCCTATCACGACGCGCTCACCGATCTGCCGAACCGCCGTGCGGTCGAAGACCGGCTCGAAGAATCGCTCGCGATCGCGAAGCGCAGCGGAACCAGCGTCGGCGTTATATTCTTGGATATCGACGGGTTCAAACAGATCAACGATACGTTCGGGCATCAGGTCGGGGACCGCGTGCTGGTCGACTTGGCGGCGCGCGTACGGCAGACGGTTCGTATGGGCGAGACGGTCGGCCGCTTCGGCGGCGACGAGTTTGCCGCGGTCTACCCGGCGGTGCAGAGCAATGAAGAATTGGCGGATGCCGCCGGCCGCCTGCTGCGCGTCTTTTCGCACCCTCTCTCGGTCGAAGGGCGCCAGTTCCAGCTCAGTGCGAGCTTGGGCGTGGCGACTTATCCCCGCGACGGAGGTGACGCCACCGAACTTCTCCAGCATGCCGATGCCGCGATGTACCGGGCGAAGACCAAGGACAAGGGCACGATATGCTGGTACAGCGTCGAACTCGGCGAAGAGCTCCGGACGCGGCGGGAACTGATCGACGACCTGCGCGGAGAGAGCGTCCAGCGCGAGTTCTTCTTGTGCTACCAGCCGATCGTCGATGTCGTCGCGCACGACGTCGTTGCCGTCGAGGCGTTGTTGCGCTGGCTGCATCCCTCGCGCGGGCTACTCGCCCCATCGCGATTGGTCGAGACGACGCGCGCGATTCCACCCGAGGTAGATTCGTGGGTGATCGCGGAGGTGCTCGAACACATCCGGACTTGGCAGAAATACGGCTTGAACGTCCGCGTCAACGTCAACGTTTCGAATATCGATCGTGCGTCTTTCGCAAAAGTCGATACGGCACTGGCGGACCAGCACGGCGACCCGTCCTTGATATGTTTTGAGATCGCTGAAAAATCGGTGTTGCAGGATGCCTCTGCGGCGATCGAGTTTGCCGGGCTCTGCCGCGCTCGCGGCATCGGCGTAGCGCTGGATTCGTTTAGCGGTGCGGTGAACCTTACCGAACTGCGGCGGCTCCCGATCGATTATCTCAAGCTCAGTCCCCAGATCGTCAGCGATCTCTCGGATGGCGGCACCGGCAAAGCGATCGCAGATGCCGCGATCAACGTGGCGCGCTCCTTCGGCTGGGCGGTTATCGCTGCGGGCGTCGAAACGCGCGAGCAGCAAGATTGGCTCTTCGAGGCGGGGGTTCGATTGATGCAGGGGTACGGGAAGGGGATCCCGATGACGTATGTCGACTTCTCGAACTGGCTCTCGGTCAGTTCGCCTCGCGTCGCGACGGATTAGCCCGCAGGACGTGCGGCGCGAGAACGCGCACGATCATCTCGATTCGACTGTGCGACTGGCTCTTCGACATGGCCGATTTCACGTGCAGCACGACCGTCGATACGGCGATCTTAAGTTCGCGTGCGATCTCGTGCGTGCGCCATCCGGCGGCGAGCAGCGTCACCACCTGGCCCTCGCGCTTGCTGAGCCCGTACTTGGCCATAGCCGACGTGAGGTGATCGCGCGTCTTGAAGGGCGAGACGAAGACGGCCGTATACGATCCCAGGTCGCCGACCATCGCGGAGAGGTGAACGACGTGCGAGATCTGCGGATCGACGAAGACCTGATCCGGGGAATCGTGTCGTCTTCGCTTCAGCAATTCAACGACGATCGGCGCGATGGCATCCGGTAGTCCTTCGTATCGGGCGCTCCGGATCGAACCGTCGCGCACCCGCCCGACCCGCGCGATCTGCACGCGCCCGAGCTTGTCGACGACATAGACGTCCGGCAACGCGCGTTCGTGGACGACTTCGATGCTGTCCAGTTTGCTGTTGTCGCGATCGTCGAGAGTGGCCATTACCATGCTCCGTCCGCATTACCGAACGTCTACCTTGTGGCGGCGTATCATGCGGCAGGCACGACACCCTAATCACGCCCTTCTTGGCATGAAAAAGTACAAAACCCTCCGGTGCCCGATACCACTCTATTTAGAGTAGGCCTTTCGACGCGTCCTAGGTCGAAAAGCCCTCGTGGATACCCCATTGTCAACTCGGGGAACGCGGCCTAGACCCGCTATACTAAAGCCCGTGCATTGGAGTAGACGCATGCAGAGATTCCTCTCCCTCGCGCTGGCCGGAGCATTCGCCTTGGCGGCGGTTTCGTTCCACCCGGCGACCGCCCGCGCTGCGGTCGTGATCCGGACGCTCGGTCATGCGCCGCTCCTGGGCGGCCTGCATTCGACGGCCGACCTGCAGAAGGCCGTGCGGACGCACGAGGCGCTGTTTGCCGAGGCCGCCAGCCAACTCGGTTTGACGCAAGAGCAGTACGCGCGGCTTAGCTATGCGATCCAAGCAAAACACGTGCGATGGGTGACGATCCCCCGCCGGCTGCAGATGATGACGTGGTCGGACGGAACCTACGTGTACCTCATTCACGACGTGATCATCCCAGCCCATTCCGATGGCTGGGAGGTGGACCTGCGCAGCGGCGACGAGATGCTCGCCCTCTACATCCCCATGGCGTGCGGCAATCTCTCGATCAACCGCAGCAAGATTCCGCCGAAACCAAAACCGGAGCCGAAGCCCGAGCCGATCCCAACGCCGCTGCCGACGCCGGTCCCAACCCCGAAGCCGCAGCCGATTCCAACGATGCCGCCCGTGATCCCGCCCCCGCCGGCCACCGTCGTCAGGTCGTTTCATACGGTCAGTATCATTCCCATCATCCTGTGGGGCCTCTTCGGGCGCGGCAGCAGCACGACCAATAACTACTACTACAACACGATCACTGAGCCACTGCCGCCGCCGGCCTTCTGTCCCTGAGTCCTTATGCTCAACCGAACGGTCACGTTCCGCTCTGCCGCCCTACCGCGTGGATCCGTACAATGAGAATTGTGAATGGATGGCTAGGCCGGCTAGCGGCCGCACTCTTCGCTCTCGCCGTCGCGCTGCCCGCGACGGCTCCGGCACAGACCTCCTCGCAGCCGCTCGCAGCGGCCGCGGCGTATACGATCCACCCAGGCGACCAGCTCGGCGTACAGGTCTTCGGCGACCCGACGCTGACGCAGGACGTGATGGTCCTCGACGACGGTACGGTAGTCTACCCGCTGCTTGGGAGCGTGCATGTGGCGGGCGAGACGGCAGATCAGGCCGCGACCACCTTCAAAGAACGTTTACTGACCTACGAGCGCGACCCGATCGTGACGGTGAGCATTCTGAAACTTGGCCAGCCGACCGTGATGGTGCTCGGCAACGTCAAGAATCCCGGCAAGTACCAGCTTCCCTCCAACGCCCATCTCACCGACGCGATTGCGGCGGCCGGCGGATTGGGACCGGTCAACGGCCTCTATCCGGACGCCCGCGTCTCCGGGCCGAACGGCAACGTCACGAACGTTTCGCTCGAGCGTCTCCTCCGCGACGGCGACGTGTCGCTCGACCGAGCGCTCTCGGACGGCTCGGTCGTATATGTGCCGAGCCCGATCACGTTCAACGTCGACGTGCTTGGAGCCGTCGACCATCCCGGCAAGGTTCAACTGGAACGCGGCGACACGCTCTCGGTTGCGATCGCAAAAGCGGGCAACAGCGCGGCGGCGCGGGCGGATCTCAATCGGATTTTTCTGACTCGCCTCAACCCGGACGGGAAGAAGGTTACCTATCGCATCGACCTCTACCGTGCGCTGCAGAGCGGCGATAGCCGTTACGACGTGCAGATGCAAAAAGGCGACGTCGTATTCGTGCCACAGGAGACCCAGCGGCAGGGCGGCTTCTTATATCCATTGCTCTACGTTCTGCGGAAGGTGTTCCTTCCGTAGGGGGCCGCGATGTACGTACTAGCATCACCCGCAGCGCCCGCCGGCGGCGCGACCACGGAGCACGATCTCGTCTCGTTTCTGCGAATCTTTACGCGCCGCAAGGGTGCCATGGCCGTGACCTTCGCAGCATTCTTCTTGCTCGTCGTCGCGCTGACGCTGCTGGCGCCGAAGACGTACACGACGCAAGTCCAGTTGATTGCGGGAAATCCCGGGAATCCCACGCAGACCGGCGGCGCTGCTGCAAGTAACCTCCCGATCCTCAACGCACTAATCCTTGCAAGCGGCGAACAGAGCGCCGAGACGTACGCAGCCCTCTTTCAAGAGGTGCCTGTCGCCCAGGCCGTCATCCAGAATCTGCATTTGAACGTGCCGCCGGGGGCGTTGCTCGAGCATGTCAAAGTTCAGCCGGTTACGAACACCGCGCTCCTGACGCTTACGGTAGACTGGTCGGATCCGCAGATGTCTGCAGATATCGCCAACGGCTTCGGAAACGCGATCGTCGACCGTCAGCGCGAACTCGTCGCAAGCCAGGCCGAGACGGCGCTTACGTTCCTTTCGGGGCAGCTGCCGCCGGCAGAAGATGCCATGCGCGCTGCCAACGATGCATTGGCCCGGTACGAAGCGCGGCATCGCATCGCCGACATCAATGCCCAGACGCAGTCGCTCGTTACCAGCATCGCCAATCTCGATACGCAGATCGATCAGAGCCAGGTCGACCGGCGCCAAGCGCAAGCGGAGATACAGAGCGTACAGGGCCAACTCGCAGGCACTCCCGCGAGCATCACCGGCGGAACGCAGGTCGCGGCGAATCCCGTTCTCGCGCAATTGCAGCAGCAGTTCGCGCAGGTCAACCTGCAACTTGCCACGGCGCTTCAGAAGTTCACGAGCCGCCATCCGGTCGTGATAGGGCTCAAGCAGCAGCGCCAGCAGCTGCAGCAAGAGATCGCCAAGCAGCAGCCGACCGTCGTTGCCGCCACGACCGTCGTCCCCAACCCGGTGTACCAGCAGCTCCAGCAAGAAGCCGCGCAGTATGCCTCCGCGGAAGATGCCGCGTCCGCGCGATACAAGGAACTCGCAGTTCAGCGTAAGGCGCTCGACCCGCAGTTAAAACACCTTCCGCTCGAAACGGCGCGATTTGCCGATATTTCTCGCCGAGCCAAGTCCGCGCAAGACGTTTACGCGGCGTTGTTGCAAAAATACAACGACGCGACCATTGCGAAGACGACGGCCCTGAGCGACGTTACCATAACGCAACCGGCCACCGCGCAGATGGCGGTCAAGTCTCCGAACGTCAAGCGGAACCTTGCCATCGGTGCGATCCTTGGCCTGCTGCTTGCGCTTGCGGTCGCGTTCATTCTGGATATGTTCGACAGAAGCGTTCGGGACGAGATACATGCGGAGCGGGAGATCGGCGTGCCGATGCTCTCGACGATTCCACTCGTCAAATTGCGCGACGGTAAGCCCGAGGAGTCGTGGGTTCGCAATCTCACGGTCGAATCGTTCCTACAGCTCGCCTCGTCGATAAAATATGCCGCTGTGGCGCCGGTACGGACGATCTCCGTGACCAGCCCGATGCGTGGCGAAGGTAAATCGACGGTTGCTTTGAACGTCGCACTCGCCATGGCGGAGATCGACCCGCGCGTCTTGCTGATCGACGCAACGTTCAAAAGCGCTGCCGGCGAGGCCGCAAGCGATCCTGGCCTGGCGGAGGTCCTCCTCGATAAGATGCGGCTGCCGGACGCGGTCCAGAGGACTCCATACGGAACGCTCGATTTCCTACCGAGCGGAACCTGCGCGGGAAACCCGATGCGCCTGCTCCAGCATCAGCGCTTCGAGATCATGCTTGCCGAGGCGCTGGAGACGTATACGAATGTCGTCGTTGATTCAGCCGCGATCAATGGCAACGTCTTTACGTCGGCGATCAGCCGACTCGTCGACGGTACCGTATTGGTGGTCTCGCAGGGACAGAGCGACGTTCGCTTGGCCCGCAAGGCACTCCGCCGCCTCAATCAATCGGGGGCGGACAACCTCCTAGGGTTCGTGCTCAACCGGGTCGTCCCGAGGAAAGACGAGTACGCACCGCTCTATATCGATGCCGTGGCGGGCGGTGCGCCGAATGGAGCCGGCACCGGTCGTACCCCCGAAGAGCGCGTCATGATATCGGCTTAACGGTGTACTCGGTGAATCAGTCAGTTCCGCAGCGATGGGATGATGTATGCGTTCGTATGTTATAGAAACGCAGAAATTGTTCGTGCCGGCACTCGTGGCGTTCCTCGAGAAGGCCGGCTTGAAGGTGGAAAAAACCGCGTCTCAGGTCGATCTCAGAGACCTGCTCACCGAGCAGCCGCAGTTGGTATTCATCGATCTCGATTTTCTCGATGGAGAACCGCTCGAAACGATCAGCATCGTCCGGATGCTCCTGCCGACGGCGGTCATTTGTGCGTATACGACGGTGAAGGGCGGCGTCACGTGGCCTAAAGCGTGTCACTATGCCGGTGCAAACGCCGTCTTCTCGAAGTCGGCCCAGGAAGACGAAGTTGTTGCGGGCCTTCGCACGGCGATCGAAACGGGGTCGTTCACCGACTCGCGCCTGCTCGAGCGCGGCGATCGCTAGGGAAAACCCGCTAAGAGGCTTGCGGAGTCAAGCACGTCTCCGTCTTTGGGCCTCCTTTTTGCCGAATCCGAAAACGGCTCAACTCCGACAGACTTCTTAGAGCAGCTCTTCGTCGAAATAGTCCATGGTATCGCCGTAGATACCGGCATTGAAGGATTTGCCGTCGACCGCGACTGCTAGCCCGATCCAGTGGCTGGCGGAGAGCAGGTTGATCACGTGCCCCGTGTCTTCACGATACGGGCAGGTCTGCCAGTCACCCGCCGGGCAGTTGCGAATCTCCGCATCGATGTCGGATTCGATCGCCTGCCATGTGGTTGGCGGCTGGCGCGCCGCGATGTTCTGGCCGGAGAGCAGCATGCCGTCGGCGATCTCGTACTGGCGCGCCGTTTGGCAGCCGGCCAACGCGGTGGGGCAGTGGTGCTGATAGATTCCGCGCGATGCCATGTAGTTCGCCCAGTGCTGCGCCGCCACGATCAGCCCGGAATCGAAGTGGAGCGGTGGTTTGGCGAAGCGAGCGCGCAGCCCGTTGACGCGCGCCAGCCACCGGTAGTCGCCCGCGGACGGCGCAACCAGTGCGATTTCCTTCATCGAACTCTCGGTGCCGGGTGCGACGTCGACGATACCGTGGAAGCCGACGTAGCCGCTGCCGCGCGGCGGATAGATGGCGACGAACTCCGGGTCGGCGTAACGCGCGCCGCCGAACGAGAGCGGGCCGAGGGATCTCGCGAGATTGGGGAGCGCAAAGGATCCATCGGCGCCGGTGACCGTGGTTTGCGCGCCGCTCCCGTCGACCGGGCCCATATCGGCGCTGCGCTGGGGTGAGATCACCACGACGGCGCCGGCGATCGGCCGATGCGTGCGATAATCGACGACCACGCCCACGACGGCACCGCTGCCTACCTCTAACCCCCGTAGTAAGCCGAGGGATAACCCCCGTAGTAAGCCGAGGGGCGAGTTCGGATCGCTTGCGACGGCGAAGGTCGTCGTAGAGGCGGCTGCGGCGATGGCCCCGGGAAGCGGAAGCGGCTGCAGCTCGGGGGTGGCACCAGAGGCCGCCGACACGGTGGCGACGTCGCGCGCGTACGGCGAGGACGGGTAGCGGCGGAGCAGCCAGCGGATCTCGTGCCGCGCCTGTACGGCGGCGTCGGGGGTGCCGATCGCTGCATAGACGGTGTAGAGCCCATAGACGCTCCGGGGAAGCCACGGATCGCCCGGGTACTTGCTCTCCCAATCGACGATGGCGTTCTCGACCAAGGCCGTCGAGTGCATCAAACTACGCGCGTCGTTCTGGGTTCGGGCCGCAGCGCGGAGATCCGCGAGCTCGTTCCGGATCCCCAGGACGCTCATTCGAAGCCGGCCGAAATACTCGTCGGCCGGGGCTGAGGCTCTCACCGACGCCGGCGCGAGGGTCGTATGTGCGAGGGCGGGGCGCAGGCCGAGTTGGATACCGAGAAGCAGGCTCGCTGCGGCCGCCAGCCTCGCGATGGTCTTGTGCATGAGGGTTCTCTCCGTAGTGGTTGCGCGACGCTGGCGCGTCAGGCAACCGGATGTAGGCCCCCAGCCTCGGCGCATCCGCGGCGATGCGTCGTTCCCATGCACTACGAAACGATATTCTGTTTATTCTTTTCGGCGCGCACGCGCGATACATTAGCGCCGAGAACATCACAATTGTAAAACATTTTATAAGCGGAAACCCCTATAAAATAAGGGGTTTCCACTCGGGTCCGCTGATCGTGTAAATGAATGTTCGAGAGATCGCCGCACCGCGGATTCGCGTGATGCTCGGGTTAGGAGCACATCGGCGGTGCGGCGATCACTCGAAGGATTTCCTCTGGTTGGCGAACAGGCTCGCCGCGGCTGGGGTGCTGGAACGACGCGTCTGTTGGGAGCAGCGTAGCGCGCGCCAGTAACCCTGGGGTAACGTGCCGGTAACGGCTAGAGCCGGGCAGGCAGGATTCGAGCAGTTATTAAAAATATCAATGTCATATCTATCATGCCAGCCCCGGCCAAGACTTCGGCTGTGGAGGTCCTCCGCGGCCCGATCAAGAGCAAAACCCTCTTCCCGGTGCTCATCCTGCACCTGCTCGAGGGGCGCCCGGAGCATGGATCGGGGTTGATGCAGCGGATGGCAGGCGTCTGCTCCGACCTGCTGGCCGTCAACACGAACACGATCTACCCGCTGCTGCGGCGCTTGGAGGAGCGTGGCTTCATTGCCGGGGAGTGGGAGCATCCCACCAAGCGCTCGCGGCGCTACTACCGGATCACCTCCGATGGCCGCCGTCGCCTCGCGCGCATCAAGGAGCACATGGTTCCTTACCTCGACGTGCTGGCGGAGTCGGTCGAGCGCTTGCGCCGCGAGATGTACGACGACGGCGCCGGCGGGGAACTTTCAAAGAACACCATCTCGATTGCCACGTAAGCGGAAAGAGTTGACACGATGAGCACCTATCAAGCCCCATTGCGCGATATGCAATTCGTCCTGCGCGAGC
>JAKAPQ010000209.1 GCA_021806945.1 bacterium | reverse complement strand
ACCGCGGCCGAGCGCTACGTGCAGGCCTCCAAACTGTACGATACCGAGCGCGCCATCAAACGCGAAGAGTTCCCGTTCGCCCCCTCGCTGAACTTGGCCGTTCGCAGATCCGCCGCGCTTGCAGTCGGTGGATGGGACGAAGATATGTCAACCGGCGAAGACGTCGATTTTTCGCATCGCATCTTGACGCGGTTCGCAACGCACATCGCGTACGCGCCTGGCGCCGTGCTCTACCATCATACACGGGCCGACGCTCGCGCGCTCTCCAAACAGGCGTGGACCTACGGCGAAGGCGCGGGGCAGCTCTATCTGCGTTACCCTGACGAACTGCGCTGGGACATCCGGAAGAGCGCGGTTCTGGCGATCCGCTTGTTGGACCGGTGCTCGCGTCCGCCGCTCTGCGCCCTCGGGCGCGCACTCGGGATCGTACCGGGCGAGCAACTCGAGTTCGTGCGATACCAAAGCCTTTGGGATCGTCATTTTTGGGCCGGCTTCTTTCATATGTACCTGCTGCGCCGGCGGCGGTTCACATGAACGTCTCCGTGGTCGTACCCGTCTACAACGGATCGGCGACGATCGAGGCGTGCGTGCGTGCCCTGCTCGAACAGTCCCTTTCCAAGGAATGCTACGAGATCGTCGTCGTCGACGACGGTTCGACCGATGCGACCGCCGAGATCGTGCAGCGTTACCCGGTGCGGCTGCTGCGCCGTCCCAACGGCGGCGCGCCTGCGGCGCGCAATACGGGCGTCGCGGCTGCAACCGGAACGTGGGTGGCTTTTACCGATGCCGACTGCGTTCCGTCACGTACGTGGCTCGCGCGTCTGCTCGACGCGGTCGAGCGGACACCGAGCGACGTACCGGCGCTGGGCGCTGCGGGCCGGATGATCGGCTTCGATTCGACGACGGCCGCGGCGCGGTTCGTCGATATCAGCGGCGGCCTCGACGCGGAGCGCTACCTCGCGCATCCGACCTTTCCGTTCGCGCCGTCGGGAAACCTGATGTACCGCCGCGACGCGCTCGTCGCCTCGGGCGGCTATGACGAACGGTACGCAACCTACGACGCCTGCGATCTGCACACGCGCCTGCGCGCCATCGACCGCGGAGGCTTCTACTTCGCGAAGGCGGCCGTCGTGCTGCACCGGCAGCGCGCGACGTGGCGCCAGTACTGGAAGCAGCAGTTTTACTACGGCGTCGGTTACGCACAGTTCATGCTGCGCTGGCGCGACCGCGTGCATTGGAACCCGCTGCGCGAGATTGCGGCGCTCGCCGGGATCGTGCGCGATGGGATAGCAGCGCTGCTGCCCGCGAAAGGTGACGAGGCGCTGCGCAGGCGGGGCGCGTTCGTTCGCGCCGCGGCGCAGCACGCCGGGCGAATCGTAACGTATTACGATCCCGCGGAGCGCCGCCGGTGGTGAGCGGCGCGCTCGCTCCCAAATGGACGCTCCCGGGCATCGCGCAGCGATTCTCCCGGCTCATCGACGAGCCCGGCGACGCGTGGCTCGCCTGGCGCGTGGGATGGTTCGTCTACCGGGCACCCGGACTCGTGAAGGGGTGCCCGCTGCCGGAGCTGATCGCGAGGCTGCGTGCCGATCGCGCGGGGGAATCGAAGCGATACCGGGCCACGCTCGACAAGATCGACCGCATCCGCGGGGCCTGGCTGCGGCGCCCCGCACTGCGCGATCGCGATACGTGCTACGTTCGGGCGCTGACGCTCTACCGCTTTCTCGAGGTCGAGGACCACCGCATCGGCTTGCACATCGGCATCGAACACCGCGACGATACGCGCGAGCGCCTACGCGGGCACGCGTGGGTAACGCTCGACGGAGCGCTGCTCGAGGGGCCGGATGCGGTTCGCGACGGGCGCGTGCGAGAACTTCCGCTCGGAGCGCGCGCGCGATGAGCTCCGCCGTTGCCGGATTTCCTTCGCTGGTGCGCGCGATGGGTGCGATCGTGCGCGGGGACGGTGAGGCGTTGCGAGCGGTCCTGCTCGCTGCCGAACCTGGCGCCGTGCTGCATCAGGCGGTGCGCCACAAGTGCACGGGTCCTCTGCTGGCGGGCATCAGTTCGCTGGGTGCGCGCGATCCGCACCTCCGAGCGTTACTGACGGACCTGCGCGCCCACGGCCGCATAGCGATGCTGCAGAATTTTGCGGTCGAGCGGCAACTCGCCGCGATCGTCGCCGCGCTGGACGGCGCCGGGGCCGAACCCGTCTTGCTCAAGGGTGCGGCGCGCCTGCACCGAGGCGCTCGAAACGCGCAGTGGAATGCGCTCTGCGACCTCGACCTGCTCATTCGCGCGGAGCACGCCGAGGCGGCCATAGCGGCGCTCGCGCCACTGGGCTATACCCAGCCCTACGATGCGGCGGAGGCAGGGCGGTATCGCCGCTTCCACCATCATCTCGCGCCGCTGCTCCATAGCGGCGACTGGAAGCCGGTCGAGCTGCACCTCGCGCTCGCACCGCCGCAGTCGCTCTCGCTGCGCACCGATTGGGAGTCCCTCGCTCCCTATCTCGAGGTCGTGGAGGGCACGGCCGGTCGCGCGCGCTGCTTGAACGAACTGGGAACGGCGCTGCACCTCGCGATCCATGGGATCGGCCTCGACCGCTTGTACGACGTCGTTCAGTTGGCTCTGCTCTTCGGCGAGCGGCCCGAACTCTATGTCGAGCTCGGGCGGCTCTTGGCAGCCGAGCGCATACAGCCGATCGCGCTGCGGGCGGGCGTTCGGCTCGCGGCGCGGTACGCGCGGCTCCAGGTTCCCGCGGAAGCTGCGGTCCAGGCGTATCTCAATTGGGCCATGCGCCGCGAAGATCTCCCCGATACGCTGCGCACCCGCGCGCAGTTCGTCGATGCGTGGTATGGAAACGGCCGGCGGATCTTCGGTCCCGCGACGCGTCTTGCGTTCCCGAGCTTCGGAGCCGATTGGCCGCTCGCCGACGCGTTGCTTGCTCCGGCGCGAACGATCGGCCGAATCGCCTCGAGCCTCTCGGCGGCAGCCTGTGCGACGCGCATGATGCTATGAGCGAAGCGGCCAGCACGCGAATCGGCCGAAACGCCGTCGAGAGCCTCCTGGCGCGCGTCGCGGCCATGGGGGTCTCCGTGCTCACCGGCATCTTGATCGCGAAGGCGCTGGGTCCGGACGGCAAAGGCACGTACAGCGCCGTACAAATTTCGGTGGCATCGATCGTCTCGTTCACTGGCGGCGCGGGGACCGCGGTGACGTATCTCTTGACCAAGTGCCGCAAGACGATCGACGACGTGCTGCCCGTGATGGGGCTGATACTGGCGGCCGTCACGTTGGTCGCGTGGGCGCTCCTCGCGGCGTGGGGCATCCGGCACGGGGCGCCGGCGGTCGCGCTGGTAGGCGCGCTGGTCCTGC
>JAKAPQ010000208.1 GCA_021806945.1 bacterium | reverse complement strand
TCGGCTGCAATACGGTGGTAACCGACGGCATGGTCGTGCACACGCAGAGCGAGAAAGCCGCCGACGGGCGGCGCGCGGTGCTGGAGCTCTATCTCGTGAACCATCCGCTCGACTGTCCGATCTGCGATAAGGGTGGCGAGTGCGATCTCCAGGATTTCTCGCTGGCTTACGGCCGGGGGTTCTCGCGCAGCGCGGATGCGAAGATCGGCAAGCCTAAAGCCGAAGACTTAGGGCCCACGATCGTTCTCGACGAGGAGCGCTGCGTCGTCTGCCAGCGCTGCGTGCGCTTCGACGATCTCATCGTGGGCGAGCGGCAGCTGGTGTTAAAGGATCGCGGCGTACATAATATCATCGCGACGGCGACCGGCGACGCGTACCGCCACAACTATACCGGGAACGTCACGGAGCTCTGCCCCGTCGGAGCGCTGACATCCAAGACGTACCGCTTCAAATCGCGTCCGTGGGATCTGCGCCGCACGCGCACGACCTGCACGCAATGCGCCGTCGGCTGCGGAGCGTTCCTCGACACGCGCCTAGGAGGCGTGCGGCGGACGATGCTGGTCGAAGACGACCCGATCTCCGACGGCTGGCTCTGCGATCGCGGCCGTTACAACATCGGTTTCTACGACGATCTTCACCGCCTCACGCAGCCGCTCTACAAGCGTGACGGTGAGTTCGTGCAGATCGGCTGGGACGATGCGTTCGCGCTCTGGGCGCGGGCGATCGCCGATGCGGTTGCCGCCGATCCCGCGAGCGTCGGGGCATTGGGCGGTGGCCGGCTCACCAACGAAGAGGCCTATCTGCTGCAGCACGTCCTTCGAAGCGTCGGCGTCCGCAATCTCGACTGGCGGGCCGGGCGGCAGCGCCAGGCCACACCGGGCAAGCGCGGCGGAAGCTTAGCCGATATCGACTGTGCGGAGGCGATTCTCGAGATCGGCGAGTCGCCGGCGGAACGCGCACCGATCTTAGAACTGCGCGTGCGAAAGGCCATACGCCGCGGTGCCCGACTGATTCGCGTCGCACCCGTGCAGAGCCGTCCGCCGATCTCGGGCTCGTACGCCGACGTCGCCACCGCCGGCGAAGCCGTCGAGCAACTGCCGCCCGGCGCAAAACGCGTCGCCGTCATCTGGGACGGCGTCGACCTCGCGCTCGGGCGCGATCTCGCCGCCCGGTTGCCCGCCGACATCGATCTTGCCGGCTACATAACGGGAGAGCAGGCCAACGCGCGCGGCGCGGAAGCGATGGGCATGCACCCGTCGTTTGGTCCCGGTTACGCGGCTCCCGCAGGCGGCGCGGGGCACGGCTTTGCGGCGATGCTCGAGGATGCGCGCGGCGGGAAGATGCGTGTCCTTTCGATACTCGGAGCGAATCCGGCGCTGCATTTCCCCGACGGACCGGCCGTGCGCGAAGCGCTCGAGAAGACGCCGTTCGTCGTCGTGAGCGAGCTCTTCATGACGCAGACGGCGAAGCTCGCGACGCTCGTCTTGCCGGCACGCGGCGCGTTCGAGAAGAACGGCACCACGACGAACGTGGCCGGCGACGTATTGCCGGTTAATGCGGCTGAAGGTCTCGACGTGCCCGACGGCGTGCTCTCGGATTTCGAGATGCTGATCGGGCTCGCGCAGGCGCTGCACGTCGCGTTGCCCGCGCAGGATGAGTTGGAGACGACCGTCATCTCGCATTTGGCGCGCGCGCCCGAGAGCTTTGCTTTCGGCGACGCACGCTTCGAACAGCCGGCAACGCGCGCCGGGAGCGCGCCGGAGGGTGACGGCGACGCCTTGCGCCTCGTCGTGGAGTCGCGCATCTTCGCCGGCGGTGGAACCATCGCGCATGACGCGCAACTGGCCGATCTGCGCCCGCTGCCGCAGGTCGCGATCTCGCCCGAGGACGCCGCCCGGTTCGGTGTCGCTACCGGCGACTACGTCGACATCACCGCATGGGGCGCCGTTCGACATGCTCAAGATGACAGCGTGGTCGACGTGTTGGTGGAGGTGCGGGCGGGATTGCCGCAGGGCGTAGCGGCATTGGTGGGCGGTTTGCCGGACGATCCGGCGAACGCGCTCGGCGAGCGCGCGCTCGTGAGCCTAACGAACGTGCGCCGTAACGCGGTGGAGGCGGCCCGATGAATCCGTGGCTGATCGTGCTGATTAAATCCGCCGTGCTCTTGCTGGTCGTGATTACGAGCTTCGCCTATGCGATGCTCGCCGAGCGGAAGGTCATGGGCTGGATGCAGATGCGTCCGGGTCCCAATCGCGTGGGGCCGTGGGGCCTGCTGCAGCCGGCCGTCGATGCGGTCAAACTCATCATGAAGGAAGATCTGACGCCAAACACGGCGGATCCGCTGATCTATCGTTTGGCGCCGTTCATCTCGCTCGTGACGGCCTTCTCGGTGTACGCCGTGATTCCGTTCTCGGAGCCTGCCCCCGGCAACCTGTGGGCCATCGGCAACGTCAACGCGGGTATCCTGTTCGTTCTCGCGCTCACGTCGATCGGCGTCTACGGCATCTCGCTCGGCGGGTGGGCATCCGGCTCGAAGTACCCGCTGCTGGGGAGCGTGCGCGCGACCGCACAGATGATCAGCTACGAGCTCTCGATGTCGATGTCGCTGATCGGCGTGCTGATTCTGGCGGGCACCACGTCGCTTGCCGGCATCGTCGACGCGCAGCACCGCCTCTGGTTCGTCATCCCGCAGTTCGTGGGCTTCGCGGTCTACCTCATCACGGCCGTTGCCGAGACCAACCGCGCGCCGTTCGATTTGGTCGAAGCGGACGCCGAACTGGTCGGCGGCTTCAATACCGAGTACTCGGGGCTGCGGTTCGGTCTGTTCTTCATCGCCGAGTACATCAACATGCTCACCGTCTCGTGCATCGCGACGCTGCTCTTCTTAGGCGGCTGGAGCCCGATAGCGGGCCTATCGATAATCCCGGGCGTGGCGTGGTTCGTGGCGAAGGTCGCGCTCTTCATGTTCGTGTACGTGTGGCTGCGCTCGACGTTCCCGCGGATCCGTTACGACCGTTTGATGGCGTTCGGCTGGAAAGTCTTGCTCCCGATCGCGACGCTCAATCTCGTGGTGACGGCGATCGTCGTCGCGTTTACAGGATAGGCAGATGGCACCCTCACGCAAACGCTTGTTCAACGTCATCGCGCTCGCTAAGGGACTTGCGGTCACCTTTTCGTTCATGTTTCGCAAGAAGCCGACGATCCAGTACCCGTCGGTGAAGAAACAGCACGCGCCGCGCTTCCACGGCCTGCACGAATTGCGGCGCTACGGAGACGGCAAGGAACGCTGCATCGGCTGCGAGCTCTGTTCGAGCGCTTGCCCGGCCAACGCCATCACGGTCGTCGGCGCGGAGAACGCGCCGGCCGATCGCCGCTCGC
>JAKAPQ010000041.1 GCA_021806945.1 bacterium | reverse complement strand
CCGGCGCGCGACCTTTGGGAACAGATCGCCGTCTCGGCATGGCAGTGCGCCGATCCCGGCGTGCAGTACGACGATACGTTCAACGAGTGGCACACGTGTCCGGCCGACGGACGGATCAACGCTACGAATCCGTGTTCCGAGTATGCGTTCTTGGACGACACGGCGTGCAATCTCGCTAGCCTCAATCTCGTTACGTTTGAGGACGCGAACGGAAACTTCGACGCCAAGCGTTTTGCCGATGCTTGCCGTATCTGGACCTTCACGCTCGAGATAAGCGTACTCATGGCGCAGTTCCCGAGCCGCGTAATCGCGCAGAAATCGTACGATTACCGCACGCTCGGTCTCGGGTATGCAAACCTCGGCACCTTGCTCATGCGTATGGGCTTGCCATACGACTCGGAGGAGTCGCTCGGCTGGTGCGGCGCCATCACCTCTCTGATGACGGGAGCGGCGTACCGCACGTCGGCCGAGATGGCGCAGCAGCTCGGTTCGTTCCCGCGCTACGCGGCAAACGCGGCGCAGATGCTTCGAGTGATTCGCAACCATCGCCGCGCCGCCTACCAGGGGCCCGACGACGCTTACGAAGGCCTAACGATTACGCCGGTAACGCATGCGCCGACGCTCTTCACGCAGGAGACGTGGAAGCTCGCGCGCGAGATGTGGGACGAAGCGCTGGCGATTGGCGAAGTGGCCGGCTACCGCAACGCACAAACGACCGTCATAGCTCCCACGGGTACGATCGGCCTCGTGATGGATTGCGACACCACCGGAATCGAGCCCGATTTCGCGCTCGTGAAGTTCAAGAAGCTCGCCGGCGGCGGCTACTTCAAGATCGTCAACCAGTCCGTCGAATCGGCGCTGCGCAAGCTCGGCTACAGCGAATCCCAGATCCGCGAAATCGAGGCGTTCGCGAAGGGTACGGGAACGCTCGAAGGCTCGCCGCACGTCAATCGCGCCGTTTTGCGCGCCAAGGGCTTCGACGACGATGCGCTCGCGCGCGTCGAAGCGGCCTTGCCCGCCGCCTTCGAGCTGCAGTTCGCCTTCAACCGGTTCACTCTCGGCGAGCACTTCTGCAAGGAGAAGCTCGGTTTAACCGACGAGCAGCTCGGCGATTGGAATTTTTCGCTGCTGCACGATGCCCTGGGCTTCACCACGGCCCAGATCGAAGAGGCCTCCGACGTAATCTGCGGCCGGATGACGCTCGAGGGCGCGCCGTACCTCAAAGACGAGCACCTAGCCGTCTTCGACTGTGCCACGCCGTGCGGCAAGCACGGCATGCGCTTCATTCGGCCGCTGGCGCACATCGATATGATGGCCGCCGCGCAGCCGTTCGTCTCGGGCGCTATCAGCAAGACGATCAATCTGCCGCAATCGGCAACGGTCGCGGACGTCAAGGAAGCCTACCGCTACGCCTGGGAGCGGATGATCAAAGCGGTGGCGCTCTATCGAGACGGATCGAAACTCTCGCAACCGCTGGCCGCCTCCTACGACCTGGGCGGCGAGATCGCCGGCGAAACGCCCGAAGCCGTGCACCAGACGTTTCAGAAGCCTTTGCAAGTCGCGGAGCGTATGGTCTACCGCTATATCGCAAAGCGCCGTCGCTTGCCGGAACGCCGCAGCGGCTACACACAGAAGGCGATCGTCGGCGGCCACAAGGTCTACCTGCGCACGGGCGAATACGAAGGCGGGCAACTTGGCGAGATCTTCATCGACATGCACAAGGAAGGCGCCGCATTCCGTTCGCTGATGAACAACTTCGCGATCGCGATCTCCCTGGGTCTTCAGCATGGCGTCCCACTCGACGAGTTCGTCGAGGCGTTCACGTTCACGCGCTTTGAGCCAAACGGCCCCGTGACGGGACACGATCACATCAAGATGGCCACCTCCATACTCGACTATATCTTCCGCGAGCTGGCCGTCAGCTATCTGGGGCGCTACGAGCTGGCGCACGTGCAGCCGGCGATGGAGATGGACGCCATGGGGCCCGCGAATGCCGACGAGTATCTCGCCGAAGAGAAGGGCGCCCTACGATACGAACCAGCCGGCATTCGCGAAAAGCTCCACCCCACAAGTTCGCACCTGCACCCGGGCCACGAACGGCCGGTCGAACGAGTCGAGGGCATCGAAGCGATTGGAGGGCATGCACCGGGCGCGGCCGCCACGGCCCTGCTCAGCAAGACGGCGCAGGTCACCGCCGCCAAAGCGAAGGGCTATACCGGAAACGCCTGTGCCGAGTGCGGCCAACTGACGATGGTGCGTAACGGCTCGTGCGAAAAGTGCGACAACTGCGGCGCGACGAGCGGGTGCAGCTAGTAAACCGCTAGCACCCCCGCGGCGGCCGTCGCGGCCTAGGCTGGCGGCATAGCCCCTTCCCGCTCCCTTCATGCCGTCTTCACCTCGATTTCTCGCTGGGCGAGCACCTTTTAGGGACGGAATGTGTCGAAATCGGAGGACTCAATGTCGCGTAAACGGATCGTCATCGTCGGAACGAGCTTCGCCGGGTACACGGGCGCGATCGAATTGCACGGTTTGCTGGGCTCGGAGCACGATATCGTCGTCGTCGCCAAGTCGCACGAGTTTGTCTTCATCCCATCGCTGATCTGGTATCCGTTCGGTTTGCGCGACCAGAAGGACATCAGCTTCGACGTCCGCCCGATCTACGCCGAGCGCGGCATCCAGTTCGTCGAGGCCGCTGCCACGGGTTTCGATCTGGACAAACGGCAGGTCCTTACCGATACCGCGGGTCCGATCGACTACGACTATCTTCTCGTCGCGACCGGTCCGAAGATCGACTTCGAGAGCGTTCCGGGCCTGGGGCCGCAGAAGAACTCTCTCTCGATCTGCAACATCGACCATGCCGAGCAGACCCGCCGGGCATGGGAGCATTTCCTGACCGACCCGGGACCCGTCGTCGTCGGAGCGGCACAGGGGGCGGCCTGCTTCGGTGCGGCGTACGAGTTTCTTTTCAACCTCCGCTACCAGCTGAAGAAACACCGCCTGCTCGAAAAGTCACCGGTGACCTACGTGACGGCGGAGCCGTTCCTCGGCCACTTCGGTATCGGCGGCTTGGGCAACGGGCGGCAGATGTCCGAGTTCTTCTTCAAGACCTACGGTATCGCGTCGCGCACCAGCGCCACCATCAAAGAAGTCCAGCCCGATGGAGTCTTGCTCGAAAGCGGCGAGAAGCTGCCGTCGAAATTCACGATGATCATTCCGCGTTTCCTCGGCGTCGACGCGGTCCGCAGCACGCCCGGGTTAGGCAACGCCAGCGGCTTCATCGAGGTCAACGACGGCTACCAGCATCTGACGCGCCCGGAGATCTACGCGGCCGGCGTCGCGGTGTTCGTGGCTCCCGTAGGAGGGACGCCCGTTCCATGCGGCGTGCCGAAAACCGGTTATCCTTCCGAGGTCATGGCGAAGACTGCTGCCGCAAACATCGCGGCAGATATCCGCGGCGAGACGGAGCATCGCTCGATGCCGTTCTCCATGATTCACGCGTACTGCATTATGGATACGGGCGACATGGGCATGATGATCGTCGGCGACCACATGCTCGAGCCGCGCCACCTGCAGTTCATCATTCCGGGCCCACAGGCGCACTGGGCCAAGCTCGCCTTCGAAAAGTACTTCCTCGCAACGCGCGGCCACGGAAAAATCTAGACGGTTGCTACGGCCTAGGGCGCGTCGTTCAGGTGCGCGGCATAGGTCCGTGGGTCGAAATACCAGCTCGGCAGCGTCTTTGGAAACGTAATGTCCTTGAAGTCGTAGTTCACGGTGGCTCCGTTCCCATCGTAGCCGCCACCGACGACACCGTGAATATGCGTGACCACGGGATACCCGTCGAGCGAGCCCACCGTAATGGTGAAGAGCACGGGATAGACCGGTCCGCCTTGAATGAAGAGCTTATCCGTGGCCACGACGCGCCTGAGTTCATAGGTCGTTTTGTCGACCCATAGTTGCCGCAGACGATTGCGATTGGGATCGCGCTTCGGTTCGAGCACCAGGTGCAGCAGGTCGCCTTCGGTCGTAAGCGAGACGACGCGATAATCTGGCTCGTTGTACGCCACGACCGAACCGATAATGCGGAGATGGCGAGTCGGTTCGGGGGTCGGAACGACCGATACGGGCTCCGGATGGGCCGGCGCCGGCTGGAAGAGGTCGGCGGTCGGCGGCCCCGGATCCCGGTCCTCGTTGAACGCCGGCCGCAGGAACGTGAGCCGCCCCTCGTAGTCGTCGCGGTAGATCTTGCGGCCGAGCGCCGCATCGTCGAGCGTACGCACCCAAATATGGTAGGTGTAACTGTTCGCGTAATCCGGGTAGCCGTTGGCCGCCTTCTGCGCGCGCACCAGCGTATAGGTCTCGAACGGCGGCGGTGGCCGGTGCGATAGAAACGCCCCGCGAATGAATCCCAGTACGCGCGTCGGTGAAGGCGTCGGCGGCGTTTCGATCGCTTGCGCCGGTGCCGCGAGCAGCAACGGCGCGGCTACGAACGCTGCGGCCGCAAGCAGTCGAGTTATTCTGCCGAGCGATGGGGGCATAGTCGTGGAACGCACCTCGTGCGAGTTCGGTTCCAGCGGCTCGCGGCCTATCGCGGCGCCAACCGGATGGCGCCGTCCAGCCGAATCACCTCGCCGTTGAGCATCTGATTCTCGACAACGTGCCGAGCGAGCGCCGCGTACTCCTGCGGGCGCCCCAAGCGCGCGGGAAAGGGCGTCTGCCTGCCGAGCGACTCGCGAGCCGCCTGCGGCAATCCCGCAAGCATCGGCGTGTCGAAGATGCCGGGCGCGATACCGATCACCCGAATCTGATGCTGCGCAAACTCGCGAGCCAACGGTAATACCAGCGCGACGACGCCGCCCTTCGAGGCTGCATAGGCGGCTTGACCGATTTGACCGTCGTAGGCGGCGACCGATGCCGTACAGACAATCACGCCGCGATCCTCTCCGGCAGCGACCTCACGTTCGAGCATCTCGGCAACCGCTAGGCGGATGACGTTGAAGGTCCCGATCAGGTTCACCTTGACGACCCCGGCAAAGCGTTCCAGCGGCTGCGGGCCTTCGCGGCCGATAGCGCGCTCCGCCGTCGCGACACCCGCACAATTCACGAGGCCATGCAAGGCACCGAACTCGTCGCGTGCCATTCGCACGGCCGCTCGCACCTGAGCTTCGTCGGTTACGTCGGTGCGTGCGAAGCGAACGCGATCGCCGGCGAGCGCAGCGCCGCGCTCGCTGACGTCGCAGATCACGACGTTCGCACCGGCGCGTGCGAACTCCGCCACGCAGGCCGCGCCCAGACCCGAAGCGCCCCCCGTTACGATGAATGTCCGTCCGCTGAGTTCCACGTTCTTCTCCTCCAATCGTTGCGATCAAAGCCGTTCGATGATGGCGGCATTTGCCATCCCGCCCCCTTCGCACATGACCTGTAAGCCGTAGCGGGCGCCGCGCCGTTCCAGTTCGTTGAGCAGAATCGTGGCGAGGCGCGCGCCGGTCGCACCGAGCGGATGCCCCATCGCGATGGCTCCTCCGTTCGGGTTGGTCTTCGCGAGGTCGGCGCCAAGCTCGCGCTGCCATGCGAGAACCACGCTTGCGAAGGCTTCATTCATCTCGATTGCGTCGATGCGGTCGAGGTTGAGTTCCGCGCGTTCGAGCACCTTACGGGTCGCGGGAATCGGCGCGGTCAGCATGTAGACCGGATCGTCTCCAACCACAGCGAACGAGACGAACCGCGCGCGAGCGCGCAACCCGTGACGCCGTGCGAACTCACGCTCGCAGAGCAGGACCGCCGCCGCCCCGTCGCTGATCTGAGAGGAGTTCCCAGCGGTAACGACCCCGTCGCTCTTGAAAACCGGCTTCAACGAGGCCAGCTTCTCGAGACTCGTATCCTTGCGCACGCCCTCGTCGTCCCCAAACGTCTCGACGCTGCCGTCGTCCCCGCGGACGGGAACGCTCGCGATTTGCGAGACGAAGCGGCCCTCGCCGGCGGCGCGAGCGGCGCGCCGGTGGCTCTCGAGACTGTATGCATCGAGATCCTCCCGCGTCAATCCCCAGCGCTGCGCCACCAACTCCGCGCTCGTGCCCTGCGCGACGAGAGCGCCGCCGAAGCGGCGCTCCATCGCCGGGCCGAAGGGCTTCCCCGGCCCCTGCAGCCAGCTCGAGCCCAGGGGCACGCGCGTCATGCTCTCTACCCCGCAGGCAATCGCGACGTCGTACGCACCGCTCGCGACGCCTTGCGCGGCAAATGCAATCGCCTGCTGGCTGGAGCCGCACTGCCGGTCGACCGTCGTTCCCGGCACGCTCTCCGGAAAACCGGCCGCGAGGAGCGCATTGCGCGCAACGTTGAGCGACTGCTCGCCGACCTGGCTCACGCAGCCGGCGATCACGTCCTCCACCGCTGCGGGATCGATCGCCGTGCGGGCGACGAGCGCCTGCAACACGTGCGCCAGGAGGTCGACCGCGTGCCAGTCCTTCAGTTTCCCGCCGCGTCTTCCGGCGGGCGTACGCACCGCGTCTACGATGACCGCTTCCCTCACGCGGGCCCCGCAATCTCGGCGACCGGCGCAAGGGGAATGCCGTAGCGTTCTGCGAGGGCATCCCAATGCGCCGACGGATGCTCTGCAAAGCGCGAGCGTAGCCACGCTGCGTCCGTTCGATCGCTGCCCAATGCGGCGGCCAAGCGCTCCTGAAAGTGCGGCTCCAGCACCGCAAGCGCGATCCAACCGTCGGCGCTCGCATAGAGCGCGTACGTCGAGAGGCCGCCGCCCAGCGGGCCGTCCCGGCTCGTGACGCCGTAGCGCACGGCGTCGGCGCAGCGGCGCGCGCAATCGGCGATCGCGATCTCCTCGAAGGCAGCGCTGCCGGTGCGCTCGCGCGCGTAGAGCGCCGCGAGCACCGCCGTGACGGCGCTCTCGGCCGCAAGCATGTCGGCGTACACGCTCGTAGGCAGCGCCGGCGGCACGACCAAACCGGCGCGCGCCTGATACGTTAGATCGTGGCCGGCACGATCGCCATGCGGCGCGCGCTCGCCCACGATCGCGACGTGACACAACCTTGGGAACCGCCCGTGAATCGTCTCCCAGTCGAGCCCCACGCGCCCGAGCGCACCCGGGCGCATGGTCGTCAGCAGCACGTCCGCAGCCGAGAGTTCCGCCTCGGCGCGCTCGCGACCGGCCGGCGACTTTAGGTCCAAGCGCACCACCTCGAGCCCGGCACAGACTCGCTCGTACCATGCAGACGACGCGGCCTGCAACGGGTCGCCGCCGAGCGGTTCGATCTTCGTGACCGCCGCCCCCAACGAGCGCAGCCGCGCCGTGGCCAGCGGTCCCGGCAGGTTCGTCGTCAGCGCCACGACGCGAACGCCCGCGAGCAGGTCCGTCATCGCGGCACGCTCGCCGGCTCCAGAGGCATAGCCAAGAGGCGGTCCGCCGCTCTGACTGCGGCGTCGACGGCGCGGCGGTAACGCGCGATCAGCAGCGCTTGCGTTCGCGTCGGCGGACCCTCGTATTGCGCGATCGTGTCCCGCAGGTAGGCGACCTGCTCCGACAGCTCGGCCGGCTTGCGGTAGCCGCTCGGCTCCGGATTGCGCAACGTATCGAGCCGCGCGTTCACCGCTCGAGCGAGCCCCGCGAGGCGCGTGCGCTGCATCTGCGGCAGATGCTCCGCTTCTCGCTTTACGATCTCCGCTCTGCGCGCGCCGAGCCGCACGATCGCCACTTCGGCGCGCTCCTGGATCGCATCCAACTCCAACAGGGCGCGTTGCTGCGCGCGCAGGCGATCGAGCGTTGCGGGATCGTTCGGTGCCATCCGAACGATCAGCGGCGCAGAGACCGTGCGCCCCTCCGTCGCGATCTGCACCGTATACCGTCCCGGCAGCACCTCGGGCCCGGTGATCTTCATCGGGTAGAAAACGTAATAGGCGCGGGGATCCTGCACCGTCTTCCTTCCCGACGGAGGAAGCGTCTGCAGGTTCCAGACCGTTCGGTTGATTCCGGCATGCGCGGCCGTCGCGAACTCGTCGACCAACTTTCCGGCAGCATCGAGGATCCGCACCTCTACCATCGGCTTCGCCTTGGCGATCGCCGGCGGGGCAAACGCGAGATAGAACGAGATGAGCGCGCCGTAGGGTTTGTTTTGAGCGACGAAAGCACCTCGCCCATGCTCGGTGTAGAGAGTATCGGCGTACCGCAATGCCGGCATCGGCGCAAACAGGTACACCGAGTGCCGTAGCGCCGCTCCCAACTGCGCAACCGGCGTAAGATCGTCGAGGATGTAGAAGCCGCGGCCGTGCGTGCCGAGAATCAGATCGTTGTCGCGCGGCTGCACCCGGAGATCGTAGACCGGAACGTGCGGCAAGCCCAGCCGCAGATCGGTCCAATGCGCGCCGCGATCGAGCGAAACGAAAGTCCCGCTCTCCGTGCCGGCGTACAAGACGTTCGGGTTGCGCGGGTCCTCGCGCACGACGTGGACGTACGACCGTAGGCCGCGCGAGACGTTCGTCCAGGTCTTGCCGTAGTCGAAAGTCGCGTAGGCGTACGGGGCGTAGTCGTTGGACCGGTGGAGGTCGATTGCCGCATACGCGGTGCCCGGCTGCGTCGGTGAAGCCGCAATCGACGAGATACGGCCGCCGGGCGGTAGGCCGTGCAGGTTGCCGGTGACGTCGGTCCAGCTCTTGCCCCCATCGCGCGTGATGTCGAGATGACCGGTATCGGTCCCGATCCATAAAGTGTTCGGGTCTCTTGCGTCCTGCGCGATCGAATAGATGGTGCAATAGGTCTCGGCATTGGTATCGTCGTAGGTGATCGGCCCACCGCTCGGACCGAGCTCCCCGGGCTTGCAGTGCGTGAGATCGGGGCTGATGACTTTCCACGAACTGCCGCGATTCTTGGTTTCGAAAAGAACGTTCCCGCCAAAGTATACGACGTGTGAATCGAAGCGCGAGATGAGCAGCGGCGCACTCCAATTGAAGCGATACGCGTAGGTAGCGGCGTCCCCGCCAAAACCGACGATGGGCTGCGGCGAGATGTAGCGTCGCTGCCCCGTGCGCATGTTCAAGCGTACGAGATCCCCAAAATGCGTGTCTTCGTAGACCGTGTTGGGGTCGTTCGGATCGGCCATGGCGTACTGGCCGTCGCCCCAATCGGAGATGTCGAGCCAATCGCCGTTTCCGACGCCGTCCTCAAGGCTTAACTTCGTGTTCGGGCCCCACCAGACTTCGTGGTCCTGCATGCCGCCCATGACGTGATACGGCACCGCCATGTCGTAGCCGACGCGATAGATTTGATCGAATGGCACGACGTCGTCGTAACTCCACGTCTTGCCGCCGTCGACCGAAAAATGGAATCCCATATCGCTGCCGTCGAGCAGTCGCTGCGAATTGCGCGGATCGATCCATAGGTCGTGGTTATCGCCTCCGCCCCCGATATCGCGAAACGTCTTCCCGCCGTTGGCCGAAACCATGAGCGCGCCCGCGACGGCGTACACTCGGTTCGCATCCCTCGGATCGCATCGCACCTGTGAAAAATAGAACGGCCGGAAATTGATGCCGTAGCTCGCGTTTTGCAGCGTCCACTCTCGCCCGCCGTCGGTCGTTCGATAGAGCATCCCACGCTTAACCGGCACGAATGCGTAGACGACCTGTGGGTCGCCGGCGCAGACGCTGACGCCGACGCGGTTGATCGGACCGGCCGGGAGGCCGTCGCGCAGACGCGGATCGGTCAGGCGCGTCCACGTCCGGCCGGCATCGGCCGAGCGGTAGAGCCCGCTGCCCGGGCCGCCGCTCCGCATCGTCCACGGCTTGCGGAGGTAATCGAACGTCCCCGCGTAGACGACGTTCCCGTTCTTCGGGTCGAACGCGACGTCGCTGCCGCCGGTGGTGTCGTTCGCATACAGCACGCGCACCCAATGCGCTCCGCCGTCGGTGCTGCGGTAGATTCCCCGCTCGGTGCTCGGCGCGAACTCGGTGCCCATCACGGCAGCAAGCAGGATGCGGTCGTTCTGCGGGTCGATCGCGATCTTGGCGATCGAACCTGAGGCGCGCAGCCCGAGATAATGCCAGGTCTTGGCACCGTTGCGCGTCTTCCAAATACCGTCCCCGGCATCGGCCGTGTTGCGCGGAAAACCCTCACCCGTACCGGCGTAGACGACCTGCGGGTTTCGCGGATCTATTGCGACCGCGCCGATGGCGGTCGAAGTGCCCACCGCAAAGACGGATGCGAACGAAAGCCCGCCGTTCTCCGACTTCCAGAGCCCGCCGGAGGAGTGGCCAAGATAGATGAGGTTCGGATCGCCGGGCACCCCGGCAACCGCGTCGATGCGCCCGCCCATCACGGCCGGACCGATCCAGCGGTAGCGCAGGTCGCCGAAGATCGGCGCTGCAACGCGCGCCGCCTCGCCGGCTCCCGCAGCCACGGGTGCTAAAAACAGCGGACAAGCGAATAGGAGCACCGCCGCCAGGCGACGGACGGGAGATACAAGCACGATCGGCAACCTCGTCGTCAGAGCGGACCGGCTATCCAGCGCTCCGCCCAGTGTCCTATCTCGTTCAACGCCGGCCCAAGCTCTACGCCGCGGCGCGTCAGGCCGTAGGTAACGCGTACGGGCGATCCGTGCCGCACCTCACGCCGTACGATCTCCGCCGCCTCCAGCTCGCGAAGGCGCTCCGTCAGCAGGCGGTCGGAGATGCCGGGTATCGCGCACAGCAAATCGTTGAAGCGCAATGGGCCGTCGAGCAGCCGCTGGACGATCGCTCCGGTCCAGCGCCGCCCGATCAGCTCGACGGCGCGATGAAACCGCGGGCAGAGCGGCGCTCGCGCGTCGGATGGGGAGTTTGCTTTGGCGGGCTGGCTAGTTGACATCACGAGCCTCTGTTCGTATACTTCTCGGCATAAGGCTACCATAAGTAAGTTACTGGCGCAACGTCTGTGAGGATGGGAATACTGTGGATACGGGACTTCTGCTCGCGCGGCTGATCATTGGGCTCGCGCTCGCGGCACATGGATCGCAAAAACTCTTCGGCTGGTTCGGAGGGTACGGCATCAAAGGGACCGGCGGCTGGATGGAGAGCCTGGGGTACAAGCCGGGCGCGGCGTTCGCGTTGGCGGCGGGTCTGGGCGAGTTAGGCGGAGGGCTGCTGATGGCCCTGGGTTTGCTTGGAGCCGTCGGGCCCGCGCTCATCGTGATGGTCATGCTGGTCGCCATCTTCAGCGTCCACGTCAAGAACGGCTTCTGGGCATCGAACAACGGCTGGGAACTCAACGCCATGATCGTGGCCGGCTCCATCGCGCTCGCCTTTTCCGGGCCGGGCGCATATTCGCTGGACTCGGCACTGGGAATCGCGCTCTTTACGGCTGTGAAAAGCGTTTGGCTCGTGCTCGCTGCCGCGGTGATTCTCGCGATCCTCAATCTGCTCGTTCGGCACCCCGCACCGGCGGCGCCCCCGGCGTCGTAGCGGGCGGCCGCCATTCGCAGGGAGGCCGGCCCCAACGGTGTACCTCATGGTATGCCCGCTGCGCCCGCCACCCTGCTCCCCGCCTCCCGTTTCTCCGACATAACGGTCGACGAGCCCGATCTTGCAGCGTTGCTCGAAGCCTATGCGAACCTTCAGACGAGCTGCGCGCGCGCCGCAACGCTGCCGGACTGGCTTGCGCTCTTCAGCGCCTGGGATGCGCTGCGGCGGCGCTTTTCGACGTGGTCGGCCTTCACCGAGCTCCGGTTCCGGCAAGATACGCGAAACGCCGCCTATAAGGCGGTCGTAGATCGCAGCAACGAGCTGCAGCCGAAAGTCACGGGGCTGGACGCCGAGATCAAACGCGCATTTCTCGCAAGCGCGCTGCGCAAGGATCTGGAGCGGGAGCTCGGCGACTACGTCTTCGCCCGCTGGGAGACCGACGTTACGGCCTACGATCCGTCGATCGAAGCCCTGGTCGTCCGCGAAGCGAATTTGGTCGACGAGTACACCGCGCTCCTGGCACAGGCGAACTTCGAATTTCAAAGCGAGCGCCTCAACCTTTCGGCCCTCGGAAAGTTCGGCGAGCATCCCGACCGCCGCGTGCGCCGCGCCGCAGTACAAGTCAAGTGGGATTTCTACGGGCAGCAGCGTCCGCGTCTGGATGCCCTTTACGACCAGCTCGTCGGCGTCCGGCACGCCATGGCGCAACAGCTCGGCTTCGCGACGTTCGTGGAACTCGGATATCGGCGCCTTACGCGCACCGATTACGGCCCCGCCGATGTCGAACGCTACCGCAACGAGATCGTTCGCGAGATCGTGCCGCTCGCGGAGCGAATCCACCGCGCCCAGGCCCGCAAACTCGGCATCGACGAGGTGATGCTTTGGGACGAGCAGATCTACGATCGCGCCGGCTCACCTAAACCGCCGGGCGATTTCAACCGCATGCTGACGGCTGCGCGCAACGCATTCGCTGCGATGCATCCCGAACTCGGCAGATTCGCAGCCTTCATGACCGACGGTAACATGCTCGACCTGCAGCTGCGTGACGGAAAGGCCGGCGGGGGTTTCTGTACGTCGTTTCCAACGTACGGGCTTCCCTACGTCTTCGCGAACTTCAACGGAAGCACCCACGACGTAAACGTCCTGCTCCACGAGATGGGCCATGCATTTCAATGTTATTCGAGCCGCGCGATGCCTGTCTCCGACTATCTCTGGCCGACCGCCGAAGCCTGCGAGATACACTCCATGTCGATGGAGTTTCTCGCATGGCCGCAACTGGGACATTTCTTCGGCAGCGACGCGCAGGGCTACCGCTTGCAGCACCTCTCCTCCTCGATCGCGTTCTTGCCCTACGGCGCGGCCGTAGACCACTTCCAGCACCTCGTCTACGAACGTCCCGATGCCACGCCCGCCGAACGTCACGGCTTCTGGAAGCAAGTCGAGGCGCTGTATCTTCCGTGGCGACGCTACGGCGACATCGAGCACCTGCGCCTCGGTGGCTACTGGCAACAGCAGCAGCACATCTACTCGCTGCCGTTCTACTACATCGACTATACGCTCGCGCTCGGCACCGCGCTACAGTTCTGGGTGAGGTCGCTCGACGATTACGACGCCGCGCTCGAAGCCTACACCTCCCTCTGCAAACGCGGCGGTGAAGCCCCGTTTCAAACGCTCGTACGCTCCGCCGGTCTAAAGTCGCCATTCGAACCCGGCGTGCTGCACGCGGTCGCCGAGCGCGCCGGGCAAGTTCTCGGGCTGTGAGTCATCTGAGTGACGTAGCGCGCACGTTCGGCGCCGCACTTTCTCGGAGATGACCCTTCGCATCGGTAAGATTCGCTTAGCGATCCCCCCCCTTCGTTATACCAAGACCACCAGTGGCTACCGCATTGAATTCGGCCGCTTCACGCTCAATCAAAGTTCGTTTCTGCTCCTGGCTGCGGTCCTGGTCGGCTTGGGAGGCGGGTACGGTGCGGTCATCTTCCGGTGGCTGATTCGTACAGAAGGCCTCCTCGCTTTCGGCTGGCTCGCACCGCATCTCAGCTTCCTCGCGCGTTTGAACGTCGTGCCGGTACTTGTCCTTGGAGGCATAGCCACGGCCTTTATCGTCGAGCGCTTCGCAAAGGAAGCGAAGGGACACGGGGTTCCCGAGGTCATGGAAGCCGTCGCGCTGCGCGGCGGCGTGATGCGGCCGCGCGTCATTGCCGTAAAGAGCATCGCTTCCGCGACGTGCATCGGCTTCGGCGGCAGCTGCGGGCGCGAGGGTCCGATCGTTCAGATCGGTTCGACTATCGGGTCGGTACTCGGCCAGCTGGTACGGGCTCCGACCTCCGCGGTCCGCACGCTTGTCGCGTGCGGCGCCGCCGCCGGCATCTCGGCAACGTTCAACGCGCCGATCGGTGGCGTCTTTTTTGCAAGCGAGATCATCCTCGGCGATTTTGCGCCGCGCTCGTTTGCAACGATCGTCGTCGCGAGCGTCGTGGCCGCCGTTATCGGGCGCGCGTACTTCGGAAACCACCCTTCGTTCACAGCTTCCGTCTTCCAACTCGTTTCGCCGGGAGAACTCGCGCTCTATGCGTTGCTGGGCGTGATCGCCGCCTTCTGGGCGGCAGCGTTCGTGAAGTTGCTCTACTTTCTCGAAGACGCCTTCGAAGGTTGGCACGTCGGCCCGTTACTCAAAGCCGCGCTCGGCTTCGGCACGGTCGGCGTCATCGGCATTTGGTTTCCCGAGATCTTCGGTGTCGGCTACGGAAACATCAATGCCGTGCTGGCCCGCCACGTTCCGGCCCTACACGGCCTGCTGCTCGCGACGCTCAAACCCATTGCAACTTCGCTGACGCTCGGCAGCGGCGGCAGCGGCGGCGTCTTCGCCCCCTCGCTCTATACAGGCGCTATGCTCGGAGACGCGTTCGGCAGCGTTGTACACCAGGCGTTTCCTAGCTGGACGGCCACCGCCGGCGCCTACGGGCTCGTCGGTATGGCCGCCGTCTTCTCCGCCGCGGCCGAGGCTCCCATCACCTCGATCATGATCGTCTTTGAGATGTCGAGCGATTACACGATCGTCCTCCCGCTCATGATCGCCACCGTCATCGCAACCATCCTCGGTCGCCGGCTCCTCGGATATACGATCTACGAGATGAAGCTGATTCGGCGCGGCATTGACTGGATGCGCGTACGCCGGCCCAGCCTATTTGCGCGAATTCGTGTCCGAGCCGTCCAGCGGCAGCCCGTCGTCATCGCGCACGCCTACGATACGATCCGGACGGTCGCCGCACAGCTGCGCGATAGCGACGAATACGTCATCCCGGTCGTTGAGGCCGGTCGCTTCCTCGGCATGGCCACGGCAACCGACATCGCCGCCCATCTCGCGGAAAGTCCATCCGGTGGCGCACCGATCCACACGCTGGTGCACGTGGCCACCGCGATCTTGAGCCCGCGGGACACCCTCGAACGGGCTGCTTTGATGATGGCCGAACCGACAGTTGCGCTCTTACCGGTAGTCGACGATGCGACGGGGAAACTGCTGGGCATCGTTACGCGCCGAGATGTCCTGAGGGCCTATCAAGCGGCTGCGCAGGCGTGAGGCTCGGCGGTGCAAAGACCGGAATCGGGGTGCGCCGTGGAATGGGTTCACCGCTGAAGATTGGGCGGGGCGTGGGGATGGGGGCCGGGGTAAAGACCGCGCTGGGGGGCGCCTCAGGCACGGCGGGATTGAACGGGGTTGGGAGCGCCAGCAGCGCTTCGGAGCGCGGCCGGACCTCTAGGACCCGGGTCACGGGATCGTACGAGACGACTTCGCCCAGAGCCCGAAGGATCGGTGCCACCGCAACGTAGAGGTTCGCCAGCTCGCTTGGCTGCCGCCGGCGGAAGAGCCGGATCTGTGCGAAGCGGTCTCCGCGCGAAACGATCATCGTGCCCCCGACGTACTCGATGCGGTCGGCTACGGCAGTCAAGACGGGATCGATCGTCGCCATAACCCTACCGTGCGCGAGGTATGCGCGGTTGTACGATGGCACGATGGCGCCATCGACGACGAGCGTCACCGGCGGTCTAGCCGCAAGTGGGAAAATCACCGTCCCGCAGCGATATATCGCATCGGATGAAACGACTCGTCTTGGCGTTCAAGGAGGCCAGCCTGCGCTTCTCGCGTGACGGCTGTGCGTTCCACGCGCAGGCTGTGGCATTCAACGCCCTCTTCACGCTCTTTCCGCTTCTGGTCCTGATCATCGGCGCCGGATCGTTCTTCTTCCCGAACAGCCAGCAGCGGGTTCTCGGTTTCTTTCACACTTTCGCTCCCGCGCTGCAAGGTTTCGTCGCCGCAAACCTGCAGTCGTACATTTACGGCCGCGGCATATCGAGCATCGTGGCACTGCTCTTTATTATTTGGTCGGGGAAGAATCTCC
>JAKAPQ010000207.1 GCA_021806945.1 bacterium | reverse complement strand
CGTATCTGTTCCCGGTTCGGGAGGCCTATCGCTACCGTATCGGCGATTATACGCGGGGCGCGAATTATTGGAACGGCGCCAACCCGCCCTACGGCGCGGACGTCAACTTCTATCTAAAATCGGCGCCTGCCAAGAAGCAGAAGGTTACGCTGCAGATCCTCGACGGTACGACCGTCATTCGTACGATCGACGTGAAGAAACCGCACGCCGGCATCAACCGCGTGTGGTGGAATCTTCGCTTCGGCGCGATCCATCACGTAAAGGGATTCGTACCGTGGGACGGAGGCGGATTCCGCGGTCCGCTCGCGCTTCCCGGAATCTATACCGTGCGCTTGGATGCCGCGGGGGCGACGCGCACGCAGAGCCTTCGCGTGCTGGAGGACCCTCGATCGCATGCGACGGAGGCGGAACTGCGCTCGCAGCTTGCGTTCCTATTGCGCATCCGCTCCGACGAGCAGCGCCTTACCAACACGATCGACCGGCTCAACGTGGCGCTCGCCGTGGCGCGCAAGCATTCACAAACGGCGCTCGCCGGGCAGATCGACGCACTGCGGCACCGTATCTACGAGCCCGAGGTGACGCAGCCCGAAGACGCCTTACGGTACCCGATACACATCTACGGCCGCTTGAGCAGCCTGGCGGGCGACGCGGCGTCGGCCGACGCCGCCCCAACCGTTTCGGAGATGCAGGTTCTCGGGCGGCTCGAACGGGAGATGCGCGCTCGCATCGCACGCGCCGACGCGATCCTCCGGGCCTCTCCTGCTATCGCCGGCGGCGGTTCCGAGTTACCATAGGGGTATGACCGAATCACGGATCGACTTACGGAGCGTCCCCATGTGGGATCGCCCGGCCCTCGTAACAACGGCCCTCGACTCGCTCGACGTCGGTGGCTCGCTCACGGTGGTCGCGGAGCACCACCCGCGCACGCTGGCCGCCAGCCTCGATCGCATCCGGCCGCGGCAGGCGCTATGGCGCTATCGCCACGTCGGCAGCGGCGAGTGGCTCGGAGAGATGACCCGCGTCGACGGCGATTCGGCGGAACCATCGGCGCTCGAGCGGCTACGGCGCATCCGCCCCTTCGCGCACGTCGATCGCGCCGTTCTTCAGCACATCATCGACGCCATGGCCGAGCACGAAGAACGCAAGGGACACGTTGTCGTTCGCGAAAACGAGTTGCTGAGCGGCGTCGGCGTGGTGTGGAGCGGTTCGCTCGCACGCTCCTGCAGCGGCATCAATCGCGACCGGCTGCTCTATGAGTACCTTCCGTTCGAGATGTTCGGAATCGTGGAGTTCTTCGACCGCGGGCGCACGATGGGGCGTATCGCCGTGATATCTAAGACCGCGCGCTACGCGCTCATTCCAAGCGGCGTTCTGCGTTCGGTTTCGCAGCGCAATCACACGCTGCTGGCGGCGCTGGGCGAAGTGTGCGCGCAGCGCGCTCGCTTGCTGACCGACGCGCTCAACGCGCAGGTCTCGCTGCCGATCATCGCGCGCGTCGCCAACGCGCTGCTGCCGTACGCCGCCTCGGAGCGAGGGCTGCACGCGGTGCTCACGCCGCTACCGAGCATGACGCAGTCGCAGATCGCCGCCGCCGCCGGCACGGTGAAGGAGGTGGCGGCGCGCGCCATCGCCGATCTCGAGGGCCGCGAAGCGCTCAAGCGCGAGCGCGGGCGCATTCGGTATCTCGATCGCGAGAAATTGGTCGAGGTCCTGAACCCGTCGTAAGTGAGTTTCCTTCTGAAGTGGCTGCGCATCGAGAAGTCTCGGCACGTATCGCTGCACCCGCAGCGCGCGCTCGAGTTCGACGAGCCTCCTGAGGCGCTCTTCGATCGCACGCTCGAAGGTATCGATCGGGTGCTAGGCGGCGTCGTGCGCGAGAGCGACCGCGCGCGCGGGACGATCGAAGCGACCTTTGGGCTCACCTTCTCCGAGCGGCTGACGTGCTCGTTTGAAGCGACGGGCGAGGGGCGCACGCGCGTGCACATCGCGGGCCGGCGCGGCGCGCTGCCGCAGGCGACCGTGCGTTCCGACTATGTGGAGCGGCTCGCCGAGTTCTTGGAACGCGGGCGTTAACGGGTCGCGGCGGAGATCGTCTCGCAGCCCAGGTAGGGCCGGAGTGCCGTTGGGGCGCGGATGGTGCCGTCGGCCTGCTGGTAGTTCTCAAGTATGGCCACCAGCGTGCGCCCGACCGCGAGGCCCGAGCCGTTGAGCGTGTGCACGAATTCGGGCTTGCCGGCCGGATCGCGGCGGAAGCGAATCGCGCTGCGCCGAGCTTGGAAGTCGGTGCAGTTCGAACAGGAACTGATCTCTCGATAGGTGCGCGCGCTCGGCAGCCACACCTCCAGGTCGTAGGTCTTGGCGGCGTTGAAGCCGGTGTCGGCCGAGCAGAGCGCGACCACGCGGTAAGGGAGTTCCAGTTCCACGAGCAGCTCCTCGGCGTCGCGCACGAGCGTCTCGAGTGCCTCGAAGGAGCGATCTGGAAGAGCGAGCCACACGAGTTCGACCTTTTCGAACTGATGCTGGCGTATCAAGCCGCGCGTATCTTTGCCTGCGGCTCCGGCCTCTTTGCGAAAACACGGCGTGTGCGCGGCGAACTTGCGCGGCAGCGAGGCGGCATCCAGGATCTCCCCGGCGTGCAGTGCGGTGAGGGGAACCTCGGCCGTCGGAATCATGAACAGATCCGCGTCCCGGTCCTGGAACATCGCATCGGAAAATTTGGTGAGTTGCCCGGTCGACCACATCGTCTCGCGCGTCACCAAGAGCGGCGGCGCGATTTCGAGGTAGCCTTTACGGCCGGCGCGGTCGAGAAAAAACTGCGCGACGGCGCGCTGCAGCCGGGCGCCCGCGCCCGACAGCACGGAGAACCGGCTCCCCGAAAGGCGTGAGGCGCGCGCGAAATCGAGGATGCCCAGCGATTCGCCGAGCTCCCAATGGGGCTTGGGTTCGAAATCGAACTGCGGCGGAGTTCCGCTCGCGCGCACGACGGGGTTGTCCGCCTCGCCCGCGCCGTCGGGGACGGAGTCGTCCAGCAGATTGGGCGATTGCGCGAGCAACTCGCGCAACGGCGATTCGGCCGCGTCGGGGGAGAGGCTCTTGGCACGCGCTTCACCGGCCGCGATGCGCTCGGCGAGCGCATCGAGCGGCGCGCGCAGCGCACGCGCCGCGGCGGCCTTGTCGGCGGCTTTGCCGATCTCGGCGGAGAGTACGTTTTTCTCGGCTTTGGCCCGTTCGGCATCGGCGAGCGCGGAGCGGTACTCCGCGTCCAACTGCAGAACCCGGTCGACGAACGATGCGTCGAGTCCGCGGCGCTCGGCCGAACGCCGGACGCGTTCGGGATCGCGACGAACGAGCACGATATCTAACATAGTGGAGAACCGCGGCATTATGCGAGGTGCGAAGCCACTCCTACCGAGG
>JAKAPQ010000206.1 GCA_021806945.1 bacterium | reverse complement strand
TCGCTCGCGCCGTATGCCGTCGCGCCGAGCGTCTACTCGTGGCCCTGCGCGAAGAGGACGTCTCCGTATCGACCGGCGCGGTGCGCTGCGTCAACCGCCTCTCCGACGCGCTCTTCGTATGGTCGCGTTGGATCAACGTCGAATTGGACGAGCCCGAGCACGCCTGGAATCCGTCTACTCAGCCGCCGGAACCAATCTCCCCGTCTTAAGCGCGTAGCGCAAGAGCGCGGCAACGGTAACCGCGTCGTTGATCTGTCCCGAGGCGGCTGCCGCAAAGGCGACGGCTTCAGGGACGCGGACCAGTTCGATGCTCTCGACCGGTTCGAACTCCGTCTCCACGTGCTCGATGCCGCGCGCCACGAAGAGTTCGACCGGCGAGTTCATAATCGATGGAATCTCGTAGAGCCGCCCCAACGGCTCCCACTCGGCTGCAACGACGCCGAGCTCCTCGCGCACCTCGCGCCGCGCGCAATCGAGCGGGCTCTCCCCGGGCTCGGCCCCGCCTTTGACGACCTCGAGTATCTGGGCCTGCGCTCCAAAGCGCGCTTGGCGCGCGAACAGGAGGTCGCCGCCATCGGCGACGAGGACCGCCGACGCCGCGGGCGTCACGATCAGGGCGTGCTCGCCCGGCCTCCCCGTAGGATGAACGATCTGGTGAATCTCGACGGCCAGCCATGCGTTGCGGTAGATCTCACGGCTCCCGCTTCGCTGATACCCTTTCATCGTCGCCATACTTTCGAGGTAGGGCGCGGGATGTTCTGCTGCGAACCCGAGGCGCATGTCGTTCGCCTCCCGCCTATTCGCCACCACGAACGTCGATAATCTCCGAAAACTTTCCAAGCAGAAGATCCTACGCCGAGCGCTAACGGCCAAAGACCTCATCGCCATCGGGCTCGGGACGATGATCGGCGGCGGCATCTTCACGACCATCGGCACCGGCGTCAAAGGTGCCGGTCCCGCCGTCATCGTCTCCTACCTCCTGGCGGGCCTCACCTCGTTCTTCGCCGCGCTGTGCTATGCCGAACTCGGCGCAATGGTGCCGATCGCCGGCAGTGCGTACACCTACGCTTATGCGACCCTCGGCAAACTCTTCGCCTGGATCATCGGGTTCGCGCTCATCTTCGAATACGGCATCAGCGCCGCTCCCGTGGCGCAGCAGTTCTCCGCCGCCATTCAGGACGTATTCAAGACGATCGGGCTCACGCTGCCCGCGTGGGCTCAGCAATCGAATCTCGTCGTGCACGGCCCGTGGTGGCAACTGGGCAGTTGGGATCTGCTGCACTCGCAGTTCGACGTGGTCGGGGCGCTCTTCGTACTCGGGCTCTCCGTGCTGCTCTCGATCGGAATACGCGAGTCGGCCACGACCAATAACATCTTCGTCGTGCTCAAGATCTCGGCGCTCGTCGTCTTCGTCATCGCCGGCATGTGGCTCTTTCACGCAGCGAACCTGCACGATTTCAACCCTTTCGGCTGGGGAACGCTGCGGCCGTTCGGCGGCACGGTCGAATCCTCACAGCCATACGGCATCATCCCGATCAGTGCTTACGTCTTCTTCAGCTACATCGGTTTCGATACCGCGACGACGACGGCCGAGGAGTGCAAGAACCCGCAGCGCGATATCCCCATGGGCGTCATCGGGGCGCTCGCCATCGGTACCGTTATCTATTGCGCGACCGCGATCGTGCTGGTCGGCACGGTCCCCTGGAAGCACGTGCCGATCAAGAACCCGCTCGTCTACGCGCTGGCGCCGCTCCATATGCCCCTGCTGAACTGGATCATCACGATGGGCGTCTTGGCCGGCACGACGAGCGTCGCGCTCGCCTCCCTGCTGGGCCAGACGCGCATCTTCTACGTCATGGCCCGCGACAAGATGCTGCCGCCGGCCGTCGCGATCATCCATCCGCGTTTTAAGACCCCGATCCTAACGACCATGATCACCGGCGTGGTCGTCGCGGCGCTCACGCTCATCGTACCGCTGAACAATCTGCTGAACTTAGTGAATATCGGGACGCTGATCGCGTTCACCGTCGTCTGCGGGGGCGTCCTCGTCTTGCGCAAGCACAAGCCCGATCTGCCGCGAACCTTTCGCGTGCCTTTCGTGCCGCTCTTCCCGATTCTCGGCATCGTACTCTCGCTGTTTCTTGCCGTATTCGGTCTCTCTCGCGCGACGTGGATCTGGTTCGCGCTGGCGCTCGTCGCAGGCTTGATCTTTTTCTTCTCTTACGGTTTCCGAATGTCGAAGCCCGAAGAGATCGTGCCGGTCGACGAACCTGAGGGCATCGCGGAGTACATGTAACGGGGACAGCCTCCTAGCGAGCGCGCGCGCCTCCGTCGACGACGCCCGGCACGATCACGTCGACGCGCGCGGTACGTGCGTCGTACGTCACGGCGACGCCGAAAGCTCGTTCGAAGGCCCTCAGCCCGAACATGACGCGGCCCCGCACGAGGAAGGGCGCATGCGCAAGCGTCATCGGCATGCGGTCGAGCGTCGCGCGCCGGTTGCCGATCTTCAAGCGCAGCGTACGATCGCCGCGCACCACGACGACCGCGTCCTTCTTACGATCGTAGCGAATCTGCGCGCCGAGCGCATCGCCGAGCGCTCGCAGCGGAACGAAGACCCGGTTCGAGACCGTCGTGACCGGCGGGACGTCGCTCTGCAGCCGCCGGCCGTCGACACGTACGACCACCGGGCGCGAGGTCGACAGCACGACCGAAGCCCCGAGCGCGGCCACCGCCGTCAGCGTCAGCATGCCCCATGAGGGGCGCCGGTAGGTCACCGTTCCTCTAACGCGGTTCGGCGTAGTCCGGATACTTTTCGGCTATGACGCGTTCGATCTCGAGGCGCAGGGCATCCAGCAACTCCGCCTCCGGAAAGGTGCCGACCAGCTCGCCCGCACGATAGATGGCGCCCTTGCCCTTACCGCCGGCAACGCCGACGTCGGCCATCTTGGATTCGCCCGGCCCGTTCACGACGCACCCCATCACGGCAACTTTCACCGGCGCCGTGTACTCCTTCGCGATCGCTTCGACGCTGCGCCCCAGCTCGAGCACGCTGATCTCGGCCCTTCCGCACGACGGGCATGCGGTAATCTCAAAGCCCTTTTCGCGCAAGCCGAGCGACTTGAGGATCGCCCAGCAGACGGGAACCTCTTCGACCGGATCGGCCGCGAGCGAGACGCGGATCGTATCGCCGATGCCTTCGAAGAGCAGGATCCCCAAGCCGATCGACGATTTCACCGTGCCGTCCCGCAGCAGGCCGGCTTCGGTGATGCCCAGGTGAAGCGCGTACGGCGTCTTACGCTCGCGCAGGCGGCGGTCCATGAGACGGTAGGCCTCGACGGTCGCGATCACCTCATGTGCCTTGAGCGAGATCACGATATCGGTGTGTCCGAGCTCTTCCAGAATCGTGACGTGCCGCAGAGCGGATTCGACCATCGCGGCGGCGGTATGGCCGAGCGT
>JAKAPQ010000205.1 GCA_021806945.1 bacterium | reverse complement strand
CCCTCGACGATGACGAGGCGGCCGATCGCCGGCTGCTTGTCGACGAAATCGTAAAACTTCACGCGATCTCCGCGATTCTGGGACGGTATTGGAGATCCGGTACCGTCTCCGCGTAGGGGGAGCGGATGATTCCGTACTCGGTGACGAACGCCGTGATGAGATGCCCGGGCGTCACGTCGAAGGCGGGGTTGTAGACTCGCGTTCCCTCCTCGGCAACGCGAACCCCGGCGAAGCACGCGACCTCCTCGGAGCCGCGTTCTTCGATCGGAATCTCCGCGCCCGTGGCGATCGAGAAGTCGAACGTCGACCGCGGCGCCGCAACGTAAAACGGAATGCCGTGGTGCGCGGCCGCAATTGCCAGTCCGTAGGTGCCGATCTTGTTGGCCGTATCGCCGTTGCGCGCGATCCGGTCCGCACCCACGATCGCCAGATCGATGCCCTTGCGCTGCATCGCAATCGCCGCCGCGCCGTCGACCAGAAGCGTCGCCTCCACGCCGGCGCGCGCGAGCTCGAAGACGGTCAGCCGCGAGCCCTGCAGCAGCGGCCGCGTCTCGTCGACGTACGCATGGATCCGGCGGCCTGCGCGTGCTGCGGCAACGATCGCACCGAGCGCGGTCCCTTCCCCGCCGGTCGCGAGCGGGCCGGTGTTGCAGTGCGTGAGGACCGCGGCGCGTTTCGGAAAGAGCTCGATCGCCGCCCGGCCGATGCGGCGATCGATCGCGATCTGCTCGCGATGGATCGCTTCCGCCTCCGCGAGCATCTCCTCTGCGGCCAGCACGCGATCCACCGCCCAGGCAAGATTAACGGCCGTCGGCCGGGCCGCACGCACGCGTGCAGCCGCAGCGGCAAACGCGGCATCGCCGGCGACGGTTCGGCGCAGCAACGCGATGCCGTACGCGCCGAAGATGCCGATGCAGGGCGCGCCGCGCACGGCCAGCGTTGCGATCGCCGCCTCGATCTCGTCGACGGTTACGGCTCGCACCATGCGGACCTCATGCGGAAGCAGCCGCTGGTCGAGATACTCGACCGCATCGCCGGCAAAGCGCACGGGGACCAACGCGTCGGAACTCACGCTCCGGGCGTTCGGTTCACCGCCGCCACGGTCATTCCGATCAGTAGGCGGCTACCGGGACGCGCGCCGTGAAACAGGGGCGGCAATAGATCGGGCGATCGCCGCGTGGGCGGAATGGGACGGTCGTCTCGGCGCCGCACTCCGCGCAAACCGTGGCGAAGCTCGGGCGCGCGCCCCCAGCCTCCCCGCCCGCCGCTTGAGCTTTCCGCGCCATGCGGCACTCGCGGCACCGCTGAGGCTCGTTCGAGAAGCCCTTTTCCACGTAGAACTCTTGATCCCGGACCGAGAACACGAACTGATGGCCGCATTCTTTACAGACGAGCGTTTTGTCTTCCAACTGCGGAGCCCTCCACGACAGTACCAGGCTCAAATCATGCGACTAACGTCGTATCGATTCCTCGCTTGCCCGGCCGGGCCAAAAACGCCGCCCTACCAGCGGAAGCCGGCCCGCGAGGCGCTGCGCGGGGCATCTGGAGCAAGACCGCGGCGGCGATGGCGGCGTGAGGTACCCCTTGTCGCCCCGGGCCGGATCGGCGCGCTCTTGGGCCTGCGCACGGCACCGGACACGATGCCTGGGGACCGGCAGACCCCTATCATCAAAACTGCAGCGGATCGCCCGTGGGCGCGCCCGCGGCGAGCTCGGGGTACCTCACGGCTACGGAGTTTATCTCGATGCCCTCGACCGACGGTCTCTACGACGGCGGGAACGTCTTCCAGGGTGCACGCACATACGATCCGGACGTCAGGCAGTGGACTTCGAGTTGATGCGCGAGAGCGATCGCTTGCACACGGACCATCCGTTTGCCGGCGCGCGGATGCCGCGTGACATGCTCCGACTGCGTGGTTATCGCGGCGGCCGCCGACACGTTGGGCGCCTGATGGGGATTGAGGCGCTCTACGGAGCGATCGCGGAATTCGGCTGTCTGCACGCCTATGAGTCGACGCCCGAAGCAAAGCACTTCATCGGCGCTACATCACGTTCTACAACCAACAGCGGCCGCATTCGTCCCTCGGCGGCTGGACGCCGGATGCGGCATACTTCAATGGATAGCCGTAATCCGTTGTTAATCCTGCATCACTTTTGGGGCTTTGTCGTGGCCCGTGCGTCGCGTTGAAACGCTGACACTCTCTATCGCTCTACCAGCCGTGCAATTTGATCGCGTGCCGCTTTAAGTTGGGCTGTGGTGACGCGGGCCTCTGTAGCCCGAACCCGTCGCCTTGGCACCGTCTGCACGTTCCACGACAACGCATAGCAGCGTTTTGAGCAATGGTTCTCCTTCGTCGGGGCAATCTCAACCGATGCTTCGACAACACTCATCGCGGCGTCGCCTGTCAACGGGACGACTAAGAGATAGCCAAAATCGCCATGGAAAAGGTCGTCACGCCCAACGACAACGGCTGGGCGTTGTTTACTAGGCTCCCCGGATTCGGGCAGGGCATCGCGCCAATCAACCACGACGATGCTCCCGGGCGTCATCCTTGAAAGAACTCCGCCGGATCATCGTTCCACTCGGGGTATTTTTTGAGGTGTTCCATGACACGGCGCGTATCAGCGGCGATCTTCGCCGCGTTCGCGCCGCCGTAGGCAACAATGGCGCGCCGGATCACATCTGTTTCCGAGGTTTTCCCCTCGCGTGCAAGGCGTTTCACGATTTCCTCTTGTGCGGGTTCCAGATAAACCATCTTTTTCACCATAATGACAGCATACCTCTATGACATAGTGTTGTCAACGTCCTCAACAACGGATTACGGATACCCGCTTCAATCAGCCGATCGCGGAGAACGCCGCATAAGCCCCGCAGACTTGGATTCGCCCTTTCGGAGCCAAAACCGACGCGCAGGGAAGCCCTACAACGCGCTTTTCGGCGATCGACGGATCAGCGATCCACATTGGCCGGTGCAAACGCGATCTGGAGATCGCGTCGAGCAAAGCCAACCTGCGCGCAGCGCAGAACCCAAATCGAGCTAAAAGCTGCCAAGAGCAGCGAACACTGCTCCGCTCCCTCGCTGAGTTGACAGTTTGCGCTGTCGAAATCTCCCTCGCTTCGCTGCTACCGGCAGCGCTCGGTTAGGGTACGTTGGCTCGGCGCTACGCGCCGGCGGGTCGCGCAGGACCCGAAGAGACTGTTGGTTCGTTGGTTGCGATCGGCCGACCTACGGGTCATCCGGTCGCTCGAAGTCGCGTTGTAGGCCCTCATTTCGGCTCGGTCTTGCCTGGAAACGCGGCTTTTGAGGCCACCGCCTGTCTTTCGCACGAAAGCGCTCACGCCGCCATCTTTAGCACCTGCTGCCCGCCGAGCAGTTGCGCGCGATGCTCCGCCGGCGTCAGCCAGTTCAACGCCTCATGCGGACGTTGGGTGTTGTAGAAGATGCGCCATCTCTCAGCGG
>JAKAPQ010000040.1 GCA_021806945.1 bacterium | reverse complement strand
GCGATCTTCGCCGCGCGATAGAGTTGTTCCAGCACGATGGCGCGCGCCCACTCGTGCAAGAACGTGAGATCCGAGAGCGACCACAAGAAATCGGCGCGCTCGCGCAGGGCGGCGCCGGCGCCGAAGGTGCCCCCGATCGCGAGCGTCAGCTGCGATATGCCGTCGCCGCGCGCCGCAGCGAGGCGACCGGCAAGCGCTTCGCTCGCGAGTTGGCTCCCCGCGCGATCGAGCAGCCAGAGACGATCGCCCTCGCCCAGCCGTTTCAAAACGCGCAGCGACTCCTCGCGCATCGCCGTCTCGGGCTCGCCGGAGCGGTCCGCCTTCACCTCGATCTCTTCGTAGGCATAGTAGGCCGACAAGCGTCGCCGGAGATCGGCACATGCGCTGGCGACGTATGGTTCGCGAATCTTTCCGACGGCTATCAGGCGGATCTTCACCGAACGTACTTCGACGAACGCGCCGGCGCCTCAGCGTATCAGCGCGAAGTAGACGCCGTCGCGGCGCTGCACGCTGCCGTCGATCTCGAGGAGCGTGAGTGCCGCGGTTACGCGGGCCACAGGCTCGCGGCACGCGTCGACGATCGCGTCCAGCGAGCGCTCTCCGTCGCCGAGCGAGCGAACGATCGCGCGTTCGAGCGCATCGGCCCGTTCGCGCGGCGGTGCGGCGAGGGGCAGTTGCGCTGCGGGGAGGGAGAGCTCCGCCAGCACGTCGGCGGGATCGCGCGCGAGCGTGACCCCGTCGCGGATGAGGGCGAGGCACCCGGCCGCTTGCGGGCGATCGACGTCGCCGGGGACGGCCAGAACCGGAATGCGGCCCGCCGCCCAGCCCGCCGTGTTGAGGGCGCCGCTGCGCGCCGGCGCCTCAATTACGACGACCGCGTCCGCTAGGGCCGCGACGATCCCGTTGCGTTGCAGGAACTGGCCGGGACGCGCCGGCTCCTCGGGCGGGTAGGGCGAGAGCACCGCGCCGCCGGCCTCGATGAGGCGTTCGGCCAGACCTCGATTGCGGCGTGGGAAGAACTGGCTGTGACCGCCGCCGAGCACCCCGATGCTTGGAGCGCCGCCTGCCAGCGCGCCTTCGTGGGCCATCGCATCGATCCCGAGGGCAAGGCCCGAGAGGATGCAACAGCCCGCCGCGCCCAGCTCGGAGGCGAAGCGGCGGGCGAGCCCCCGCCCGTATGCCGTCGCCGCCCGCGTACCGACGATCGCGACGGTCGGCCGCAGCAGGCCGTCCAGGGTGCCGTAGCACCACAGAGCCTGGAATATCGCGGGCAGCGGGCGATCGCCCCGACGGGCTTCGAAGGCATGGCGCGGGACGAGCGCGGGGCGCAACTCCATCGCGCCTCTATCACGCCCCGGAGTGAGGCCGAAAGGTGTATCCTGCCGAGCTTGCGTGCGCGGGCGGGGGGAAACTCGGAGGCGCCTCGGAATACAGCGCCCCAACTACCGCCCGGCCAGGAGCAGTTTCGGAGGAATCAATCGTGGCAGCTGAAGCCTATTGCGTGAAGTGCAAGACCAAACGACAGATCAAAGACGCCGTACAGATCACGATGAAGAACGGTCGTCCGGCGACCCAAGGAAAGTGCCCCGAGTGCGGCACGAAGATGTTCAAGATTGGAGCAGCCTCGTAGCAGGATCGGTCCGCCCCTCTTGCATCGCCGGGGGATGAGAGAGGCTCTTTTTTGCCACGCCGGGGTTAGTGCTCTATAATGGGGAGGCCCACAAGATGTGGGTCTTCTTACTACGAGGGACAATCCAACTGATCTGCCCGACCTGCCGTAAGAGCGAGACGCGCGTAGTCGATTCCCGCGACGACGAGAACGTGGTTCGGCGCCGCCGCGAGTGCCTGGACCCGCGGTGCAAGCATCGCTTTACGACCTACGAGCGCATGGAAGCGCCACGGCTTTTCGTCGTCAAGAAGGACGGGCGGCGCGAGCAGTACAGTCGCGAAAAAATCCTGAGCGGGTTGCGCAAGGCCTGTGAGAAACGGCCGGTCTCCGGCAGTCAGATGGAGTCCGTGGCGGCCGATCTCGAGCGCGATCTCTTCGCGCGAGGTGAGAGCGAGGTGCCCGCGACGCTGGTCGGGGAGAAGTTGATGGAGGCGCTCAAGGGGCTCGACAAAGTGGCCTACATTCGTTTCGCGAGCGTCTACCGCGAGTTCGAAGTCGAAGGCCTGCAAAAAGAGTTGGCGACGCTGCTTGCCAAATGAGCCGCGATGGTATCTACGATCGCGGTCGCCCTCAAGCGTCTTCCTGAAGGCGACGGGCTTCCGCTCCCGACCTATATGAGCGAACGTGCCGCCGGCGCGGACCTCTGCGCGGCCGTGCGCGAGGAGTTGACGCTGCTGCCGGGTGCGCGGGCCCTCGTGCCGACCGGCTTTGCGATGGCCCTGCCCGACGGCTATGAAGCGCAGATTCGCCCGCGCAGCGGACTCGCGCTGCGGCACGGCGTCACCTGCCTAAACTCGCCCGGAACGATCGACGCCGACTATCGCGGGCCGGTCAACGTCATTCTCGCGAATCTCGGCCGGGAGCCGTTCGTCGTGCGGCGCGGCGATCGTATCGCCCAGATGGTCGTCGCGCCCGTATCGCAAGCGGCCTTTACGGTCGTCTCCGATCTGCCGCAGACGCCGCGCGCCGAGGGCGGTTTCGGCAGCACGGGCACCCGCGTACCATGAAGGTCTACGTCGTTGGAAAGGGCGCGGTCGGGACGTACCTCGGCGATCTTCTCACGGGCATCGGCGTCGAGGTGGCCTACGCGCCGCGGAACCTCGCGGAGGTCGTGCCGGTCGATGCAGACGTTGCGATCGTCGCGGTCAAGGCCTACGATACCGACTCGGCGATCGAGACGCTGCGCAAAGCCCTCGCGTACCCGGAGAAGTGCGTCTTCGTATCCCCGCAAAACGGCGTGGGCAACGAAGAGAGACTCGCCGCGGCCTTCGGCGAGGACAACGTCGTCGCTGCCGCGCTCACGACGCCGGTAGACCGCGACCGCGACGGCCGCAGCCGCGTCGCCGCCGAGCACGGCGCGCTCGCGTTCGCGCCGATGGGAGCCAGCGCCTACAATTGGCTTTGGGCGACCTTCGGCAGCACGGGCATCACGGTGAAGATCGTCGCCGACTGGCGCGCGCTCAAGTGGTCGAAGTTGGCCCTCAACGTCGTTGCCAACGCGAGCTGCGCGATCCTCAACGTGCTCCCCAGTCGCTTGGTGCACTTCGACCACGTCTTCACGCTCGAGATCCACGCCATTCGCGAAACCCGGGCGGTGATGGCGGGCCTGCGCGTCGTGCCGATCGATCTGCCGCACTACCCCGTGCGCGCGCTGCAAGGCATTGCGACGCTGCCGAGCCCTATAGCCCGCGCCATCCTCACCAACCGGATCGCGGACGCGCGCGGCACCAAGCCGCCGTCGCTGCTGATGGATCTGCGGGCCGCCAAAGCGCAGACGGAGGTCGACGTGCTCAACGGTGCCATCGCCTCTGCCGGCAGGGCGCTCGGGATCGCCACGCCGGTCAACACCGTCTTCTGCCGCGTGCTCGAGGATATAGCGCACATGCCGCAATTGTGGGCGAAGTATCGCGAACGGCCCGAGACGCTTGCAGCGGAGGTTCGAGCAGAGCTCGCGCGGGCCCGCGCGCTTGCCAGGAGATAGCAGTCGACCATGCGCCACCCCGACGTCCCCGAATCGCTCGAGAGTTGGTGGATTCTCCACCGGATGTTTGCGTTCGACCGGCGTGCTTGGGGACGCGTGGGCGCAGAAGCGCGCGGACGGATCGGGCGCGCGGCGGCCGCCGTGCTTGGGCGGCTGAAAGCACGCGAAGACGCGGACGTCGGCCTCGCTCAGATGCTCGGACACAAGGCCGGGCTCATGCTGACCCACTACGCGAAGACGTTCGACGGATTGGTAGCGGCGCAGACCGCGGTAGACCGCTTGGAACTCGCCGAGTACCTCCGCCCCAAAGCCTCCTACGTCTCCATTCTCGAACTCGGCCTCTACGAGGCGACGGCGAAGATCCACGCGGTGCTAAGCGAACGCGGGCTCAAACCGCATTCGCCGGAATGGAACGCCGCATTCGACGAACTGCTTCGAGAACAAGCCGAGCAGCCGCGTAACGCGGGGCGCCTATGGGCACGCGTTCCGCAGAGGCGCTACGTCTGCTTCTATCCGATGGACAAGAAGCGCGGCGAACTCGTCAACTGGTACGCGCTGCCGTATGAAGAGCGCGCGAAGTTGATGCTGGACCACGGCAAGATCGGCCGCTCGTTTCACGGCTTGGTCACGCAGGTCATATCCGGCTCGGCGGGCCTGGATGATTGGGAGTGGGGCGTGGATCTCTACGCCGACGACGCCCTCACCTTCAAGAAGCTCGTCTACGAGATGCGGTTCGACGAGGCGAGCGCGAGATACGCGGCCTTCGGTCCGTTCGTTACCGGGCTGCAGTTCTCGCTCGACGAGCTGGCGACATACTTGAACGGTGACCACGTCCCGGCGTTGAACGCCGCGGCAAGCGCCTAAGCGCGGAGAGGAGCCTTCATGCAGGCAAGTTACGTCCATGGCGCGAGCGATATACCTCTGATAGGCGAGAGTATCGGGGATTGCCTGGACCGCGTCGCCGCCCGCTTCCCGGAGAACGAGGCGCTCGTATCCGCCGGGCAGCGCGTTCGTTTGAGTTACGCCGAGTTCCGCTCCGCGTGCGAAACGCTGGCGCGGGGCTTGATCGCGCTCGGCGTCGATCGAGGCGACCGCGTCGGGATATGGTCGACCAATAACGCGCAATGGGTGATCGCCCAGTTCGGCACCGCTAAGATCGGCGCGATTCTCGTCAACGTCAATCCGGCGTATCGCACGAGCGAGGTACAGTACGCGCTCCAGCAGAGCGGCACGAGCGTGCTTATCGTGCAGGCGAAGCACAAATCGAGCGACTACCTTGCGATGCTGGCGGAAGTCCGGCCGGCCCTGCCGCAGTTGCGCCGGCTGATCGTCGTGGACGGCGAGCCCCCGGCAGGCGATCTGCACTGGGACGATCTCGCCGCACTGGCGGCGAGCGTCGATCCCGAGGAGGTCGCGCGGCGGCAGTCGCTTACGCAATTCGACGAACCCATCAACATTCAGTACACCTCCGGAACGACGGGCTTCCCTAAGGGCGCGACGCTCTCGCACCACAACATCCTCAACAACGGATTCTTCATCGGCGAGGGTTGCCGCTATACCGAGCGCGACCGCGTCTGCATACCGGTGCCGTTCTACCACTGCTTCGGCATGGTGCTCGGCAACCTCGCGTGCGTGACCCACGGCGCCGCGATCGTAATTCCGAGCCCTTCGTTCGACCCAGCGGCGACGCTTGCCGCGGTGCAGGCCGAGCGCTGCACCTCGCTCTACGGCGTGCCGACCATGTTCATTGCCGAGCTGAATCTGCCGAACTTCAAGGATTACGATCTCTCGACGCTGCGTACCGGAATCATGGCGGGCGCGCCGTGCCCGGTCGAGGTTATGAAGCGCGTGCAAAGCGAGATGCACGTCCCTGAGGTTACGATCTGTTACGGCATGACGGAGACGTCGCCCGTCTCGTGTCAGACCGGCGTCGACGACCCGCTCGAGAAGCGCGTCGCGACGGTCGGCCGCGTGCATCCGCACATCGAGTGTAAGATCGTCGACGAGGGCGGGAAGATCGTGCCGCGGGGCGTGCCGGGGGAGTTGTGCACGCGCGGGTACAGCGTAATGCTCGGGTACTGGAACGATCCGGAGAACACCGCCGCCTGCATCGACGCGGCCCGCTACATGCACACCGGCGACGTCGCCGTGATGGATAGCGACGGGTACGTCAACATTAGCGGCCGCGTCAAGGACATGGTCATACGAGGCGGCGAGAACGTCTATCCGAGGGAGATCGAGGAGTTTCTCTATACGCATCCGGCGGTTCGGGACGTCGCCGTCATCGGCGTGCCAGACGAACGGTACGGCGAGCAGATCTGTGCGTGGGTCGTCGTGGCCGAGGGTGCTGTGCTGACGGCGGACGAGATCAAAGCCCACTGCGCCGGCAAGATCGCCCACTATAAAATTCCGTACTACGTGAAGTTCGTCGACGATCTTCCGATGACGGTAACGGGGAAGATCCAGAAATTCAAGATGCGCGAGATTTCGGCGCGCGAACTCGGCCTGGACGGCGCCTCGACGACCCGGCCGGCCTGACGCAGCGCCGGCGGCCGCCCAGAACTCAGGCGGCGCGCCCATCGAGCCGCTCCAGACTGCGATAGGTTATCGCCTCGGCGACGTGCTCGCTGCGGATCTCGCCGCCGGCGTCCAGATCCGCGATCGTTCGCGCGACCCGCGCGATGCGGTCGAGCGCACGCGCCGAAAACTGCCGCTTCGCACTGGCATGCGCGAGCAGCCGCATCGCATCGTCGCCCAGCGCGCATTGCGAGCGCACGGCGCTGCCCGGAATCTCGGCGTTGCAGGTGATCGGCGTCTTGGAGAACCGGTCGTGCTGACGGGCGCGTGCGGCGATCACCCGCTCGGCGATCGCCCGCGAGCTCTCTCCTTGCGCCGTTCGCACCATGTCGTCGAAGGGGACGCGGCCGATCTCGATTTGGATGTCGATGCGGTCGAGAAGCGGGCCGGAGAGTTTGTTAACGTATCGCGAGACGGCCGCATCGTCGCAGCGGCACTCGGCATTGCGAGTCCCGCGATAACCGCACGGGCAGGGGTTCATCGAGGCGACCAGCATGAAGCGTGCCGGATACGTGAACGTCGCGGCAGCTCGCGCGATCGTGACGACGCCTTCTTCGATCGGCTGGCGCATCACTTCGACGGCCGCCCGTGAAAACTCGGGCAACTCGTCGAGGAAGAGCACGCCGTGATGGGCGAGGCTGATCTCGCCCGGTTTCGCCAGGCTGCCGCCGCCGACCAGCGCCGTCTGGCTGATGGTGTGGTGCGGGAAGCGAAAGGGTCGCGCGCGTACGATGCCGCGCCTGCCGCCGAGCAGCCCGGCGACGCTGTAGATCTTCGTGACTTCGAGCGCCTCGTTCGGTGTCATCGGCGGCAGGATCGACGGCAGACGCCGCGCGAGCATCGTCTTCCCGCAGCCCGGCGGGCCTACGAAGAGCAGATTGTGGCCGCCCGCAGCCGCGATCTCGAGCGCACGCTTGGCACCGTGCTGCCCGCGCACGTCGGCCAGATCGCCCGCATACGATGCTTCGGCGGCATCGATCTGCGGAGCGCTCGTGTGCCGGCGCCACTTCGCTCCGTTGCCGAGTACGACGGCGGCGGCGGATTGCAGCGAATCGACGGCGTAGAGCTCGATGCCGTCGACGAGCGCCGCCTCGTCGGCGTTCTCCCGCGGAACGATCAGTTGCGAAAAGCCTGCGTTGCGAGCTCCGAGCACCATCGGGAGGATGCCGTTCACCGCGCGCAGCGATCCGTCGAGCGCGAGTTCGCCGAGCGCGGCGTAGCTCTGGAGCGCGAGCCGGTCGATCTGCTCGTCGATGGCCGTGAGCGCCAGCGCGATCGGAAGATCGAAGGCCGGCCCCTCCTTGCGCACGTCGGCCGGTGAGAGGTTGACCAAGAGTCTACCCGCCGGAAATGCAAAGCCGGAGTTGAAGATCGCGGCGCGCACGCGCTCGCGCGCTTCGCCGAGCGCGCGGTCCGGCAAGCCGATGATCGTGAGCCCTGGGGAGCCGGGCGAACTGTCGGCCTCGACGCGAACGACGTAGCCTTCGATGCCGAGCATGGCGGCCGAAAAGGCCAATGAGAGCACGTAATGGTTCCTCCGTTCACGTTCCTACTGCGCGCAGGCAGCCCCCCGGCAAGCTGCGAACGGGGCGAGATGCATCTCACGGCGCTCGATTGGGTTATCATCGTCGTCTCGGTCGGCATTATGTTCGTGCCTGCCATTCTGCTCGCGCGCCGTGCCGGCCGAAACACCGCGGAGTTTTTCGCCGCCGGGCGCCAGGCGCCGTGGTGGCTGATCGGCATATCGCTGGTCGCGACCACGTTCAGCACCGATACGCCGAACCTGGTGACGAACATCGTACGCGAAAGCGGCGTCGCGGGAAACTGGCAGTGGTGGGCGTTCCTGCTCACGGGGCTCGCGACGGTCTTCTTCTACGCGCGCCTGTGGCGGCGCAGCGGCGTGCTGACCGATCTCGAGTTCTACGAGCACCGCTACTCGGGGAAGGCGGCTTCGTTCGTGCGCGGCTTTCGCGCCGTCTATCTCGGGCTGTTCTTCAACTGTTTCATCATCGCAAGCGTGAACTTGGCGGCAGCCAAGATCGCCAATGTGCTCTTCGGCATACCCGAATGGGAGACGCTCGCCGTCGCCGCCTCGTTTCCGGTGATCTTCGCGTCGATGTCGGGGCTTTGGGGCGTCATGGTCACCGACGTGATCCAGTTTTGCATTACGATGACCAGCGCATTCGCCGCGGCATATTATGCCGTGAAGCTGCCGCAGGTCGGCGGCTTGAGCGGTCTGTGGCGACAGGTGCTCGCGCATCATCCGCACATACTGAACATCCTGCCGAATTTCGCGGATTGGCCGGCGGCGCTAGCGGTCTTCGTCATCCCGCTGACCGTGCAGTGGTGGTCGGTCTGGTATCCGGGCTCGGAGCCCGGCGGCGGCAGTTACGTCGCGCAACGCATGCTCTCCGCGCGCACCGAGCGCGACTCCGTCTTCGGCACCCTGCTCTTCCAGGCGATGAACTACGCGCTGCGCCCGTGGCCCTGGATCATCGTTGCGCTGGCTTCGATGATCGTCTACCCGCACGTCTCCGACATCCAGCAGCGCTTCCCGTACGTGTCGCCGCACCTGCTCGGCAACGATATCGCGTATCCCGCCATGCTGGTCTTCATGCCGGCGGGCTTCGCCGGGTTTATGGTTGCGGGACTCTTCGCCGCCTACCGGTCGACGCTCGAAACGCATCTCAACTGGGGCACGTCCTACCTGGTACACGATCTCTACCGCCGCTTCATCCGGCCCGAAGGCAGCGAGCGCCACTACGTCTTGGTGGGGCGCTTCGTGACGCTCGGGATCATGGTGCTGGCCGTCGCGCTCACCTTCGCGCTGGATACCGCGAAGGAGACCTTCAACGTCATCCTCTCGGTCGGCGCCGGTACGGGGCTGGTCTATCTGCTGCGCTGGTTTTGGTGGCGCATCAACGCCTGGACCGAGGTCAGCGCGATGCTCGTCTCGTTCGTCGTCGCGATCGTCTTCCTCGTGCTGCGCAAGGCCGGGCATGCAATCCCGGCCGACGTCGCGCTGTTGTGGACCGTCGGCATATCGACGGCTTCATGGCTGGCCGTCACGTATATCACGCCGGCCGTCGACCGCGCCACTCTCGTTGCCTTTTACGAGAAGGTTCGGCCCGCGGGGGCCGGCTGGAGCGAGGTGCGCAAGGGCTCGCAGTTGCCTCCCTCACCGGACAGCCTGCCGAACGCTCTCCTCGGCTGGGTACTGGGCCTGGTGGCGATCTACTCCGCGCTCTTTGGGTCGGGAGCGTACCTCTATGGGAATCTCGGGCAGGGGCTCGTCTTCACGGGCGCCTTCTTGGGCTCGGCCATCTGGCTCTTCTTCCTGGCGCGGCAGATGTGGGGCGGCCGCGAGGGGTCCGCGGCCTAGGTTCTCCACATCACTCACAAGCGGTCTTGGTTCCGCTGTGGAGAACGGAGGCGCTCGCCCGCGCGGTAGTTAACCCTCCCCGGAACGCTCTTGGAGGTATGTAACCCGTGAAGACACCCCGCCTACTAGCAGCTGTGGCCGTTCTTGGGGCGCTGCTAGCCGCTTGCTCCAGCTCCACATCGCAGCCGGCAACGAAAGTGATCGGCGTCTCGATCCAGGATTTGGAGGCGCAGTTCTACCAGCAGATGGAGGCCGGCATGCAGGCCGAGGCCACTAAATACGGCTACAAGCTGCTCATGGTCGACGCCAACCGCGACTCGGCCAAGCAACAATCGCAAGTCGAAGATTTCATCGCCAAGAACGTCGACGCCATCGTGCTTACGCCGGCAGACTCGCAAGCGATCGGCAGCGCCATCGTTGAGGCGAACAACGCGCACATCCCCGTATTCACCGCCGACATCGCCAATGCCAGCAAGCAAGGCCACGTGATCGCACACATCGCGTCGAACAACGCGCAGGGCGGGGCCGAAGCCGCGGTGCTCATGTGCGCGGCGGTCGGGAAGACCGGCGAGATCGCGATCATCGATCAGCCGGAGGTGACGAGCGTGCAGGATCGCGTCAAGGGCTTTAAGACCGCGCTTGCGCGGCACTGCCCGGGCGTGAAGATCGTCGCCGACGTCGACGCCGGCGGCCAGCGCGACAAAGCCAACTCCGATACCGGCGATATTCTGCAGGCTCACCGCAAACTCGACGGCATCTTCGGCGTCAACGACGACTCGGCGCTCGGGGCCCTCACCGCGGTGCGCGCGGCGGGACGGCACGGCATCGCGATCGTGGGGTACGATGCCACGCCCGAGGCGCGTGCCGCGATCGCCAAGGGGCAGATGTACGGCGACGCCGTGCAGCATCCCGATCGCATCGGCAAGGAGACGATCGACGCGATCCACGCCTACTTCGCTGGCAAGCACGTGCCCAAGCGCATCGACGTGCCGGTGGGCACCTTTACCAAGGCCGGCGCCGCCAAGTAAACGACGCTGACGACGACGGCACCGGCGGCGCACGCGCCGCTACTGGAGATGCGCGGCATCGGGAAATCGTTTCCCGGGGTGCGAGCGCTGGATGACGTTTCGCTGCAGCTCTATGCCGGCGAAGTGCTGGCGCTGGTCGGTGAGAACGGCGCCGGCAAATCGACGCTCATGAAGATTCTGGCCGGCGCGCAGCCGGCCGATACCGGCCGGATCTTCGTCGATGGAAGCGCCGTTCGCATCGACACGCCCGGCGCGGCCGAGCGGCTGGGCATCGGCATGATCTATCAGGAGTTCAATCTCGTGCCGGCGCTGAACGCGGTCGAGAACATCGTGCTCGGGAACGAGCCGCACCACGGCATCTTCCTCGACGAGCGCGCCGCGCGCGAGCGCGCGAGCGCCGTCCTCGTGGAGCTCGGCATCGCACTGCCGCTAGACGTCGAGACCGCGCGGCTCTCGGTAGCGCAGCAGCAGATGATCGAGATAGCGAAGGTGCTGAGCAAGCGCGCTCGGATCGTCGTGATGGACGAACCGTCGGCCGCGCTCAGCGAACGCGAGACCGACCGGCTCTTCGATATCATCGCACGTTTGAGGGCGCGCGGAGTCGGCATCGTCTACATCTCGCATCGGATGGAGGAACTGCCGCGGGTGGCGGACCGGATTACGGTCTTGCGCGACGGACATGCCATCGAGACGCGCGTTGCCAAGGAGTTTCCGGCCGACGACATCATCCGTGCGATGGTCGGGCGCCGCCTCGACGCTCACTTCCCCGAATTGCCTCCTGTGGCGGCTGGCGCGCCGGTCGCGCTCTCGGTCCGGAACCTCGCCCGTCCTCCGGCCGTCAACGGCGTCTCGTTCGAGGTGCGCAGCGGCGAGATCGTCGGCTTCTCGGGGCTGGTCGGGGCCGGGCGTACGGAGATCCTGCGAGCGATTTCGGGCGCCGACGTGCCGCTCCACGGCGAGGTCGATGTTGGCGGGCAACGCGTTCGCGTGCTGCAACCTAGCGACGGCATCGCCGCGGGCATCGCGTTTATTACCGAAGACCGCAAGTCGCAGGGGCTGGTGCTGGGGATGACCGTGCGCGAGAACATCACGCTCGCGCACGTCGGCGAGTTCGTCGGCCGCGATCTCCTCGTCAACCGTGCAAAGGAGACGCAGGCGACGAACCACTTCATCGCGGAGTTGCGGATTCGCACGCCGAGCCCGGAGCAGCTCGTGCGCAACTTGTCGGGCGGAAATCAGCAGAAGGTCGTGCTGGCGAAGTGGCTGCTCGGGCACGCGCGCGTCTTTCTTTTCGACGAACCGACGCGCGGTATCGACGTCGGGTCGAAGGCCGAAATCTACAATCTCATGATAAGTCTCGCACGAAACGGAGCCGGCATCGTTATGGTGAGCAGCGATCTCCCCGAAATCCTCGGGATGTCACATCGCGTCTGCGTCGTACGCGGCGGCGCGATCGTAAGGGAGTTTTTGCGCGGAGAAGCGACGCCCGATGCGGTCATCGCCGCGGCGACGGGAGCTGCATGATGGCGGACGAGCAGATCCAAGAGCCGCTTGAGGCGAGTGCCCGCCAGGAACGATCCAAACGGCTTCGCGCGTATTGGCTACGCGTTATCGGGGCGCTCGTCGGGCTCGTCGTCGTCGCGGTCGTCATTAACGTCTTCGCGAAGGGGACGTTCCTGGCGTGGGGCAACATCGTTCAGGTACTCCGCCAGATCAGCTACAACTGCATCATGGGTGTGGGGCAGACGTTCGTCATCATCACCGCCGGTATCGATCTCTCCATAGGCTCGCTCGTCTCGCTGACGGGCGTCGTGATGGCCCTCTTTGCCAACGCCATGCACTTCGGCGGGTTGCCGCTCGTCGTCGCGACTCTGGCGGTCGGCATCGCCGTTGGCGCGCTGGCGGGTTACGTCAACGCTCTCCCGGTCGTGCGGTTGAATCTGCCGCCGTTCATCACGACGCTCGCGATGATGATGATCGCGGTCGGGCTCTCGTACAAGATATCGCATGGGCGCCCGATTCCGCTGCAGAGCGGCGCTTTCCAGGGGATCGGCATCGGCGCATTCTTGGGCGGCTTGACGCGCGCGATGCACGTGCACGATATTCCGAACCCGGTGATTTGGATGATCGTCATCGTCGCGGTCGGATCCATCCTGCTTACCAAGACTCGGTTCGGGCGCTACGTCTTCGCCTTAGGGGGCAACGAGGAAGCGGCCCGCCTAGCAGGCGTCAACGTGCGGCGCATCAAGACGCTGGTCTACGTGATTTCGGGCGTATGCGCGGGGATCGTCGGGTTTCTGTATATGGCGCTGTTCTCGTCGGGCTCGCCGCAGACGGGGACTGGCGATGAGATGCTCGAGGCTATCGCCGCCGTCGTCGTCGGCGGCACGAGCCTCATGGGAGGGCGCGGCAGCATCGTCGGAACCTTCTTCGGTGCGCTGCTCATCGGCATGCTCTACAACGTGATGAACTTGCTGAACGTCGAGTCATACACGCAGAAGATCGTGCTCGGTGCGGTAATCTTGCTCGCGGTCGTGCTCGACGAGACGCGCAAGCGTTACCTAGCGAAGACCTAGGCCTAGACCTAGACCTAGACCTAGACCTAGACCTCCTAGAACGGAAAGTCGCTTTGCGTCAGGCCGACGTTGGTCTTGATGTTGGAGTACCATTGATCGACGACGATCGTGCTGCCGTCGTATCCGACCTGACGGACGGGGAAGTGGGTCGCCTTTGAGAGATAGACCGCCCAGCGATTGATGTTGTGGTCGGCCGCTGGGTTGGATGGTTTGAGGGTGACGACGTCGGTCCCCACGCCGTCAACGACGGGTCCGCCCTGCTGTGACAATTGGCCGGGAACTTCGCGGTACTTATCGACGACGCTCTGCATCAACCCGTCTATCATGGTGTAGCCGAGCAGGGAGGTGGCACGGCTGTCGTGCAGGCCGATCGTCAGGTGGATGAAGGAGAGCATGCCCCCTTGGTGGCCGCTGACTTGGCTTCCGCCGTTCCAGACGGCGCCGCCGCCGGAACCGGGTCCCGAGACGATGGCGATCTTCTCGAAGTGCGGCTTCATGAACCAATAATGGTAGACGCGGTCCTGAGTCTGGCTGCCGTTGAACTCGTGCGACTTCACGGTCATGGTGTAGTCGTGCACGTTCGCGAACGCGGCGTCGAACTGGGCGATGGCCGGAGCGCCCGCTGCGCGGGCTCCGAGCGGAGCGAGCAGCGCCAGCGCGACCGCCGTGGCAATGAGATGGAGCGAGAGCGAGCGTCTTGCAGACATGGTGCCTCCGTTTACAGGTGGTGTTTAAACGTTCGGCTGACGGTCTTCGTTTCCGCCCGGCACGGCGGCCTGGCCAAACTCGTCCACCAGCAGGGTGCCGTGCTTGCCTTCCACGCCGATAAGGACGTCGCACTTCGCATTGGCGGCGATCGTCTCGATCGCCCGGCCCAGCGGTGCCCCGGTGTATTTCCCCTCGCGGAACGATCCTAGGATGATGAGATTCGCCTTCTCCCGTTTAGCCAGATCGAGGACGGATTGGCTGGTTACCCGCGCCCGGACGATCTCCGTACGGATGTTCACCCCGTTCTTCACGGCGATCGTTTCGGCGGCGCCGAGCGCGTCGAGGGCCGCGCGCTCCTCCGCGGTCATCTCGGCGTCGGGCGGCAGCGTGAAGGGAACCTCGATGACGTAGATCGCCAGCAGTTCGGATCTCTCGCCACGCGCCAATTTGGCGGCGAGCGCCATCATGTGTCCCGACGCGATATCCTGGGAGAAGACGACCATGATGCTTCCGACCAGCCGCTCGAACTCAGTCTCCGCCTGCGCGGCGAGCTTTTGTACGAACGAGGCAGGCGGGTGGAGCATCCACCAGATCGTCGATCCGATGGCGAAGGCGATGACGAGCGCGACGACGAGCCCCGTGAAGGTGATATGGACCGGTGCGTTCATCGAGGCAGCCCCCCGGGACGATGCCGCAGGAACAACGCGATGCGGTATCCGCCCAGCAGCACGAGCAGCAAACCGAGGATCACGCCGGAGACCAAGAGTCTCCAGTAGGCACCCGCCGCCAGAAGTCGTGCGACGATCGTCAGCCCAAGGATGACGTAGAGCCCGTACATGCCCAAGCGCAGGTAGGTCATGGGCCCGCAGCCGCCTGTGCCCGGCGTTCGTCGCTCGCTTTGACGTTGGCCAGGTACTCGTCCATCAGTTCGAGCTCGCCCGCATTACGCAGGATCTCCGTCTGCTGGGTTCGCCAGTCGTGGCGTTGCGATCGGAGGATCGGGAGTCTCTTGTTGCGGCGGTAGACGAGGTAGATGATGATGCCGGCCACCAGCCACGCGGGTCCCGCGATGCGGCCGATCGGGTGCGTCTTCAAGGTGAAGAGAAGAATCGCGAAAATGCCCGCGAAGCCGATCACCGCAACGAGCGGAAACTCCGCTCGCTCGCCCCGAACGGTGACCGGAATGTTGAACGGCATCTTGAACTTCCGCGGGCTCAAGGGATCGAACAGGCGCAGCGCGACGAGGGCTATGAAGACGAACGAGTAGCTCGTGGCCGCACCGAAGGCGTAGAGATCGGCCAAGAAACCGAGCCCGCTCTCGCCGTTGAACCACCGCGCATAGAGGGCGCTGGCGGCCGGGTCGAGAGAGGGCAGCGCTGCGAAAAAAAGTTCGATAACCGAGACCCCGACGAACGCTATCAGCGAGACCATCGGCGTCCGAAACTTCGGGTGCACGCGCTGGAAGGCCGACGGCAGGAGCTTCGCGCTGCTCATGGCATAGGCGATGCGCGAGCTGCCGAAGACGCCGGAGTTGCTTGAAATAAGCAAGAGGATCGCACCGAGTACCGGGACGTAAAACGCCGCGACGGCACCGAAGTACGGCACCTGTTGCGCCAAGAGCGCGACGGCCTTACCGTTGTTGTTACCGTTCCCGAGCCAATGCCAGAGCGCTTGCGTGTGGCCGTGGGCGTCGAGCGGGATCGGGTGCCAAGTCTGCATGCCGAGCGCGAGATTGGAGTACGAGAGCGCGAAGATCAAGATCGTCAGAATAAGCGCGACCGAGGTGCGAGGGATGACCGAAGCCGGGCGCTGCGTCTCTTGTGCCGCCTGCGAGATCGATTCCAAGCCGACGAACGAGACGATCGCGAGAGAGATGCCTAGCATGAGATCGTTCGAGCTCGGCCAGGACGTCTGCATCGTGTGGATCAGGATCTCGGGCCGAAATGCGAAGAGAAATCCGAGCGTCAAGATGGTCGTCTCGCTCACGATGTCGAGCGCGCTGACGACGCCGTTGAACGTGGTGCTCTCGCGAACGCCGATGATATTGAGAAAGAGCAACCCGAGAATCAGTACCAGCGCGACGACGAAGTGCGGCCATGGATTCGCGGTCGTGTTGAGCACCGGGAGCAGCTGGCTCAGGTAGTCGACGCAGGCCCAGGCGAAGAGCGTGATGTCGATCGTAAAGTCCAGCAAGACGGCCCAGCCGGCGATGAAGCCGAAGATATCGCCCAA
>JAKAPQ010000204.1 GCA_021806945.1 bacterium | reverse complement strand
GTCATGAACGGCGCCATCTTCGGCCCGCTGTGGGGCTCCATTGTAAACGCGGTCGGGATCGTGCTGGCGGCGATGGTCGGCTATTGGATCAACCGCCGAGCCTCGCATCTGCTCGACCTAGAGCGCGCCTTGGAGCGCCTGCCAAAATGGGTGAAGCGCTTTCCGGTGGGGTCGCCCGGCTTTTTGATCGCCGTTAGGATCATTCCGGGGCTGGGCGGGACGGTTGCCACCGCGACGGCGGCGGCCTTTCGCGTGCCGATGTGGGTGCACGTCTGGACGATGTCGGTTGTCGCCATCCCCCTCTGCGTTTTGCTGGCGATCTTCGGCGATCGCGTGACCGTCGTCGTGCATCGTTACGAAACGCGCATTCACCGTTACGAGACGCGCGCGCACGAGTACATCCTGCGGCACCGGCCCCACTTGTACGTTCGCAGAACGCAACCATGAACGACGTGAAAACGGTCGCCGCTCAGAACGAACTGCCGGCGCTGTGCGAGCGGGTGAGCGGCGCCCCGCGCGTCGGGTTGGATACCGAGTTTCATAACGAGCGCAGTTACACCGCGCGGCTGATGGTCGTCCAGCTCGCCTTCGAAGACGGCATCGTGCTGGTCGATCCGCTCGCCGTAGCCGATCTCTCGCCGCTGCTGCACGCGCTCTGCGCGACGACCGTCGTCGGCCACGCTCTTAGCAGCGACTTGAAGATCTTCGCCGACAAGTACGATCTCGTGCCGCAGCGCGTCTTCGATTGCCAGGTGGCGGCTTCGTTCTTAGGATACGGCATCTCGATATCGCTGGCGGATCTGGTGCGCGAACTCTGTGGGGTTCGCCTGAAGAAATCGCAGACCGTCAGCGACTGGTCGGCGCGCCCGCTTACCGCGAACCAAATCGAGTATCTGGTCGGCGACGTCGCGCATCTGTTGGAGATGCACGATACCCTCGCGTTGAGGCTGCGCGATGCCGGCCGCTACGAATGGGCTTTGGAAGAGTGCGCCCTGCTCGCCGGCGCCGAGCGCTATCGCACGGACGAACGCCGCCTTTATATGCGGATCTCCGGCGCCAACCGGATGAGCCGTCGCGAACTTGGCGTGCTCTACGAAGTCGCGCTCCTGCGCGACCGTCTCGCGCGCGAACGAGACCTGCCGGTCAAGTACGTCCTTCCCGACGACGTGCTGGCAGGGCTTGCGACGCTGCGTCCCAAGCGCCCGGAAGACTTGGCACAGTTGCGGCGGCTGGACGGCGGTACGCGCCGCGCGCTGGCCGAACGCATCCTAGAAGCGGTGGCGCGCGGCGAAAGCATGCCCGAGGACCGGCTCCCCGATAAGCCCGCACGCGCGCTCGGGAGCGCGCGCGAAACGCTCGTCGCGCTCATGAGCGTCGTCGTCGGCGAGATTGCCCGCAGCAACGAGATCCCAGCGAGCCTCTTGGTGCCGCGCGCCGCGTTGGAGCGGGTCGCACGCGAGATACCGGCCGACCGCGAGAGACTCGAACGAGCGCTCGGCCTCTCGGAGTGGCGCACCACGCTCGTCGGCGAGGCGCTGTGGCGACTTTTGTCGGGGCAGACGGCGCTACGCATCGAAGGCTACGCGGATGGCGAGCCGCGAATTACCGCACGATGATGAGCAATTCGCAAGCGAACAGTTTCGACGCTGCCGATACCTTGACGGTCGGCGACCGTACCTACACATACTATCGCCTCGCCGCGCTCGAACGCGCCGGTGTGGCGCAACTCGACCGCCTGCCATATTCGATCAAGGTGCTTCTCGAGAACCTGCTGCGATTCGAAGACGGCCGCTCCGTGACCCGAGACGACATCGTTGCGCTCGCGGCATGGGACCCGCATGCGCGGTCGCAGCGCGAGATCGCGTTTCGCCCGGCCCGCGTGCTGCTGCAGGATTTCACCGGCGTTCCCGCCGTCGTCGATCTGGCGGCCATGCGCGATGCGATGGCGCAGATGGGAGGCGATGCGAATGCGATCGATCCGCTCCAACCCGTGGAACTGGTGATCGACCACTCGGTGCAGGTCGATTATTACGGCAGCGACGACGCCTTGCAGAAAAACGCCGAGATCGAGTTCGAGCGCAACCGCGAGCGCTATGCATTCCTCAAGTGGGGGCAGAGGGCGCTCGGTAATTTCCGCGCGGTGCCGCCGGACACGGGCATCGTCCATCAGGTCAACATCGAGTATCTCGCGCGCATCGTCTTTGGCGCCGGCGGCGCGGGCTTCGCGTTCGATCCTAAGAACGCGCAAGCGTATCCCGACACGGTCGTCGGCACCGATTCGCACACCACGATGGTCAACGGCCTCGGCGTGGTCGCCTGGGGCGTCGGCGGCATTGAAGCCGAGGCGGCGATGCTCGGCCAGCCGGTTACGATGCTCGTTCCCGAAGTCATCGGTTTCCGTCTCGACGGGCGGCTGCGCGAAGGCGTGACGGCGACCGATCTGGTGCTGGCGGTGACGCAGACGCTGCGGAGCAAGGGCGTCGTCGGCAAGTTCGTCGAGTTCTACGGCGCAGGCCTGGGCAATCTGCCGGTTGCGGATCGCGCGACGCTTGGGAACATGTCGCCCGAGTACGGCTCGACCATCGCGGTCTTTCCGATCGACGAGCGCACGCTCGAGTACATGCGCCTTACGGGGCGGAGCCCCGAACACGTCGCGTTCGTCGAAGCCTACGCACGAGCGCAAGGAATGTTCCGTACGGACGCGACACCGGACCCGCAGTACACCGACACGCTGCGCCTCGATCTTTCGACGGTCGAGCCGAACGTCGCCGGCCCGAGGCGCCCTCAAGATCGCGTCGCACTCGGAAGCGTCAAGTCATCGTTTAGCGCCGCTATGCAGGAGTATCTGGGCGTGCGCGACGCCAAGCCCGCGAGCGCCGCGTCGCGTTTCGAAGACGAAGGCGGCGGCGGAACGGCCGTTGCGACGAACGCCAAGACCGCAGTAGCCGACGGTGCCGTCGTGATCGCCGCGATAACCAGCTGCACGAACACGAGCAACCCATCCGTACTAATCGGTGCGGGTCTGCTCGCGCGCAACGCCGTACGGCGCGGCTTGGCGAGCAAGCCGTGGGTCAAGACATCGCTTGCGCCGGGCTCGAAAGTCGTGACGGATTACCTCGCCAAAGCCGGCTTGCAGACCTATCTCGATAGGCTCGGCTTCAATCTGGTCGGATACGGCTGCACGACCTGCATCGGGAACAGCGGTCCGTTGCGGCCCGAGATCGCGGAGTCGGTTGCCGAGCACGACAGTTACGTCGCAGCCGTCCTTTCGGGCAACCGCAATTTCGAAGGCCGCATTCACCCGCAGGTGCGCGCAAACTATCTGATGTCGCCTCCACTGGTCGTGGCCTACGCGCTCGCCGGGCGCATGGACGTCGATCTCACGAGCGAGCCGCTCGGCCAAGATCGCGAAGGCAACGCCGTCTTCTTGAAAGACGTCTGGCCGAGCAACGACGAGATCGCCC
>JAKAPQ010000203.1 GCA_021806945.1 bacterium | reverse complement strand
ACTTCGCCCGGCTGCGTCTGCGGCGCCGCGCTATCTGCAGATTTGCAAGGCGATAGAGCCGCCGGAAGCGTTTGTAGTTCATGTACGGGTCGCCGTCGGCGGCGAAACGTTCGTAGATCGCAGAGAGGCGCTTGCAGCCGTAACGAGGGTATCGTAGCGCCAATTCGCCCGCCCGGCTCGCTGGGCGATCGCCGACGCGCGCGCATGCCTCACGTTGGCTCAGCCAATCTCGTTGCAACGCCCTCACCGCTTCTTGTTGCTGTGAGGGCTCCAGGCGTTTTTTCGGATAAGATTATCCATCGCGTCGACTTTGAGCGTCAGCCTGGCGATAATCCGGTGCATCTGGGCGTTCTCGGCCTCAAGCTCTTTCAACCGGACGACATCGGCAACGTCCATACCGCTATATTTTGACTTCCATAGCCGGATCGTATTGGCGTGAACGCCGTGCTTACGGGAGAGTTCGCCGACGGAACCTCCGGCATCGTACTCGCGGACGATTGCGAGGATCTGCGCTTCGGTGAAGCGACTTTTGCGCATCTGGGATATCCTTCATGGCCGTTTAGGCCGGGAATCCATAGATATCCTTGACTCCCGATTGAGGACCTAGCCCACAGCAATAATACATCCAACTTTGAAGATTTTGAGTCTCATGTTACCATCTTCTTTAAAAACATAATTGGATTAGTATTTCTAGTTTGAATAGAAGTATCCAGGATGCAACAGCGGGAGAACGACGAAGGCCATTAGGTCCCACGCGATATGCATTGCTATAGTCAGGTAAACATTGCGACGCCATGCATACAGGAGCACGAAAGGGAGGGTCTGTATGCTAATTGAGGCGGCATCCTGCAGACCATAACGGGAGATGTGCGTGAATCCAAAAACACATTGAGTCGAGACAACTGCAAGTATGGGGTTCCGAAGAAGTGGCAAAATTCGTTCGTAAAGATAGCCACGAAACGCAAGTTCTTCCATAATCGGCTGTGTAATGGCGTCCGCAATCCGCAATTGCACGGGTATCCAGTAGACAAAACGTGTTTCGTAAACATCGTATACCTCGTGAGAATGAGCAGTTGCGATATTGAATAGTGCGACGATAGCTATACATGCACCTAGCAATATCGCATCCTTAATTGGAGTCTTCCTCAAGCCCAGGGATAACGCCGGTTGCATTTCGATTACAACGACAGACAAAATAAGCGCAATTGGTAGCGCAGTCGATAGAACCAGGATCCAACCCTGTGAAATCGGAATCCACGGCATGATAAAAATAATGGCAAAAATCGCGAAAGAAGTCGGCTGAAAAGCCGCGCCCGGCGTGGTGCTTCTTAAGGTCGGCTGCGGTGAAACTTTACGGATCATTACATTACCGAAATTCGAGGGGCGGGGAAAGGAACGCGTCCGGATTTGTGCGTAATTTCGGGCAAACTCATTTGAGCTGATCGCTCGTCGGCTACGTCGCCGAGGCGAGCTTCAGGCTCTCGGGTGACATATACCGCCTTTCGCTCATCCAGTCCTCGCGCTGCTCGATCAAGACCATCGTGATGATACGCAGCGCCGATGCCTCCGACGGGAAGATCCCGATCGAGCGGGCGCGCCGCCGAATCTCCCGGTTGAGGTGTTCGATCGGATTCGTCGTCGAAGATCTCGACCGCTTTCTTGAGCGTCCCACCATAACGTTCCCAAAATCTTGCACGGTGCGAGCGGCGTTTACTTGCGAGAACTGAGTGAACACGCTACGCAGCGATGCTGCGACCTCGAGTTTGTAGTTTTGCGGGACAGGTGCAAGAATATTGCGACCGAAACGGACCGTGCAGCGCTGCCAGGATGCACCCTGCAACACCGTGGCGATAGCCGCTTTCACGCCTTCATGCACGTCGCTGATCGCCAGCTTAACGCTGGCCAATCGGCGCTTCTTTAAGCTCCGTAGGAACGCCGTCCAGCTCTCCTTGCTCTCGGTGTCCACGACGTCGATCCCTCTCACGTCACGGTGCCCGTCGGCGCCGACGCCATAAGCGGTCACCACGGCATTAGCGACCACACGATCCTCGATCCGCAGCTTTTCGTAGAGCTCATCAAACCAGACATAGGGGTCAGCTTGCGTAAATTCACGCATGCGAAACGCGGTCGGGGTAGCGTCGAGTTCTTAGCAGAGCGCCGGAATGAAGCCAGCCCGCTTTCGCGGCGCGGCCCGGCCGTGCAAACGCCGCGCTGGATAACGCCCTTCGAGGCGCCGTCTTCGGCGGCTACAAGGGTGACAGCGTAGCGAGTGCAACGCCGGGTGCTGGACTCATGGTTCGATATGCCGCCTTCGGCGGCTACTCACCATGACGGTTCTCGCCAGCAGAGGGTACCGGATGGCAGTATTTCCCTTATTTTTAGGGGGTTTCCGGCGATCACCGAATCACCAGCCGGTATCAGCATTTCGCACGAATCTGCCCTCAACTGTGTGCGCAACTGTGTGCGCCCAAGACCGCGCTTGCCTCTGCCGTGACAGAACGGCGGTTAGCATAACAACGAAGGCACTGTGTGCGTGGAAAAGACTCTCAAGGCGAGCCGGGCGGAACGGTCTGAGGGAAAATCTCAGATCGCCGTCCCCGCGCCGGCGCGCTATCGTGCGACGCAGGGCTAGAGGGCAACGAGCTCGGCGAGTTTGGCCGCGACGCCTTCCATGGGCTCTTCCGCGGTGCTCAAGCCACTTCGCGAGGCGAGCATAGGGCTGACTTCGCGGAGGGCTTCGTATGTCGTGCCATGCACGACGGGAACGAGCAATTCAAGCGCGAGGAGCGCGGAGAGCTCCTTATCGGAAATAGTGCCTTCTCTTTGGAGGCGGCCTAGCAGCGCAGGGGTAACCAGTACGATTCCAATCCGCGACTTCGCGAGTCCCTTGTCGATCTCGCGAAGCAACGACGTGCCAAGGGCGACGTCCTTCTCACTGAACCAGACCGAGACACCTCGTGACTCGAGAAAATCGTGCAGCTCCTTGGCGGACCCGGCTCGGTCATCCCACGCGTGGCATAGGAAGACATCCCTGCGATCAGGCAAAGACGCTCGCCGCTCAACGCTTCGGCGGATCGGCGTGAGCGCCCGCACTTCCTCAGGCGTGTAGACCACGGATGAACCGACGGGCGACCAGCTTGGCCGGGCGGAGCTACGCGAACCGCCGGAACCGCTTCCTCCCGCGCTACTTGGCGTTGAGGGATAGGACGGCAGGGAGTATGAGCTATAGCCGCCGTATCCGCCGTAGCCGTAGCGGCGATGCCGGCCACCGCACGCAGGGCAGTCCGCCGCGGCGCTCGCCGATCGGTGGCCTCTCACTGGCGCTGTGCATTCGGCCATGCCCCAGATGATACAAGATAAAGTTGGCGCTCTCAACCCAGCGCAAAGCGGCGGGTAATGCCCGGATAAGTGTGTAGAATGGTCGTCCTGCCGCCCGGCGAGGGCGCAGGCGGCCATCGGGCCAACTCTTGTCATTGTAATGAAAAAACGCAAGAGAAAGGACCCGATGACCATCCCTA
>JAKAPQ010000202.1 GCA_021806945.1 bacterium | reverse complement strand
TACAACCGGCACGACGCGCGCGACAAGACCGTCGAGATGTTGAAGAAAGTCCGCATCCCGGCACCGGAAAAACGCGTGCACGAGTATCCCCACCAGTTCTCGGGCGGGATGCGCCAGCGCGTAATGATCGCGATGGCGCTCTCGTGCGATCCGACGCTGCTCATCGCGGACGAACCGACCACCGCGCTCGACGTGACGATTCAAGCGCAGATTCTGGAACTCATGAACGAGATGCAGGCCGAGACGGGTGCGGCGATCATCATGATCACCCACGATCTGGGCATCGTGGCCGAGGTCTGCGCGAACGTGCTCGTGATGTACGGCGGAAACTTGGTAGAGTACGGTTCGGCAGCCCAGATCTTCGACAGCCCGAAGATGCCGTACACCCAAGGGCTGCTCGCCTCGCTGCCGCGTCTGGACATCTCCGAACGCAAGCGCCTCGAGCCGATTCCGGGCCAGCCGCCTAACCTGTTCCGTTTGCCTCCGGGGTGCGCGTTCGCGCCGCGCTGCAAGTTTCGCATGCCGATCTGCAGCGAGCCGGTGCCGCTCTTCAGCTTCGATGCAGGCCACGTCGCACGCTGTATGCTCTACGACGAACGCGCCAAGCGGGCTACTGCCGGAAAGACCGAGGCATGACGACGGAAGCCGCGCAGATGCCTCCCCCCAATGCTGCGGCGTCGGCCAGCCTCATTGAGGTTCGAGATCTTTGCAAGCACTTTCCGATCCATGCCGGCCTGCTCTCGCGCCACGTCGGCGACGTCAAAGCGGTCGACGGCGTCGATTTTTCGATCGCGCAGGGCGAGACGCTCGGTTTGGTTGGCGAATCGGGCTCGGGCAAGACGACGATCGGCCGCGTGATCCTGCGGCTTCTGCCTGCGACTAGCGGCGAGGTGCTTTTCGAGGGCCGCGACGTCGTTCATATGCGTCGCGGCGATATTCGCCGGCTCCGCAAAGAGATGCAGATCATCTTTCAGGATCCTTTCGCCTCCCTCAATCCGCGCATGACGGTCCGCGAGATCGTCGGCGAACCGTTGCGAATCCATCATCTGGCAACCGGTCGCGGGGTGGACGAGCGCGTCGGCGAGCTGTTGAAAATGGTGGGACTGCAGCCGTATCATGCCAACCGGTATCCGCATGAGTTTTCCGGAGGCCAGCGCCAGCGCATCGGGATTGCCCGCGCGCTCGCCGTCGATCCGAAGTTCATCGTCTGCGACGAACCGGTCTCCGCGCTCGACGTCTCGATTCAAGCCCAGGTTATCAATCTGCTCGAAGACCTGCAGCAGCAGTTGGGGCTGACCTACCTTTTTATCGCGCACGACCTTTCGGTGGTTCGCCACATCAGCACGCGCGTCGCGGTCATGTACGTCGGGAAGATCATGGAGATCGCCGATCGTGACGATCTTTACGAAAATCCCCTACACCCCTACACCCAGGCGCTGCTCAGTGCGATTCCGATTCCGGATCCGCACGTCGAGTCGCGGCGCAAGCGCATCGTGCTGACCGGCGACATCCCCTCTCCCGTGAACCCGCCAACGGGCTGCCGCTTCCACACGCGCTGCCCGATCGCATTCGATCGCTGTAAGATCGAGATACCGCCGTTCGAGCAGTACGCCCCGGGTCACTCGGCTGCGTGCCATTGGGTGGGAGAGCACGGCGGCCGCGCGCCCGATCTCCTCGGCGGCTCGACTCCGATGGCCTCTTAGCAACGTGCCAGTACTATTGGAACGGTATGGATAAAGAACGCGTGGTCGTCGTTTCGCACGATGTGTTTCGGAGTCTCCGTAAACTCGACCAGGAAGACCTCGTCGTGGCGATGCGTGCGTACGAGGCCGATATGGTGGTCTCTGCCGACGATCCGACCCTTCGGATCGTCGTCTGACCGAATCCGAAAACGGCTCAACTCCGGCAGCCTCCTAGAAAAAGTGGAAGAGCGATCGCATTGCGATCGCTCTTCCACAGCCTGCTAGGCTTCAACGGGCCGTTTAGGCCTTCTTCTTGCGAGAGGTTTTCCGAGCGGCCTTCTTGCGTCCGCCGCTCTTCTTTGCCCCGGCAGCTTTCTTGCGTCCGCCGGCTTTCTTACGTCCGGCGGCTTTCTTGCGTCCGCCGGCTTTCTTACGTCCGGCGACTTTCTTGCGTCCGCCGGCTTTCTTACGTCCGGCGGCTTTCTTGCGTCCGGCAGCTTTCTTGCGTCCGGCGGTTTTCTTACGCCCGGCGGTTTTCTTACGCCCGGCGACTTTCTTACGTCCGGCGGTCTTCTTACGCGCTGGCGCTTTGCTGGCGGCTGCCTTGCGGACGGCCTTCTTGCGTCCACCGGATTTACGGCGTCCGCCGCGGCTCGGTTTCTTTTCTTCAACCATCGTGCCGCCGTTTTGCATCAAGTCGGAATCCATGCATTCCTCCTCGTCCCCCAGGGACGAACTCGAGAAGTTTGGATAGCGCACAGAGGCGCTTTGTGCGCATCATAAGTAATTTTCGGCAATAATGCAAATCAACCTGAGCGCCGCATGGCATTGCGAGCGCTCGCGCGCGGTGCCGCGGCGCCGCCGGCGCGCTCCGAATCGGCCCGCGATCCGGTCGATTCGGAGCGCGCTCATTGCCGTGGGGTTGACGGCGGGGTTATACTAAGGCCCGTGAAAAAGCCCGTGATTATCGTGGAATCGCCCACGAAGGCGCGTACCATCAAGAAGTTTCTGCCGGCGCGGTACGTCGTCAAGGCATCCGTCGGGCACGTCCGCGATCTTCCCAAGAGCACGCTGGGCGTCGACGTGGAGAACGGCTTCACGCCGAGATACCTGACGATCAAGGGCAAGGGCGACGTTATCAAGGAGCTCAAAGCGGCAGTCAAGGGCGCGAGCGACGTCTTCCTCGCTACCGACCCCGACCGCGAAGGCGAAGCGATCGCCTGGCATCTGGCCGAGCTGCTGAAGCTCGAGAAGCCCAAGCGGATCGAGTTGCACGAGATCACGAAGGAGGCCGCGCTGGCGGCACTCGGTGACCCGCACGCGATCGATATCGACCGGGTCAACGCGCAGCAGGCGCGGCGCATCTTGGACCGGCTGGTGGGTTACAAGATCTCCCCACTGCTCTGGGCCAAGGTGCGCGGAGGCCTCTCGGCCGGCCGCGTTCAGTCGGTTGCGGTCAAATTGATCGTCGATCGGGAACGCGAGATCGGGGCGTTCGATCCCAAGGAGTACTGGTCGGTTACCGTGCAGCTCAGCGCTCCTTCGCAGCCGGAGCCGGTTTTCGCCGCCGACGTGGTAGCCCGCGACGGCGCGAAGTTCGAGGTCCGCAGCCAAGCCGAGGCCGATCGCGTTCTCGCAGACCTGCGGGATGCCGCTTTCGCGGTGGCTTCGGTCAAACGCCGCGAGGTGAGGCGCCACGCGCCCGCGCCGTTTACGACCTCGACGCTTCAGCAGGAAGCCTCGCGCAAGTTGCACCTGCGCGTTCGCCGCGCCATGCAGATCGCCCAGGCGCTCTACGAGGGCGTCGATCTCGGCGGCGAAGGCACGGTCGGGCTCATCA
>JAKAPQ010000039.1 GCA_021806945.1 bacterium | reverse complement strand
CCGCTTCCCATCAAGCCGGCGCCGCAGACGCCGACCCTTGCAATCTCAGTCACGAACGAGAGCCTCCTTATCGAGCAGTCCGATTGCGTTCTCCGGACCTTTGCGGCTATACTGTGGAGAACTTCAAAAATCTTTCGGGGGATACTCTTGCGTACCGCGTATCACGAAGCGCTGGAAGCCACGCGACTGGACGTCGTCCGGCTCGGCGCGTTGACGAGCGATGCCATCCGCGTGGCGGTCGAGGCGCTGGAACGCCGCGACTCCGCCGCCGGCGCGCGCGTGGTGGCCGGCGACGACGCGGTAGACGACCTCCGGCGCAAGATCGAGGCTTCGTGCATCGAGCTGATCTGGCGGCAGCAGCCGGTTGCCGGCGAACTGCGCGAGATTGCCGCGATGCTGGAGATTGCGACGGACCTGGAGCGCGTCGGCGATTACGCCGTCGATATCGCGAAACACGCGATCAAGCTCGCCGACGTCCCGCTTCGGCCGGCGCGCGTGGAAATCGATAGAATTGCGGGCGCGGCGCACGCGATGCTGCTAGACGCGATGCGCGCCTACACCGAACGCGATACTGCGCTGGCCGAAGACGTCATCGAACAAGACGACGAAGTGGATCTGCTCTACAAGCGCGGCATCAAGGCGCTGCAGGAAGAGATGCAGACCGATCCCGAGATGGTTCGCGCCGGCACGCGCATGCTCTTCGTGCTCGCCTCGCTCGAACGCGTGGGCGACCGCGCGAACAACATTGCGTGGCACACCAAGGAGATGCTCGGTACGGCGTGAGCGAGACGCCCCTATCGCGTGACCTGTTCGCGGTCACTTCAACCTATGCGTACCTAAATCACGCAGCGGTAGGGGTCTTGCCGCAGCCCACGCGTGCGGCGCTCCACGCCTTTGTCGACGCCCATGCCGCCGCCGGCGTCATGGGTACCTATCCCATCGAAGCGAAGATGCCGGAGTATCGCGAAGCGGTCGCCCGGTTCATCGGCGCCGGCGGCGCGGAGATTGCGTTTCTGCGCAACACCGGCGACGGAGCTCTCGCGCTGGCGGGCGGCTTGGACTGGCGTCCCGGCGACGAGGTGTTGCTCTGCGACAACGAGTTCCCAGCGAACGTGCAGCCGTGGCTGGCGCTGCGCGATCGCGGCGTGAACGTGCGCTTCGTGAACGCCGAGCGCGAGCGCCTCACCCCTGGAGTACTGCGGCGGCATATCACCGCGCGCACGCGCGTTGTCGCGGTATCGTGGGTCTCGTTTGCCGACGGCTACCGCCACGATCTCGCGTCGCTCGGCGAGGTCGCGCACGCTGCCGGCGCGCTTCTCTGCGTCGACGCGATCCAAGGCCTCGGCGCGTTCGGCCTGGACGTGCGCGCCTGCGGGATCGACGCGCTCTATTGCGGCGGCGCCAAGTGGATGATGGCGCTGCAAGGCGTGAGCTTCCTGTACGTGCGGGAGAACCTCATCGACCGCTTGCGGCTGGCCGCTCCGGGCTGGCGTTCCGTCGCGGACATGTGGGATTTCCTCAACTACGAGCAGCCGCCGGTCGCCGGCGCCGGCCGCTTCGAAGGGGGCACCCCGAACTTTATCGGCGCGCTCTCGCTCGCAGAGTCGTGCGGCCTCTTGGGCGGCCCGAGCGCAGGGCTGATCGCGGAGCACGTCCTCGCGCTGACGGACCGCTTGTACGAGGGGCTGCTTGCTTGCGGCGCCGAGGTTAAAACGCTGCGCGGTGACGGATGCTCTTCGGGCATCGTTACGTTCGTGTTCCCCGGCACCGACCCGGTCGCGCTGGGCAAAGTGCTTGCGAGCGAAGGGATCGTGACGACCTACCGGCCTACCGGCATCCGCGTCTCTCCCCATGGCTACAACACGTTTGACGAGATCGACCGCCTGCTCGACGTCATCGGGCGCGCCCGAAAGGAAAGAGTATGCTTCCCGTGATCTTCACGCCGCCGCCGCCCGTCGCGAGCGCCGCGGCCGCTCCGTCCGACGGTACGTATACCTACCAAGCCTCGCTCGGAGGCACGCCGATCGGCAAGACGGTCATTACGGTCAAGCGCAGCGGCGGCGTCTTGACCGTGAGCGAAGCGGCCGACGCGTCGCTTCAAGGGAGTGCGGGCAGCGCGAAGACGTCGATGACCCTCTCCGCGTCGCTGGTTCCGACGGCCTACGCCGCGACCTACGCGATGGCGGGCCGGAGCATGCAGGACCGGGTCGTTCTCGACGGCACCTCCGCAACCGAGACCACCGCCGGCGCTACCAAGACGTTCGCGCTACAGCCCGGAACCAAGCAGTTCGTCATTCTCGACGGCAGCATGCTCGGCGGCTTTTTCATCTTGCCGGCCCAGCTTCACGCTTGGAACGACCCCACGGTCTTCGGGCTGGCGCCGATGTACGATGCCGGCGTGGCAATCTCGCCCGATGCCGCCCTCACGCCGGATCGCCCGGCGGGCGTGCCGCCCGAGGACGTCGCCCTCTCCGTGAGCTCGCCCGTCGCCTTTACGGAATGGTACGATCCGCGCACGATGCTGCTCGACGAGATGAGCGTGCCCGCGCAGAGCATCGAGGTCGAGCGAATTCGTTAAGGAGGCTGTCGGCTCAACTCCGACAGCCTCCTAATTCCCGGCGTCGCTCACGACGCACGGCGCCATGACGGCGTCGGTCATGCCGTGGATGAGCCGTTTATCGGCGGGAGCGATCGTTGCGAGGATGCCGCCGAGGCGCACGGACTGTGCCGGATCGCCGCAGGTGCCGGTTACGAAATAGTACGGACAGAGGCGGACGCGCCCGTCGAACTGGCGCACCTCGTCACGTTCGCGGTCGAAGTAGGATTGGCGAACGCGCTTGCCCTTGTGAAAGCGCTGGAGGATGCGCGGGGTCTTGTGGAAATCGCGGATCGATTCTTCCAGCGTTTCGGTCCATTCATCCTTAGTAAGGTCGTTGGCCACGCGGACGCCGCGAGAGCCCCACGCCAGCTCCGAGAATCCCGAAGGTTTCACGACGTAATCGCGCTCGCTCTTGCCGAGCGCGACGAGCTGGCGCCAGTCGCTTACCGGCGCGCCCGCAGCGTCGAGGCCGTAGATAACGCCGTGGGGCGGAAGCGGCCGCGGATCGATGACCCACGTCTGCGGAAAGAGCGTTTTGAGCCTGCGGTAGATCTCTTTACCGTCGCCGCCGAGCTCGGTCTGCCAGAGCTGGGCGAGCGAGGGATGGTGCAGCAAGGCAAACGAGAGTTTCTCCTCGAGCTGCGCTTTGGGCGGCGGCGTCATCTTCACGCGGTTGTGGCGCGCTGCGTACAGCATCAGTTCTTGCTTGGGGACGTTGAGCAGATCGAAGAGCTCGAAGTTCCGGTACAGCGCTTGGATCTTTTCCTCGCGGCCGTCCGGTAGGCGCACGAAGAGCGCATCTTCGGTGAAGACGATATCCTGGGGCGCGCAGACGTAGGCATCGAGCAGACCTTCGCGGCGCACCGTATCGGCCAGCCACTGCAGCTCCGGCCGGTAGTCGGCCGACTCCTCGGAGACGACGATCGCGACGCACGGCAGATCCGACGCGGTCATCGCGCGCAGCATCTGCGCGAAAGCCGACGGAATGCCCAGAGCTCCGCCGATGCTCTCCATGCCGATCTTGCAGTACGCCTCGGACATGGCGCCGAGGAAACCCATTCCGCCCGGGACGCTGTCGAGCTCGCTCGCGATGAAGCCGCCGTCGGTAAGGATCAAGTCCGGCCGGATGACGTGTGGGATATCCTGTTTGAAACGGTTCTGGCGCGAAAGCCTGACGATATACTCCGGCTTGCCCTGATCGAGATAGGCCGCGACGAACGCCGGCGCGCTGCCCCGCACGCTGCGGTTGTACAGACTGTTGATCGCCCGGTAGAAAGCAAACAGGTCGCGTCCGGTTTGGACGATGTCGTCGAGCGTCTTCGGGGATAAAGCGAACGGCTCGGGGCTGATGCGCCAGGCGATCGTTTCCGCTGCATCTTCGGCTTTGAAGAGCCCGGGTGGAATCGTCTCGTACAGATGGTGCGCTTGCTCGCGAGCCGTGAGATTCGGTGAAAACGCCGTACAGGCCATGCGGGAATGCAGGCTCCTATCGACAGCCGTCGGGGATCTTGGAATTATTGAACGCGATGTAGCGTCGCCGCATGTCAACCTTCAATCCAGCCGGCGGCTCGTTGGTTGCACCGGCCCTATTTGATGATGACGGCACCCGGCGTCAGGATGGCGCTCTCGATGGCGACCTGCCCGGCGCGCAGGAGCAGGGTGAGGTGGAGCGTGCCGTTCAGGTGGAGCGCGCCGAGCGGTACGTCCTCGATCACGCGCGACGGATCTTCGCCGGCGATGAAGTCGAGGCTCCGCTCCCGGGTGAAGGTCCCCGAGGCGTCACCGTAGCTTTCGCGCACGGTGACGGGCAGTTCGTGCCCCGAGGTGACCGGGCCCGCGGCGACGACGCAGTACGTAACCGCGACCGGCGTGCCGAGGACGGTGAGGGTCTCGTGCGTGCAGGGGGCAGCGGCGGCGGCCGCCGATCCGAGGCTGAGCGCGATGAGAGCCGTGAGCGTGATACGTAGCATGGGCGATCGATCTCTTTTCACTCCCGCAACGAGCCGAGAGGCGCAAGTGTTGCACGCCGGCCTCCGGAACTCCGCCCGAAGGGCGTTCGGTTGACACGGGGTATACCATTGACGTGATGCCTGTCGACCTCGTTGCCCTGGACCTCGATGGAACGCTGCTGGACCCGCAGGACCGCGTATCGCCGCGCAATCGCAGCGCCATCCGTGCCGCCCTCGAGCGGGGCGTTCGCATCGTCCTGGTTACCGGTCGCGGCGTCGACATGCCGATCGCGCTCAGCAAGGAGCTCGGTCTCAACCTGCCGGTCATCTGCGCGCATGGGGCGCTAACGAAAGATTTCGGCGCGGACCGCACCCTCGGGCATATCCCGGTTCCGCTCCGCTACGCAAAGCCCATGGTCGAGTACGCACAGCGGCACGGGCTCTCGATCGCCGTCTATACGGAGGAGCGCTTTCACCGTCTCGAGGGGAGCGCGATTCACATGCAGGAGATGGCTGGTCCCGCTTGGCGCGAAGTGCAAAGCCTCACGGAGGTGCTTTCGGAGGCACCGACCTTTCTGCGTTTCCTCGGTCGCGAATCGGTTGCCGCCATGGAACGCGAGTTCTCCGACCTGCCGCTGCATTACAAGTACGAGTCTTGGGGCGACTTCGTCGAGTGTGCGGTTACGAGTCGCGAGGCGACGAAGCAGCGCGCGCTGGCGCGCCTGTGCGCGGATTTTCAAATCTCTCGGGAGCGCGTGCTCGCGGTCGGCGATTCGCCAAACGACGTGCCGATGCTGCGCTGGGCGGGCATCGGCGTTGCGATGGGTAACGCCTCGGCCGAGGTGCGCGAGGCCGTCGCATACGTGACCGCGGGGAACGCGGAAGACGGCGTCGCGGGTGCCATCGAACGCTTCGTCCTGCAGCCGCGGCGAGGCGTCGAGAAGAGACTCGCGTAGCGATGAAGGTGAAGGTTCTCGCCTTCGCGCGCTTGCGCGAACTGCTCGGCGGCGATCGTTTCGAACTCGACGTACGCGACGGTGCGACCGCAGAGGATGCGTGGGCGCATCTCGCCGAGAGGTGCGCCGGGCTGCTCCCGCTCGCAGGATCGACGCGCATCGCTCGCAATGGCCGTCTCCTCTCCGATCGCGCCGAACCGTTAAGCGAGGGGGACGAACTCGCTTTCCTGCCGCCGGTGGGGGGCGGCTAGGTGCACGCGATCGTGCGCGACTGCATCGACGCAGGCGCGCTGGCGGCGGCGATGCGGAGCGACGCGTGCGGCGCTGCGATTGCATTCGCAGGGGCGGTACGCGATCGTTCGGGCGACGGGCGTACCGTTACGGGGCTGACGTACGAAGCCTACGAGCCGCTGGCACTCTCGGAGTTCGACCGGATCGCCCGCGAGGCGGTCGAACGCTTCGGTCCATGCGAGATCGCGATCCATCACCGCGTCGGCGAACTGCGCGTCGGCGAGACGGCGGTTGCGGTCGCAGTGGCGGCGCCGCATCGCGCGGTCGCATTCGACGCGTGCCGGTACTGCATCGACGAGCTCAAAGCGCGCGCGCCGATCTGGAAGAAGGAGCATTACGGCGACGGCGCGAGCCGGTGGATCGAAAACGACTGCGCCGAGCCCGACCGGCCGTGAACGTCGATCTCTTTCGCGTCGCAGCGCAAAGAAACGAGGTGGCCGTTCTCGGCTACGAGGCGCGGCGCGCGCGCGGTCCGTGCATCGTGGCAGGCCACGGCTACTCGAGTTCCAAGCACAACCTCGATTTTTTGTGCGGTTTTCTTGCGAGCCACGGTTACGGCGTCTTCAGCTTAGACTTTCCCGGGCATAAATTGGGCGCGAGCGGCGGCGTTCTCCGCGGCGTCGAAGATCTCGTCGACGCGATGTCGGCCGTGGTCGCCTACGTGCGCGAACGGCACGATGTGCCGATCTACGCGATGGGGCATAGCATGGGCGCGATGACGGCACTCTTTACCGCAGCCGCCGATCCGGGGATTGCCGGCACCATCGCGATCGCGGCGGGTTACGGCCGTCCGACCGCAATCGATGCGCTCCAGGGCAAAGTCACCGCCGATTTCCGGTCCTCGTACGTGGACGGGCTCAACTTGCTCGACCTCGTTCGCGGCGCAGAGGGACGTTACGATGCGGCGCTGGCTCGCCTCGCCGGCCGCCCGCAACTCTACGTCGCCGCGGACCGCGATGCAATGGTCGACCGGCGCAGCGTGGAGGCGCTGTACGCGCGCGCGCCCGAACCCAAGCGCTACGCGCTCATCTCGAGCGATCACACCTACGCGGGCGAAAACGCGCGCACCGAGGTGCTGCAGTGGTTGAACGAGCGGCATCCGCGGGATTAGCCGGGACGCGCGGGCTACGGCGGTATAGCCGGCACCTGCTCATCCCTGAAGTGGGTCTCGCGGGGCAGGCAAAACTCGCGGCCGCCCGCATGCTCTGCATCGGAGCCGGCGGCTTGGGATCGCCCGCGCTGCAGTATCTGGCCGCGGCGGGCGTAGGCCGAATCGGCGTGATGGACGACGATTGCGTCGACGAGACCAATCTGCAGCGCCAGACGCTCTACGCTACCGCCGATCTCGGCAAGCCGAAGGTGCAGGCGGCCGTCGACCGCCTGCACGCGATGAACCCCTTGATCGCGCTCGATTCTATCCCCGTTCGCTTCGATGCCGGTAACGCGCGAGCGCTCGTCGCGCTCTACGATGTCGTGCTCGACTGCACGGACCGTTTCGAGACGCGGTATCTCGTCAGCGACGCATGCACGCTCGAAAACAAACCGGACGTCTACGGATCGATCTTCCGTTTCGACGGACAGGTCAGCGTCTTTTGGCGCGAGCGCGGACCGTGTTACCGGTGTCTTTTTCCACAGGCTCCGCCGCGCGGCAGCGTGCCGACCTGTGCCGAAGGCGGGGTGCTCGGCGTACTTGCGGGTATCGTCGGAGCGCTGCAGGCGAGCGAGGCGCTCAAATTAGTGCTCGGCATCGGCGATCCCCTCGTCGGCCGTCTGCTGCTCGTCGACGCACTGGGCGCGCGTATGCGCGAGATCGCCGTCTCTGCCGATCCGGAGTGCCGTGCCTGCGGCGAGCGCGCGACGATCGTCGACGTGCTGCCGCCCGAGCCGGACGACGAACCCGAGGACCCCGATGAGATCGACGCGCGAGATCTCGACGCAGCCCTGGGCGATGCCCAACTGATCGACGTGCGCGAGCCGCACGAGGCGGTGCTCGGCACGCTGCCGGGATCGCTGCACCTTCCGGCTTCGGCGTTCGAAGCCCGCATGCACGAACTCGACTCGAGCCTGCGTTACGTGGTCGCGTGCCGGGTCGGGCAAAAATCCATGTGGGCCGCGCGGCGCCTGCGCGACGCGGGTTTTACGCGCGTCCGCCACCTGCGGGGCGGGCTCCTCGCATACGCCGCTCAGAGATCGGACTTCGAGTTCTTTTAGTACTACTGTGGCGAAGAACTGATACAAGCGTACGGGAGGCGAAGCGTAGATACAGTAGGGCCCGCCTCGCTTACGGGGGAAGATCGCAAGAGTGGCACTCACGACCATCGATCTGACGGGGGCGGCGCTTACCGATCAGTTCAACCGGCCGATCACGTACCTGCGGATATCGGTCACGGACAAGTGCAACCTCCGCTGCGTCTACTGCATGCCGGAACGCGGTTTGCCGTGGATAGCCAGATCTGAGATTCTCTCGTACGAGGAGATCGTTCGCCTGGTGAAGGCGGCGGCTTCGGTCGGGGTGAGAAGCGTGCGTTTAAGCGGCGGCGAGCCGCTGGTTCGCAGGAATCTCGAACGCCTCGTTGCCGCGATTGCCACCCTCCCGGGCATCGAGGACGTTGCGCTCTCGACCAACGGACTGCTTCTGGAAGAGCAGATCGACGCGCTCGCCGACGCGGGACTTGCGCGCGTGAACGTCTCGCTCGACACGCTCGATGCGAAGCGCTTCGAGACGATCGCGCGGCGCCCGGGGTTGGATCGGGTGCTTGCGGGGATCGATGCCGCGCTCGCGCGCGGGCTCGAACCGGTGAAGATCAACTGCGTCGTCATGCGCGGCACCAACGACGACGAAATCGCGGCTTTCGCCGAATGGACGCGGCGGCGGCGCGTCTTCGTTCGTTTCATCGAGATGATGCCCGTGCACGAAAACCTTGCTTTACAACGCGATGCCTATCTCTCTTCAGACGAGATCCTTTCGGCGCTGCGTGCAATCGGAGATCTGCTGCCTTACAAGGGGCCGGCCGGCAACGGTCCGGCGAGATACTACGCTTTCCCCGGTGCTCCCGGCGCGATCGGCGTGATCAGCCCGCTTTCGCACGACTACTGCGAGCGCTGCAACCGCGTGCGCTTGACGGCGGACGGACGGTTGCGCCTGTGCCTTTTCGGCGATCACCAGATCGATCTGCGCACACCACTTCGCAGCGGCGCGGGCGAAGAGGCTATCGCGGAGATGCTGCAGTCTGCCATGCTGATCAAGCCCGAGCGCCATCACCTGCAGCTCGGCGAAGCCGCCTCGCGCATGCGAGCCTTCAGCGAGGTTGGCGGCTAGGAGCCTGTCGGAGTGCCGGGAGTACGCGCAGCTGCGGGAAGAGAGGCGTGCCGTCACATGCTTTCGCCGGGACCTAACGCAGGAGGGCTGCGTCGCAGCCGCATCTCGCGGTACAATTCGGCGAAGAGGGATCGCCGGCTCGGCCGTCGCGGCTGGGATGCCCGGTCTGAAACGCTCGGCGAAGGCGTACCGCTTTCCGCGTGGTATACGTGCTTTCGGTGCGACTTCACGATCGACACCACATGACGATAGGAGCAAGCCATGATTCGCGCATCCATCACCGCCGTAATGCTAATTCTTTTTTCGTCGCTGGCCATCGCCGCGCCCAAGGTTCCCGGCCGGGGGCAGATGAAGGGCGACGTCATCGGCATGAACCAGCAGTTCCACATCACCGGTTACAACTACCGCATCAAGGCGATCCACTGGGTGCCCGCGACGGATCCGTTCGCGCAAGGCGCGTCGAGTTACGCCGGAACGGCCACCGCGCCCAATGGCTATCTCGTCTTCGAGGTTCCCGCGAAAAACACGCAGAGCGAGGAGGACTGGGCGCCCAACTTGGCCGTCACGGCGCTTTATAAAGACGGCACGACGGCAGACGGCGACCAAACGCCCTTCTCCAGCGCCGGCGATCCGCTGACGAGCAGAAAAGTTTTCCCGGGACAAGGGATCACCGTGTACTACACGATCGCGAACGTTCCTCAGCCGACCAAGGCGAACCCGCTCTTCAAACTCATTTTGAAGTATACCGCGAACAACGACCCGGGGTATCCGCCGGTCTACCGCCTGCTGCATCCCGTCGTGAGCCCTTGAAAGGCGCGCGTTCGTAAATAACGGCGAAAGGAGGCGCGATGCTCGAGATACTGCCGACGAAATTCTCTGAGGTTCGGCTCGTCCGGCCCTCCGTCTACGCCGACGCGCGCGGATATTTTAAAGAGACTTATCGCGAACCGCGCTACGCCGAACTCGGCATCGCGGGGCCTTTCGTGCAAGATAACGTCTCGCTTTCGCGCAAGGGCGTGCTGCGCGGCATGCACTACGATCTGCGCATGGCGAAGCTCGTCCAATGCCTTGCGGGTTGCGTCTACGACGTTTTCGTCGATATGCGCGAGGGCTCGCCGACGTACCGGTGCTGGGACGGTGCCGAACTCACGGGCGAAAATCATCGGCAGCTCTACATTCCGGCGGGCTTCGCCCACGGGTTCTACACGCGCAGCGACGAGGCGATCGTCATGTACAAGCAGACGGCGCTCTACGATCCGGCACACGAACGCGCGGTGAGTTGGCGCGATCCGCAGATCGCCATCGACTGGCAGCTCGATGGCGAGCCCGTGCTGTCGGCAAAAGATGCCGCTCTGTGATTCGAAAACCGTTCGGGTCGAACGGTGCGGAGCTGCCGGAGATCGGGCAGGGCACGTGGGACCTGCCCGAGAGCGGTCTGCGGCTCGAGGAGGCGCGGCGGTCCCTTAGGCGCGGAATCGAACTTGGAATGACGCACGTCGACATGGCCGAGATGTACGGCGGAGGGCGCGTCGAGGAGATCGTGGGGCAAACTATCGCCGGGATCCCGCGCGAGCGGCTCTTTCTGGCAAGTAAGGTGTTGCCGGGGAACGCATCGTACGCGGGTACGGTGCGGGCATGCGAGAGTTCCCTGCGCCGCCTGCAAACCGAGTACCTCGACCTCTACATGTTGCACTGGCCTGGCGCGCACCCGCTCGAAGAGACGATGGGCGCGCTCGAAGGGCTGGTCGAGCAAGGTAAGACGCGCTACATCGGCGTGAGCAATTTCGACGTCGACCAATTGCGCGCCGCCGCTTCGTACTTACGGCGTGCCGAGCTTGCGTGCGACCAACTCCTCTATCACCTGCACGAGCGCGGCATCGAGACGCGCCTGATGCCGTACTGCGCGCTGCACGGAATCGCGGTCGTCGCGTATACGCCTTTCGGGCGAGGGCGATTCCCGCGCAAGGCGGCGGCGGCCGGCGGCGTACTATCGCGCATCGGGGAGCGTTACGGCAAGACCCCTCGGCAGGTGATCTTGAATTTCCTCACGCGCGAGCCGCATGCATTTGCCATTCCGAAGGCGTCGCGCGTGGAACACGTTGAGGAAAATGCGGGCGCCGCCGGCTGGCGGCTCGAGGCCGGCGATATCGCGGAGATCGACGCCGTCTTTCCCGTACGCGACGGACCGCTTGCCACGCTCTGATCCGGGAGCGATGCGCGAACTCGCCGTTCGCGCTGCGTTCGAACTTGGAGCCCGTGCCGTTCGCGTGGCGTCCGCCCGGCGCGACGAACGCACCGAGGCCTCGATGCGTGAGGCGTTTACCCGCGGGGACCTGGCGACGTGGCCATACGACCGAGCCTACGCACGGAAGGCGGCCGCCCCGGAGGGGCTGCTTCCCGGCGCGCGCTGCGTCATCTGCGTCGCGATCCCTTATGCGACGCCGCCCGCCCGGCCCGCGCCGCTACGTGGGCGGGTCTCGAGGTACGCCTGGTCGCGCGACTACCATCGCCGCGTCCGGGCGATGCTCGTGCAGATTGCTGCGCGCATCGACGCCGCCGCGGGCGGCAGCGTCACCGCCGTCGCCTGCGATACCAAACCGATTGCGGAACGGGCATTTGCCGCGCGAGCCGGTTTAGGGTGGATCGGCAAGCATACCAATCTCATCGCGCCGCGGCTCGGATCGTTCGTATTTCTCGGCGAAATCGTAACGACGCTCGACCTCGCGCTCGACGAGCCCCTGCGCACCTCGTGCGGGCGCTGTTCGCGCTGCGTCGCGGCCTGCCCGACCGCGGCGCTGCGCGGCGATTACACGATCGACGCTACGCGGTGCATCGCGGACTTGACGCAGCGGAAGGACGGAATCCCGCGCGAGATGCGTCCGGCGCTCGGCCTGTGGGTGTGGGGCTGCGACATCTGCCAGGAGGTCTGCCCGCCGACCCAGCTCGCCGGAGAGAGCGCCGCGCTCGAGAACCGGCCGCTCTCCGAGATGATGGCGACGCCGTCTTTGGTCGATCTGTTGAAGGTGCGCGGCGACGAGTTCGCGCGGTCTTTCCGCAACACGGCGATGGGTTGGCGCGGTGCGCCCGTACTGCGGCGTAACGCCGCCGTCGCGCTGGGCAACAGCCTCGATCGCTCCGCCGTCTCGGCGCTGCGAGAGGCGCTCGGCGGGGATTCGCATCCGATTGTACGCGGACACGCCGCTTGGGCGCTCGGGCGCATCGCCTCTCCGGCAGCGATTGCCGCACTGCGATCGTCGCTTGCGAGCGAGGCCGATGCGGGAGTTCGCGAGGAAATCTCCCTCGCTTTGGAACCGTTACAGAGCAAGAACACGTTAGAACGACCATGATACGCGCCAAACGTGCGCTGCTTTTTGCGCCGCTGATCGCCGTGCTTGCCTGCCTGCAGCCTGCCTTAGCGGCGCCACAGACGCTTCTGCAGCGCATGGAGGATTTGAACCCGCATCTGCACAGCTATACCGCCTCCATACATGCCGACGTACAACTGCACGCCTTCGTTTCGCTGAGCCCGACCTTAGATGGTACGTACTATCACAAGGAACCGGATAAGAACAAAGTGGTCTTTACGAGCGGCTTGCCGGCGATCGCCGCGCAGTTCGGCAAGGTCTATCCGGAGATCGAAAGCCCGTCGCGCTGGGACCGTGTCTACCGCGTATCGACGCTCGGAAACGACGGCACGTACACGAGACTCCGGCTCGTACCGCGCAAGCACGGCCGCATCGGCCGTATCGACGTCACCGTAAACGACGCGACGGCGACGATTGCATATATGCGCTGGATCTATAACGACGGCGGCTATGCCGAACTGCACCAGACGTATTCCAAGATCGACGGGAATCTGCTCGTCACCGGGCAGTCGGGCTCGGTGGAAACGCCACAGTACTCGGCGCAGATGCGGTCGACCTACAGCAATTTCAATCTCAACGCATACATCCCGGATAAGGTGTTCGAGCCGAACTCCTAGGAGGATCCGCGCCGGGGTACGTGCGGAGCGTGCCGAAGCGGGGACCGGCGACAAACGTCACAGGAGGGCGTATCCTGGCGTTAGGTTAGAAAGGGGGGCCTCAACGTGGAGCAGGTCTACCTCGTCGCCACCGGGGCGTCCCAGGCGCAGGGACGCGTAGAGTCGCTGGTGCGGGAGAACCAGACGAAACTCGCACGCTACGTCCGCCGCATGATCGGGGACCCGGATATCGCGCTGGACATCGTGCAAGACGTATTTCTCGCCGCCTACAGAACGCTGCAGCGTGAGCCCGAGCGCCCGCTGACGGCGGGGTGGCTGTACCGCTCCGCGACCAACGCCGCGATCTCACATCTGAGGAAAAAAAACGTGCTGCGATGGACGGGGCTGGATCGCGATGTCGAGATGCGGGGGCTGCGCATCGACGAGCGCAGCGCGGCTTCGATCGACCTTCAAGTGGCGATGGGACGATTACCCGGCGACCAGGCGGCGGCCGTTCTGCTGACGCTCTACGCCGGGTATTCGTCGACCGAGGCGGCGGCGATGCTGGGATCGAGCGCGCAGGCCGTTCGGCAACGCGTCTGCCGAGCCGTGCGCACGCTGCGCGGCGTCATGGCGGAGCGGCCGTGAGCGCCGGCACCCATCGGCGCGCGGCGGAGATTGCCGGCGCAATAGCTTTGGGCGAAGCGACGGATTCGCAGCGGATGGAGTATCGCGAACACCTCTCCCGGTGCGCCGCGTGTTTGCAGGCCTTCGGCGGCGAGCTCGAGATCGGGCGAGCCGCGCGCCTGGTAGCCGAGGCGCGGGATGGCGAGCTGTGGGAGCCGGAGATCGGCGCGTTACCGGCGCACCGGCGCGGGCGGCTCCGGCGACTCGCGTTCGTCTCCCTGGGAGCCGCCGTGGTGCTTTCGCTCGCGCTCCATGCGGCCATCGCCGCGGGCTTCGCGCGCTTCAACCCGGGGCTGGCCGCTCCGGTCGTCATCGACGCGGGTGCGACCCGGATCGTGCTCGAACGCCGCAGCGCGCCCGCGCCGCAGGCGGCGCTGCCGCTGCCGCAGCGGCATCTGCTGGTCGTTCATAATGTCGTGCGTCTCTCGCAGGCACCCGCCGCCTCGGGGCGCGCCGAGAGCGTCGCACTCCAGATCGCGCGTTCCGGGCGGCAGATCGGACGGGTTACCGTCCACCCCGATCCCGCGGCGACGAGTGCGGCTTCCAACCTACCGATCTGGCGCCGCGGCGAGTGGACCACGGTTGCCCAGACCACGACCACGTCGCTCAGCGAGACGGCACCGCAAGCCCGCGCCAACAGTGCGGAATCGCTCCAGATCGTTCCGGCGTATCCGACTCGCGCAGCCGCGCCCATCGGCGGCGACACGGCGATCACGCCGCAGCCTCCGCTGATCGCATACGACGAGGGCGCGCACGGCACGGCGGCCTTCGAGGTGCGCATAGACAAGCACGGTAAGCCCACCCAATGCATCATCACGGAGTCCTCGGGATACGAAGTCCTCGACGTCGCGGTCTGCACGGCGGCCATGAAGGCGCGTTACACGCCGAAGATGGTCGGCGGCCATGCGCGAGCCGGCATCTATCGCGACGCGTTCACGTTCCGAATGAGTGACGGTACCGCAGATTAGGAGACCGACGGTCTCCTAGCCGATCGACTTCCGAAAGAACGCGAGCATCTTCTTTGGTTCGGGCATGATGCGGAACTCTTCGAACCCCCACATCTTGGCTTGTCGGAGAGCGCGGTGCTCGTTCATCGGCAGGCAGAACGTCAGTGTCTTAACGCTGCGCTTCTTGGCCAGCCGCTGCACCTCGGTCAAGAGTTGCGAGCCGACCTCGGGCGGAGCGTCGGCGCGAACCCGCAGACCCTCCATCATGGCGACGTCCAAGCCGTTGGCCGCCTCGGGGTCGGCGTACCCTGCCGGAAAGGCAAAGACAAGTTGCACCGTGCCAAGTAAGCCGGTATGGTCCTCAGCCACGAAGACGGCACGCCGGCCGGCACTCTGCTCGCTCAGCCACTTTACGATACGCTCCGTCCACGTCCCGCGTGGCGGATTCGGCCCGGTTACGACCCGATCGGCAGTAAACCGCGTGATATCGCTGGCTTGCGCGAAGCGGATGAAGATCTTTCGCTGTGACACATCGACACTCTACGCAGGTGGGGAGAAGCCCACCTTTTGGCAAAAGCGCCTCTTCCATGTGGTTGCGTCCGTTCGCCGTCTTGCTGCTCGCGCTACTGGCCGGGATCGCGCTCTCGGCGTGCGCGAGGAGCGAAACGACGCGGCACTCGCTCGCGGCGAGCGCGGCCGGGGCCGACATCGGGCGCGGCAGCGCGGTCTACGCCGCGCAATGTGCCGCTTGCCATGGGGTTGGCGGCGTGGGCGGGCGCATCGGGCCGCCCCTGCGTAACGAGCGGCTGCGCCGCTCGTTCGATGCCGTCGTCAAGATCGTCGAGGATCCCGACTCGCCGATGCCCGAGCTCTATCCCGGCGAGTTGACGAAGCGAGACGTATACGACGTCTCTGCCTACGTGGAGTCGCTGCGGTGAGGATCCGCTGATGGCTCCGGTCGTCTATCGCTTCGTTCGCGATCTGCGCATCGACGATCACGCTGGGCTAGCCGCTGCGGCCGCACACGGCGAGATCGTGCCGCTGCTCGTTATCGACCGCGCGCTTGAGTCGCGCCTCTCGCGTTCCCCGCGGCGGGCCGCGTTTTTCTGCCGGGCGGCGGCGGCGCTCGATGCATCGCTGCGCAGGCGCGGTTCGGCGTTGATCGTACGCCGCGGCCCAGCCGGCGCGGCGATTCGGCATCTCGCTCGGGCGATCGGCGCGAGCGGTGCGGCCTGGAGCGCGAGCTACGATCGAACGGGGATGCTTGCCGATGGGCGCCTGCAGGCGGAACTGGAAGAGGCGCGCCTGCGTGCGACGGTGGTTCACGACGCGCCGGCGCTGCCGCCGGAGGAGACCTCGGCGGCCCGCCCGTCGGGGGGAGACGGGTACCGAGCCTTCGTTCCGTATCTCGACGTGTGGCAAAAGTTGCGAGTGGCTTCGTTCGAGGCGCCGCTGCTGTTGCCGTTCGCGCGGGTCGCCGTGCAAAGCGAGGCCTTGCCGTCGCCCGAGCAGTTCGGTGCGCGGGATTTTGAAACCGAGGCTACGCCGGAGGCGGCATGGCGCGTGCTGTCGGCGTTTCTCGGAGGTTCGGGACTGCACTACGCCGTGACGGCCAACGTGCCGGCCGACGACCGGACCTCGCATCTCTCCGCGCACCTGTCGTTTGGAACGATCGCCGCGCGCACCGTCGTACGCGAAGTACGCGACCGTTGCGCGGATCCGTTTTTGCTCGTCGAGGAGCGGCACTCGCTGCGGCTCTTCCTACGGTCGCTCGCGATGCGCGACTTCTTTCTCCAACTCGCTTGGCATCATCCGCTATCCGAAGACGAAGCGCTGCAGGAGAAGATGCGCTCGTTTCCGTTCGTGAAGAAGCATCCGGCGCTCGAGGCGTGGCGCACGGGGCGCACCGGCTACACCCTGGTGGATGCCG
>JAKAPQ010000201.1 GCA_021806945.1 bacterium | reverse complement strand
GGCGCCGATTTTAGATAGAAGTTGACGTCCGCGCCGTAGGGCGGGTTGGCGCCGTTCCAATAATTCGCGCCCCGCGTATAATCGCCGATACGGTAGCGATAGGCCTCCCGAACCGGGAACAGATACGCGCTCTGCGAGAGCACCTGCGCGTCGAGGTGCTGTAAGGGAGAGATATCGTCGAGAATCCAGAGCGCGCGGCCGTGCGTACCGACGACCAGATCGTCGAAGTGCCTCTGCACCGTGAAATCGTAGACGGGGACAGTCGGCAGATTGTTTTGAAGCGGCTGCCATGCTCCGCCGTCGTCGAACGAAACCCACAGCCCGGTCTCCGTCCCCACGTAGAGCAAACCGCGGCGGAACGGGTCTTCTTTTATCATGCGCGCGTAGCTGGTCCGCGGCAGGTTCCCGGCGATCGACGTCCAGTCTCTGCCGTAATCGGTGGTCTTGTAGAGATGCGGAGACCGGTCTCCGCTCTTGTGGTAGTCGACCACCATGTACGCCGCCGCCGCATCGAACGGCGAAGGATCGATGTAATCGACGCGCCCCCACCGAGCGTACCCGGCACCCGCCGGCGTGACGTTGCTCCAATGCGCGCCCCCGTCGAGCGTAAGCCAGGCCAAACCATCGTCGGTCCCGACCCAAATCTCGCCGCGGCGACGGTGCGATTCGGCGATCGAGAAGATCGTGTCGTAATACTCGACGCTGGTATTGTCGTGCGTGACCGGACCGCCGGAGAAGCCCTGCCGCGCCTTTTCGTTACGCGTGAGATCCGGGCTGATGGCCTTCCAGGTTTGGCCTCCGTCGGCGGTTTCGAAGAGTCGGTTTCCGCCCATGTAGAGCAGGTCCGGACGAAACGGCGAGAGCGCGAGCGGCGCGGTCCACTGGAAGCGGTACTTGAGATCGCGCGCGGGCCAGCCCATGTCGTCTTCGGGCCAAATGTTGATGGCGCGCGCCTGCCGCGTGCGGCGGTCGTAGCGCGTCACGTCTCCGGTATAGCCGTCTCCGTAGATGATGTTCGAGTCCGTGCGGTCGATGACGATCCAGCCGCTCTCGCCGCCGCCGGCCGAGAACCACGCGTCCGCGCCGATGCCGCCGTTGGAGAGACTGTTGCTCGGTCCGCACGCGCTGCCCGCATCTTGGTCTTCGGAGCAGACGGTATACGGCACACGATCGTCGACGGCGACGTGATAGGACTGGGCGATGGCGATCGGCGCCAAGAGCCACGTCTTACCGCCGTCGACCGAAACCTCGGCGCCCTGGTCTCCACCGGCAACCAGGCGCTTGGAATCGTGCGGGTCGATCCACATCGAGTGATAATCGCCGCCTTTGGTATCGAGGACGCGCGCGACCTTGCTGCCGCCGTCCTTCGTCTGCCACATGCCGACCGACATGAAATACACGTGGTTGCGATCGTTTGGATCGACCGCCATCGACGTAAAGTAAAACGGCCGCTGATCGATGCCGTGGCTCGCGTTGACGAGCTTCCACGTCGTGCCACCGTCGTCGCTGCGCCAGAGCGTTCCCGCCTTCGATTCGATCAGCGCGTAGAGGCGTTGCGGGTCGCTCGGCGCGAAGGCCACCGCGATGCGCCCCATCGGGCCGGCCGGCAGGCCGTGACCGCGCAGGCGCGTCCAGGCGTCGCCGCCGTCGGTCGATTCGTAGATGCCGTCGCTGCGGCCGCCGCTGTTCAGATGGTAGGGATTGCGCCAGCCTTCCCAGATGCCCGCAAAGACGATCTTCGGATTCGCCGGATCGATTGCGACGCTCGACCCACCCGAACGCTCGCCAACGTAGAGCACCTTCTTCCACGTCTTGCCGCCGTCGGTAGTCCGGTAGATGCCGCGCTCGGTCGTCGGTGCGTACTGATCGCCGAGCGCCGCAACGAACGCCGTGTTCGCGTCGGTGGGGCTCACGGCGATGGCCGCGATACTCCCCGTAGCGTCGAGCCCGACGTGATGCCAGCGTACGCCCGCATCGGTCGATCTCCACACGCCGTCGCCGAATGCGACGTCGTTGCGCAGGTTCGCTTCGCCCGTCCCCGCGTACACGATCTTGCCGTTGGAGGGCGCGGTCGCGAGCGCGCCGATCGAACTGACGGGCTCGTGCGCGAAGATCGCTTTCCACGTCAAGCCACCGTCGGTGGTCCTGAAGATGCCGCCGAGCCCGCCCGCGTAGTAAGCGAGCGCGTTGCCGGCCACACCGGTGACGGCATCGATACGACCGCTCGTCGGCCCGATGTTGCGGAAGTGGAGCGCGGAGTAGGCAGCGGCGGGAATAGAAGCCGCACGCACCGGTGCCGAACCCACCGCCAGCGCGCCGAAAACGAAGAAGAGGGCCGTGCAAACGATCTTCATGCTCGAAGATTGCCTACTAACGGCAGAAGTTACCTTCGTGTCTGAAACCTGGCACACGCAGCCGGCGGCCGTCTCCCCATTCGCCTGCAGCGCCGGTGCGCATCAGCGGTCGCCGGTCCTTCCCGCTGGGCGCCGCGCGACGCTCACGTAAAAGACGAGTGCCCCGAGCCCCGCGAGCAGCGCTGCGCCGAAGAACGTCGCTTGCGGGGCCCAACGCCACAGCGCGCCGCCGACGAGCGATGCGGGGAAGACGGCGAGCCCGCGCGTGAGATAGTACGAGCCGACGTCCACGCTGCGCCGGTCCGCGCGCGCGAGATCGACGATCATCGCCTTGCGCGCCGGCTCGCCGATCTCGCGTAAACCCATGAGCGCGAAGGCCAGTACCAGCATCGGCAGGCTCCGGCTCGAGCCCAACACCATCGGAAACAACGCGAAGAACGCATACGTCAGCGTGACCCACGGCTCGCGCCCGCTGCGATCGGCGATGCGGGCCGCCGGAACGTAGACGGCGATGGAGATCAGCATCGCAAGCCCGACGAGCCATCCGAAGGTAACCGTCGAGAAGTGCAGCTCGCTCACGACGTAGAGCACGACGAAGATCTCGCCGACGCCCTGCCCGAATCGCACGACGATATCCGAAACCAGCAATGCCTTCAGGCGCGGGTGCTGCGACGCGGCATCGCGGACGAGTTCCGCAAGCGTCGCGCCCCCTGATGCGACGGCGTGGTGACGCGTCGCTTGCAACGCGATCGCGGCGATGCCGATGACGGCGGCGATCAGTAGCGCGGTTCGCATTCCTGCAGTAGTTCCGAGACGCGCGATCATGAGTCCGCCCAGTAGCGGAGCGACGACGATCGGAACGCGCCGCACGATCGATTGGTAGGCGAAACCGAGGCTTCGCTCGCCGGTAGGCAAGCTATCGCCGATCGATGCAAACAACGCGGGAAGCGAGAGACCCTGCCACGCCACGACCAGCGGTAAAGCGATCAAGAGCACCCACCAGCGCTGCGCGGCCGCAAAAGCGAGATAGCCGCACACGGCGAGCACGTTGAAGAGCAACAGCGCCCGCCGGTACCCGAGCCGCGCACCGGCCAGGCCGCCCGGAAACTGGTAGAGCGCTTCGAGTAAATCCTTGAGCGCCCCATAGGCCGCGACGCCGGCGATCGACGCCCCCAGCGCCGTGAGATAGTTGGGGACGAAGCGCGACCACAGCTCTTCCGCCGATGCGATAAGAAA